>VERQ01000045.1 GCA_018882565.1 Candidatus Fonsibacter sp. | reverse complement strand
CTTTTATTTTTTGCATAAAAAATCTGATTTGGCCATATTTCAGATTCAGTAAAAAAAATAATATTAGGTTTCCAATTTTTAAAAAATTTTTTAATAATTTGCGGACTATCAATAGGAGCATATTGATGGATGATATTATTAGTATTGTAATATTTTTTTTGAAAAACTTCATTTGAGCTCAAGGTAGAAGTTGTAACTAAAATCTGGTTTTTTTTTAAATAGTGATCAATTATTGGAAATATACTTTTTAATTCCTCAATGCTCGAGCAATGAAACCATATTAGGTAACCATTATTTCTGGTTTTAAGAGAAATTCCTAATTTTTCTTTGTAGCGTAATGGACATTCTTTTTTTTTTAGAATTCTAAAATAGAGATAAGGATATAATAGATAATAGAAAACCGTTGTTATTAAATAATAAGCAATCCTCATTAACTTATAATTTGTTTTTCATATAAGTTTTTGTATATCACAGAATTGTTTACTAGAAATTCATGACTGCCTTCAGCAACTATTTGACCACTATCAAAAACTAAAATTTTATCACAGTTCATTATCGTTGATAGTCTATGAGCAATTATAATTGTTGTTTTATTTTTAGTTAAATTTTCAATAGCTTTTTGGATGACTGCTTCAGACTCAGAATCCAAAGATGAAGTAGCCTCATCTAATAATATTATTGGTGAATCTTTTAATATAGCTCTTGCTATTGATAATCTTTGTTTTTGTCCTCCAGATAATTTTATTCCATTTTCGCCGATGATAGTTTCATATTTGTTTGGAAGTTTTTCTATAAATTCTTGAGCTGCTGCAAATTTACATGCATTTATTATTTCATCATCAGATGCCGATGCATTTCCGTATAGTATATTGGATCTAATAGTGTCATCAAAAAGTATTACGTCTTGACTAACTATTGAGATTTCTTTTCTTAAAGAATTTAAATTTATGTTGTTTATATTTTGATTATCAATAAGAATTGTGCCGTGTTTTAAATTGAAGAATCTTGGAATTAAATTTAAAAATGTAGTTTTTCCAGATCCGCTTATACCAACTAAACCAACTTTTTTTCCACCTTCTATTTTGGCAGATAAATTTTTTAAAGCATGTGTGCCATCTGGATATGTGAAACTAATATTTTTAAACTCCAATGTTGCATTTTTTAATTTTAAAGAAGGAGCATTTTCATCATTGTAAATCTCATTTTTTTGATCAATTATTTCATATATTCGTTTAGCAGCTGTAATGCCTTCTTGTATACCAACGTTAATCCCAGCCAACGCTCTAACTGGCTGATAGGCCAACATCAAGGCTGCTAAAAAAGAAACAAATTCTCCAAGTGTTATAGCGCCTTGCATACTTCTGTAACCTGCAAAAAAAACCACAATAGCAATGGCAATGGCTGAAATTATTTCCATTATTGGGCCGGCACCTAATCTTGTTTGCTCAACTTTTCTTATAGCTTTAAATCGTTCATCAATAATCATGCTAATTTTTTTTAATTCATCCTCCTCTTTTTGATAGATTTTTATTAACCAGGATCCTTTGATTATTTCACTTAAAAATTTCATAAATTTATCCGAAGCTTCCAGACTTACATGGACTTTTTTGCCCATTTTTTTTCCTATGTTTTTTGAAGAAATAGCAGCAACAGGTATCATTATCATGGCTAGCAAACTTAGTTGCCAGTCGTGGTAAAACATTAGCGCGAGCAATGCTATCAATGTAAATGTTTCTTTAAATAACGTTACAACCACACCAGTTAAAACTGTAAATAATATAGTTGTATCATTAGTAAAGTTAGACAAATATTTTCCTGAATGTTTTTTAGTAATATGTGAGATGTCAGATAGTAAAAATTTTTGAGCCATTAGAGTTTGAATATTTTTAATTATTTTTATTCCAACTTTAATTGTAATAATTCTTGTTCCATAAATTGAAAAAGCTTTTATTATAAACGTAAAAACTATTGCTATAGGGATAAGATATAGCATTTGTTTATTTTTATTTTCAAAAATTTCTTTAATAGCAGGATCTAGTAGCCATGCTGTGGCAGCCGTTGTTAGAGAAGTTAAAACAATAAAAATAAAAGTTATACTTAGTTCTGGAATATATTTTTTAACCTGTGTTTTAAAGATTCTGTTTACAAGTTCTAATTTAGTCATTTATTTGCCCGCGATGCTTACTTTATTAATTCTAATTGTTGGAGAATTAGTTCTAGATTTAAATTCTAAATCATTGGCCAATAGCATTTCTTTGAACATATCTTTAATATTTCCAGCAACTGTGATTTCACTAATTGGATAAGTTATCTCACCATTCTCTATTAAAAATCCAGAACCACCTTTGCTAAAGTCACCTGTCACACTATTAAATCCAGAGCCAAATAATTCTGTTATGTAAACTCCCTTTTTAACATCTTTCATTAAGTCTGTTTTTGTTAATTTTCCATTTTCAAAATAACAATTGGTAGTACCACCGCATCTTCCATTAGATTTTTTATTTAACATTTTACTAGAATAAGTATCTAGAACGATCTCATTAAGTTTGCCTTTTTTTATAAATTCTAATCTTTTACAATCCACACCTTCAGAATCAAAATTTCTTGAACCTAATCCTTTTTTTATTAGCGGATCATCAATGACATTAATATTTTCTTGAAACAAAATTTCTCCTATATCACCTTTAATAAAACTTACTTTTCTAGCTAAATTATGTCCAGAAATGGACGATATTAAATGAGACAAGAAACTCGAGGCCACTCTTGGTTCAAATACAGCAGGTCCAGTAAAAGAATTTATCTTTCTTGGACTTAATCTCTCACTTGCCCTTTTAGCCGCGATTCTTCCAATGTCTTTTGGTTTAGTTAAATCACAAAAAAATCTTTTAGATGAATATTCATAATCTCTTTCCATGCTATCCTCCTCTTTTGCAACAACATCGCATGAAACACTGAAGATCGATGATTTTCTTCCATCGCTAAAACCATTAGAATTTTTAAGTATAAAATTTGATTTAGCCTCAGTAAATGAAACTCCATTAGAATTAAATATTTTTTTCTGCGCTAATGCTTCGGCTTCGCATTCAGAAATATAATTTTTTTTAGCTTCATAAGAAATTAATGAATTATCAAATAAATCTAAATCAACATGATCTTTCTCAAGACCATTATTTTCCGGAAGACCACAATATTTATCTTCTGGTGTATTTTTTGCCATCTCATAACATCTAATAATAGCTTGCTTGATGTTATTTTTAGTTAAGTTAGAAGTTGAGATGGAAGATTTTTTTTGTCCAATATAAGCGGTCAGCCCAATGCTAATATCTTCAGATCTTGTGACTTCTTCAATCTTTCCATTTCTTTGCAACATATCCTCAGAAATTGAATGCGCCACAATTACTTCAGAGTTTGTCGCACCAATTTTTTTTAATTCATCAATGCAATATTCACCAAGATTATTTAAGAAGGGATTGTCTTTAAGCATAATAGATTTCTAAAAAAAATATTAAAAATATTAAGATTCCAAAAGAATTATTGCTATTAAAAACTATTTGAATTCTCTCTCTATTATTAGATTTTATTTTTTGAATTATTATAACTTGATAGGCCAAATGTAAGCCCGCAATAGCTAATAATACAAAATATGCAAAAGATCTATTTGTTAAAAATCCTAAACCAATTAATAGAGTTATTGTTGAGATATAACAAAAAAACAAAAAATTTTTTATGTCATATCCAAATTTAATTGCTGTAGATTTAATTTTTATTTTTAAATCATCACGTCTGTCTTGTAAGGCATAAATTGTATCATATCCTAAAGTCCAAAAAATCCCTGCCATATATAAAATAATAATTTCTGTTGTTAAGTTTTCGAAGAATACTGACCAACCAAGTAATACACCCCAATTAAATGTAAACCCAAGAAATAACTGAGGCCAAAATGTTATCCTTTTCATAAAAGGATAAGAAATAATTAACAATCCAGAAGACAGGCCTAAAATTTTAGAAAAATTATTAAACTGAAATAATATTATGAACGCAGGTATTAGTAGTAATAAAATAACAACCCAAGCAGTTTTCGTTGTTATTTTTCCTGAGGCTATTAAACGTTTTTTTGTTCTTTTAACTTTGATATCAATTTTTTTGTCTACAATGTCATTATAGACGCAGCCAGCACTTCTCATGATTATTGAACCAACAAAAAATAGAATTAAGTATTTAATAAATAGATAATTATTAACAACGTACCATTGGGTCATTGCTAAACTCCAAGCGCAAGGCCAGAATAGTAAAAAAATTCCTATTGGTTTATTTAATCTTAATAGGCTAGCAAATTGGTACATTTTGTAAAAATTAGATAATTTAGTTACAATAACAGTTATGTCTTTAAAAGTAAGAATTTATTTAGATAAAAAATTAAACCTAGATTTAGATTTAATTTTAGAAAAAGAAGATGCTCATTATTTGACGAATGTGATGCGTTTAAGAGAAGGGGATAATCTTTTTTTATTTAACTCTAAGGATGGAGAGTTTAAAGGAGAGATCATCGCCTTTGATAAAAAAAATATAAAAGTAAAATTAATTTCAAAAATTGAAAACATAAACAAACCTGGAAAGATATCTTTGATATTTTCTTTAATTAAAAGTTCAAAATTAGATTATTTAATTCAAAAATGTACAGAAGTAGGTATTAAAAGTTTTTACCCTGTTATTTCTGAAAAATCGGTTGCTAAAAATTTAAATATTCAGAGAACAGAAAAAATTATAAAAGAATCTTGCGAACAATCTAATCAGTTATATTTACCAGCTATTCATTCGATTGAAAAGTTAGAGAAAAAACTCAAGTCTCTTGATAAAAATTCTATAGTTTTTTTTGCAGACATTAATTCCTCTAATAAAAAAATTGAAGAAGTTCTTAAAAATAATAAAAATCGCGAATTTTATTTATTAATTGGTCCAGAAGGTGATTTTTCATTAAAAGAAAGAGATTTATTAAATAGTATGAGTAATTGTGTTCCTATTTCCTTAGGACAGAATATTTTAAGATCAGAAACAGCAGCCGTTGTAGGCCTTGTTATATTAAATTCTCTGATTAATTAATTTTGAGTTCCACCAACAGTAATACCATCAATTAAAATTGTCGGTTGACCAACACCAACTGGTACCCATTGTCCATTTTTACCGCAAGTTCCAACACCAGCATCTAACTCCATATCATTACCAACCATTTTAACTTTTGTAAGGACATCAGGACCGTTACCAATTAGTGTTGCGCCTTTTAATGGTCTACCAATTTTTCCATTTTTAATTTCATAAGCTTCAGTGCAAGAAAAAACAAATTTACCGTTTGTGATATCTACTTGCCCACCGCCAAATGCAACGGCATAAATTCCCTTATCAACCGATTTAATTATTTCGTCAGGATGATATTTTCCAGAAAGCATATAAGTGTTTGTCATACGAGGCATTGGCATATGTTCAAAACTTTCTCTTCGACCGTTTCCTGTTGGTTGCACGTTCATTAGTCTTGCGTTTAATCTGTCTTGTATATAATTTTTTAATATTCCTTTTTCGATCAAAACAGTTTTATTGGTAGGGGTTCCCTCATCATCAATAGTGATTGATCCTCTTCTATTTTCAATTGTCCCATCATCAACAACTGTTACTTGCTCATCAGCTATTTTTTGCCCCATTAAATTTGAGAATGCTGAAGTTTTTTTTCTATTAAAATCACCTTCAAGCCCATGCCCAATCGCTTCATGCAAAAGTATCCCAGGCCAACCAGGTCCTAGCACCACTTTCATTTCGCCAGCAGGAGCATCAACACTTTCAAGATTAATTAACGCTTGATTTAAGGCTATATCACAAACCTTTTTCCAATTTAATTCAGTGATGTATTCATCTAATACTTTTCTACCACCCGTTCCATAGCTTCCCGTTTCTTTTCTTCCATTTTTTTCAACCATGACCGAAACATTAAATCTAACAAGAGGTCTTTTGTCGGAATAACTTTGATTGTCGGGTCTTATAATTTCTATTTGTTGGTATTCAGAAAATATTGAACTTGAAACTTGTTTAACATATGAATTTTTCGATCTTAAATATTTATCAATTTTATTTAGCAGATCTATTTTTTCAGAAAAATTTTTTGCTTCGATAGGATTAACATCTGTATATAGATATTTATTAGTTTTGTTTGGTCCTGAATTTATTTTTCCAGAGTAATTTTTATTAGCGTCCAGAATTATTTTTGCAGATTTTTTTAGAGATTCTTCTGTTAGTTCGTTGGAATGAGAATAGGTTGTAATGTCATTATTAACTGATCTTAAACCATAACCTTTGCTAGAATCGTAACTCGTATTTTTGATTTTTCCATCATCTAATACCAGCGACTCTGAAACGGTAGATTCTAGGAATAACTCACCGTCATCACACTTAAAAAGAGTATTATTAACTATTGTTTCTGCTGACTTTTTTGAAATTGAATTTTCTTCTGAAAAAAACTCATTTAAATTTGGGTTCATTTTTAGATAAATTGTCGCAAATTTTTTGTATATATTTGTGATAATAATATAGTTTAATAACTATATTTACAGAGTATATCTTTAATAAATGACAAAAAAATTACTTAATAAATTTTATTTATCTTTAGTGCTTTTTATCTATCCAAGCATATCATTTGCAGCGAGCAATTGGCAAATGGGTTTTAATGAGTCAGTAACTTCTGTCATGGACGACATTGTTCATCTGCATGACCGTATTTTACTTCCAATTATAGTCGCAATATCTGTTTTTGTACTTTTTTTACTTTTGTATTCAGTTATACGTTTTAGAGCTTCAAAAAATCCAGTACCTTCAAAAACATCACACAATACTTTTATAGAAATTTTATGGACGGTTATTCCTTGTTTGATTTTAATAGTAATAGCGGTTCCATCATTTAGATTGCTTTATAAACAAGATGTTATTCCAAAAGCCGACGTTACTATCAAAGCCATAGGTTATCAGTGGTACTGGGGTTATGAGTACCCAGATCAAAATATTGCATTTGATGCCAACATGGTTGAGACAAAAAATTTAAAACCAAATCAACCAAGACTTTTAGAAACTGACAATCACGTTGTTGTTCCAGTTGGTAAAGTTGTTAAAGTTTTAATTACAGCTAATGACGTTTTGCATGCTTGGGCAATTCCGTCTTTTGGAGTTAAAAGAGATGCTGTTCCAGGAAGAATAAATGAAACTTGGTTTAAAGCTGAAAAAGAAGGCGTGTATTATGGACAATGTTCAGAATTATGTGGGTCTCGACATGCGTTTATGCCAATTACAGTAAGAGTAGTTTCAGAAAAACAATATAATGATTGGCTTAAGGAAGCTAAAGCAAAGTTTGCAAAATACCCTGAAAATAATGTTGTTGCAGAGAATTTAATAAAGGAGAAAAAATAAATGGCCAATACAAGTTCTGATCATTCTCATTATCCAAGTTTTTGGACAAGATGGTTGTTTTCGACAAATCACAAAGACATAGGAACTTTATATTTAATTTTTGCAATTATAGCAGGAATTATCGGAACAATTTTTTCTGTATTGATGAGAATGGAACTTATGTATCCTGGAGATGGAATTTTAAAAGGTGATTACCATCTTTACAACGTTCTCGTTACAGGTCACGGCTTGATAATGGTTTTTTTTATGGTTATGCCGGCAATGATAGGTGGTTTTGGAAATTGGTTTGTTCCTTTAATGATTGGCGCTCCTGACATGGCATTTCCTAGAATGAATAACGTTTCTTTTTGGTTATTGCCTGCAGCTTTTATTTTATTAATCGCTTCTATTTTTGTTGAAGGTCCTCCTGGTGGATCAGGAGTTGGGGGAGGCTGGACAATATATCCTCCATTATCTTCAAAAGCTGGACAGCCAGGACCCGCTATGGATCTTGCAATATTAAGTTTGCACCTTGCTGGAGCTTCATCAATTCTTGGTGCTATTAATTTCATTACTACGATTTTTAATATGAGAGCACCTGGAATGACGATGCATAAAATGCCTCTTTTTGCATGGTCAATTTTAGTGACAGCATTCTTATTATTATTGTCATTGCCAGTTCTTGCTGGTGCAATCACAATGTTGTTGACGGACAGAAATTTTGGAACAGCTTTTTTTGAACCTAAAGGAGGAGGAGATCCGGTTTTATTTCAGCATTTATTTTGGTTTTTTGGACACCCGGAAGTTTACATTATGATCCTTCCAGGCTTTGGAATGATTAGCCATATTATTTCAACTTTTTCAAAAAAACCTATTTTTGGATATCTTGGCATGGCTTATGCAATGGTATCTATTGGAGTAGTAGGCTTTGTTGTTTGGGCTCACCACATGTACACAGTTGGCCTAAGCGTAGAT
>VERQ01000044.1 GCA_018882565.1 Candidatus Fonsibacter sp. | reverse complement strand
TTATGGTATTGGCGCTCAAATTTTGAGAAGTTTAAATATAAGAAAGATGATTTTAATATCTAAGTCAAAAAAGAATATTATAGGTCTAGATGGTTTTGGTATAAAAATTGTCAAACAAGAATTTATTAAATGAAGAAAAAAATATTAATCATTAGTTCGTCTTTTTATAAAGATTTAGAGAAAAAACTTTTATTAGGAGCTTTAAAAGAAATAGATAAAAAATTATTTGATGTTAATCATTTTTCTGTTTCTGGAGCCTATGAGATACCGCAACTATTGAATATTTTATTAAAAGATAAGAAATATGCTTTCTGTGTAGCACTTGGATGTATTATCAAAGGCCAAACTCCGCATTTTGATATTATTAGCCAGTCCGTATCGGATAAATTGTTAGAAATTTCATTCAAATATAATGTTCCAGTATCTAACGGCGTATTAAATTGTAATAATTTCAAACAAGCAGAAGTTAGAAGTAATCCTAAATTAAAAAATAAAGGCGGAGAAGCCGTGCTTGCAGCATTAAGTGTTTATAATTCTATTTATAAACTTTAATGACTAACGTTAAAAACAACTCAAGATTAATAATAATACAACTGCTTTACAGTCATTATATAAATCAGGAAAAATTGTTATTTGATTTTAAAAATCCTTATAAGAGATTTATCAAAAAAATCTGCAATGGTGTTATTGAGAATAATTCTTTGTTAGAAGAAAAGTTACTCAACTTTTTAGATAAAAAATTTGATCTTAAAAATTTTGAAATAATATTTCCTATTATATTAAAGTCTGCAATTTATGAGATTTTCTTTCATAAAAAGACACCTTTTAAGGTGGTGATTGATGAGTATCTAAAAATTACTAAAATGTTTCTTAATGATAAGCAAAAAAATATCATTAATGCAGTTCTGGATAAAATTGCAAAAAGTGTTTAATTTCTTAAAGTTTTTCATTTAATTTAAAGATCTTTCAATATAAAGGGTTGATTTTATTGAAGTAATTTGGCATCTACGTGGTTCTCGTTAACCTAACTAACTAAAAAGTCTATTTATGCTTCTTAACCCAAGTTTTGTTCTAAATTTAGTAATCCTTAGTGGAATTTTATCAATTATTTTTGCTTATGTAACTGGCGTTCAAATTTTGTCTGCAAGTGCAGGTAATGCAAGAATGAAAGAAATTGCAGGTGCAATTCAAATTGGAGCGAGAGCATATTTAAATCGTCAATATAAAACCATAGCAATAGTCGGAGTATTAGTTCTTATTGCTGTAATTTATTTATTTAATTTTTGGGTTGGTCTTGGTTATTTTATCGGAGCTTTTTTATCAGGAATAGCTGGATACGCTGGAATGTTAATTTCAGTACAAGCTAACGTAAGAACTGCTGAAGCTTCAAGAAAAAGTTTAGCAGAAGGTTTGAAAATATCTTTTAAATCAGGTGCTTTAACAGGAATGTTAGTTGCTGGTTTAGCTCTACTAGCTATCGCTGTTTATTACTTAGTACTTTTAGAATTAAAAATTGATGAAAGAGAAATTTCGAATGCCCTTGTTGCACTAGGATTTGGCGCTTCATTAATTTCAATTTTTGCAAGATTAGGTGGAGGAATTTTTACTAAAGGAGCGGATGTTGGAGCTGACTTAGTTGGAAAAGTTGAAGCTGGAATTCCTGAGGACGATCCTAGAAACCCTGCAGTGATCGCAGATAACGTAGGAGATAACGTTGGAGATTGCGCTGGAATGGCTGCGGATTTATTTGAAACTTATGCCGTTACAATTGTTGCTACAATGGTTTTAGCATCAATATTTTTCTCTGGAAATTTAAACATGTTAATTTACCCGTTAGCAATTGCTGGTAGCTGTTTGATTACATCTATTATTGGAACTTACTTTGTAAGATTAGGCGCTTCAAAAAGTATTATGGGCGCTTTATATAAAGGTTTTATAGTTTCAGCTGTTTTATCTTTAGCTGTTTTATATCCAGTTACTGAACACGTTGTTGGATTAACTAAAGTATATAAAGTAGGAGCTATTAGTTTTACTGGACTTAAATTGTATTATTGCGGAGTTATTGGTCTTGTAATTACTGGATTATTAATTTGGGTTACAGAATATTATACTAGCACAGCGTATAACCCTGTTAAATCGATCGCTAAATCTTCAACAACTGGACATGGTACAAACGTAATTCAAGGTTTGGCTATATCTATGGAAGCAACAGCAATACCTGCTTTAATTATTGTTGTTGGAATTTTATCAACTTATTTAATTGCAGGACTTTACGGAATTGCAATTGCAGTTACTACAATGTTAGCATTAACAGGAATGGTAGTTGCTTTAGATGCATATGGACCAGTTACAGATAATGCTGGCGGAATAGCGCAAATGAGTAACTTACCTGCAAGCGTTAGAAAAGTTACTGATGCTCTTGATGCAGTTGGAAATACTACAAAAGCTATTACAAAAGGATATGCAATTGGCTCTGCAGGATTAGGAGCTTTAGTTTTATTCGCTGCTTACACAGAAGACATTAAACATTTTGCTAAAACACCAGGATCAGCATTAAAAGGAATTGTGGTAAATTTTGATTTATCAAATCCATATGTTGTTATTGGTTTGTTAATTGGTGGTTTACTTCCTTACCTGTTTGCTTCTATGGGAATGCAAGCAGTTGGTAGAGCAGGCGGAGCTGTTGTTATTGAAGTTAGAAGACAGTTTAAAAAATGGCCTGGTATTATGAAGAACAAACAAAAACCAGACTATAGAAACGCTGTAGATATTTTAACTAAAGCTGCAATCAAAGAAATGATCATACCTTCTTTATTGCCAGTTTTATCGCCAATAGTTCTTTATGTTATAATTTATTACATAGCAGGAACTTCTTCAGCATTATCTGCTTTAGGTGCAATGTTACTAGGTGTTATCGTTACTGGATTTTTCTTAGCAGTATCAATGACAGCAGGTGGTGGCGCATGGGATAACGCAAAAAAATATATTGAAGACGGTCATCATGGCGGAAAAGGTTCTGATGCTCATAAAGCAGCAGTAACAGGAGATACAGTTGGAGATCCTTACAAAGATACGGCAGGACCAGCTGTTAACCCAATGATTAAGATTACAAATATTGTAGCTTTATTATTGCTTGCGATTATTGCTCGTTAGACTTACCAAAGTTTTTAGCTCGTTGTCTCATACTAGCTAAGAAACTTGATAAGAAGTCAGAATCTTTACCAAGACTGATGGTAGTAGATTCATCAAAGGGGTTTTTGCTTAATGTATTTTTATCTAAAAAATTAATTTTTTTTAGAACGCCTAAATCATCAAACTCTAACCTCAGAGTATTGTTGTCGGTAATTACTTTTGTTCCGTACTTATTTCTAGTTTGACGAACCTCATGATAAAACCAAATATTATTATTAGTTAGCCCTATATTTTGAGGTGGGCCAATTAAATTTAATACATCATTAGTATTGTTGGTATTCACTTCCAAAGACTCTGATTTAATTTTTAAGTTATCGATACCGTGCAATTCATCGATAGTTGTGCAGCTAAATAGAAAAAAAAATACTAGGATATATTTATAGAAAGAAAATCTCATATGCTAAAAACAACTATCATATAAATATAAAATTTTGCTATCTAATCAACGATTATTAACTATGTTGATTTATTGGGGTTAAATGATATTGAGTGTCCTAATTTTTAAACTATTATATTATTCAAATGGCAGTACCTAAGCGCAAAACATCGAAAGCAAGAAGAAATTTAAGAAGATCACATCATGCTGTATCTTTTGCAAATGTTATTGAAGATAAAAAAAGTGGTGAATATAGACTTCCGCATCATGTAGATGAAAAGACCGGAATGTATAATGGCAAACAAATTTTTAAGCCTAAAGCTTAATTCAATTAACTACCAATTTATTTAAATGAAATTTACAGTTGCAGTTGATGCAATGGGTGGCGATGAATCTCCTTTAAAAGTTATTAGAGGTTTAGATTTATTTTTACAAAGCAATCAGGATTTAAAATTTTTAATTTTTGGTAATAGAGATTTAATAAATCCCATTTTAGAAAAATATCCTTTAGTTGGACCTTCTAGCACTGTTGTTCACACAAATGAAAAAGTGCTGGATAATGAATCTCCATTAGAGGCTGTCAAAAATGGAAAAAATTCTAGCATGTGGTTAGCACTGACAGCTTTAAAAAATAAAAATGCAGACATTGCAATATCTGCAGGAAATACTGGGGCCTTGCTTGTTATGTCCAGATTAATTCTAGAGACTATAAAGGGCATCGACAAACCAGCTCTTGCATCTATGTGGCCATCTCATAAAGGATTAAGTGTTGTTTTAGATTTGGGAGCAAACATTGATTGTAGTATAAAAAATTTAGTAGATTTTTCTAAGTTAGGAGCAGCTTTGTATAGAGCTGTTTTTAAAAAAGAAAAACCAACCGTTGCATTATTAAATATTGGAAGTGAAGACAGCAAAGGAAGTGATTTATTAAAGAAAAGTTTGCAAGAATTAAGACAAATTAATAGCGATAGTTTTTCATTTAGCGGTTTCATAGAAGGCAATCATATTAAAGATGGCAATGCAGATGTAATAGTTACAGACGGATTTTCAGGAAATATAGCTTTAAAAACAGCAGAAGGTACTGCAAAATATATTGCAGCTCTTGTTAAAGAAAAGTTTTTATCTTCGTGGTACTCAAAATTTATTTATTTACTGTCATTTAAAATTTTCAACAGTATTAAAAACGATTTAGATCCAAGAAAATATAATGGCGGAATATTTTTAGGACTTACATCACCGGTTGTAAAAAGTCATGGTGGCACAGATTATGTTGGTTTTTATCACTCTATTAAATTGTGCTATGATATTTTAAATGGTAATTTGCAGGAACAAATACAAAAAAATTTATAAATAGATATTTGTGACAACTACAATCACAAGACAATATTTGTCCGACTTAGTTTATAAAGAACTAGGAATTTCTAAAGTCGAAGCTTCTAATTTTATTGATGATATTTTTGAGTTTATTACGTTGCAACTTGAAAAAAAGAATAAAGTTAAGATAGCTAATTTTGGCTCTTTTAATATTCGTCACAAAAATGAAAGAATAGGCAGAAACCCAAAGACAAAGGAACAAAAGGTTATTTCGAGCAGAACCGTAGTTACTTTTAAACCCTCTAAAATTTTAAAAAATAAAATTAATAAAAATGTCGGAGAAGTCAGCTGAAGCTTTAAAAACAATAGGGGAAGTAGCTAAAGAATTAAATCTTATTGAAGTAGAAACAGGAAAAGCAAAGACTTATATTTTAAGATTTTGGGAAAAAGAGTTTCCTCAATTAAAGCCAAAATTAAGAGCTAAAGGTCGAAGATATTATACGGCAGAGAACGTTAAACTTTTGAAAAAAATTCAATATCTTTTAAAAGACAAAGGCCTGACTATAAAAGGTGCAAAAAAAATAATAGAAAATAATATTAATGATATTGAAGTTGACGATTTTGAGAGAAAAGATATAAGCACTAACGATTTATTAAATAAAAAAGAAAAGCTAAATAGAATTAAAAAAATTATTACCGAATTAAAAAACCTTTCTTAAAATGGCAAAAAAAACCTCAGTTAAAGTTAGATTAGTTCCAGAGTTAAAGCCTGATAGTGCTTTTAACTATTACGTTAAAAAACCAACTGCGGGTGAAAAAGCTAAAATTAAAATGAGAGTTAAGAAGTACAATCCATCGACACGTAAACACGAATGGTTTGTTGAAAAGAAACTTCCGCCGCACAGCAAATAATAGTTATTTAACTATTTTTTTTTCTAATTTTATTGAGTATTGAATTAGTTTATTCCAGAAGTTTTTTACTAGTATAAAATCAATTTTATTCTTTTTTGCCTCAGCTTTAATTCTTTTCATTATTTGATTAATTCTTTTTTTATCAACGATAGTTCTTTTGTTTTTATACTTTGCTATTTTTAAAACTTGTTTTTTTCTTAGACCAAGAAGTTTGATAATTTGCTTATCAATAGTATCAATAGTGGAGCGAATTTTTAGAATATTTTTTTGCGACATTAAAACGTTTTTAAAATAAGGATAAGTTAAGTATTAATTTATAATGCTAAACACAAATAATCTAAATAAAAAAAATACATATGTTACGATTTGGTTGTATTTATCTTTATTTTTAGTTTCAGCGCTTATCTTTATTGGTGGTCTTACTCGATTAACAGAATCCGGTCTTTCAATAACTAGTTGGGAATTGTTTAGTGGAATTTTACCTCCACTTTCAGATAAAGAATGGGATAATTATTTCTCTCTTTACAAACAGATACCCCAATACAAAGAAATTAATTTCGGCATGTCTTTAGCTGAATTTAAATATATTTTTTGGTGGGAATATATTCACCGTTTATTAGCAAGGTTAGCATCTTTAACATTTATTTTACCATTCATTTATTTTCTTATAAAAAAAATATTTAATTTTAAGCAAATTGTTCTTTATTCAGTCATCTCTTTATTATTTTTTTTTCAAGGATTTCTAGGCTGGTATATGGTTAAAAGTGGATTAATCTCAAATACAGATGTTAGCCATTTTAGATTGTCAGCCCATTTATTAGGCGCACAAATTATCTTATCATTATTATTTTTTTCAATTTTGTTTAGAGATGTTAAAAAAATTTATTTAAGTTCTTATTCTTATTTAATTCTTATCTTTTTAATAATTGTTTTTTTTCAAATTGTAATTGGAGCTTTTGTTTCAGGACTGGATGCTGCAAAATTATATCAAACTTGGCCTTTAATGAATGGTAATTTCATACCTGAAGATGTTTTAATTAAAGAATTTTCAAATTCAAAATCTTACTCTAGTCCTTCGCACGTTCAATTTCTGCACAGGATTATTGCTTATTTTATAATATTTATTTTTTGTTTTATTTTTTATTTTTTACTAAGAAATAAAATTGTTAACCTGAAGTATTTATTAATAGTTTTGTCTGCAATAATTTTTCAAGTAGTGCTTGGTATTCTAGTTTTAACTAGTGGTTTTAAAATATATTTTGCTAGTCTTCATCAACTGGGTTCGATTTTTTTACTTTTTTCGATAATTTATCTATTTTACCAAGTATCAGTCTCTCAAAAATAATAAAATTTACCTTAATCTATTTGACATAATTATAGGCAAAATATATTTATTCCGTTCCATTATGACTGAATTTATTAAAAAGAAAGAAGTTAAAAAAAACTGGTACAAGATCGATGCAACAAATTTAATTGTTGGCAGATTAGCTTCTGAGATAACTAAAATTTTAAGAGGAAAGAAAAAAACTAGCTTCACTCCAAATATGGATGACGGAGATTTTGTTATTGTAACTAATGCTAGAAAATTAAAATTTACTGGAAAAAAGTTTTCTAAAAAAATCTATTACAAACATACTGGCTACCCAGGCGGTATTAAAGAAACTACTCCAAATAAAATTCTTGAAAAAGATCCTTCTAGAATTATCAAATTAGCAGTTAAGAGAATGTTACCAAGAGGTCCGCTTGGCAGAAAACAACTTGGAAATTTAAAAGTTTATAATGATGATAAGCATCCTCACGAAACTCAAAAAGCTGTAGATTTTGATTTTAAATCTATAAACAAAAAAAATTCTCTAAATTAATTATATGGTTCAAAGTTTAGCAGTTTCAGACAATAGATTTTACGCAACTGGAAAAAGAAAAAGCTCGATAGCTAGAGTTTGGGTAAAAGCTGGATCAGGATCTATTTTGGTGAATGGAAAAAAATATAATGAATATTTTAAACGTCCAGTTCTACAACTAAGCATTGAGAAGCCATTTAATGTTATAGCTAAGAATAATGCTTATGATGTTATGTGTACCGTTAAAGGTGGTGGCTTAACCGGTCAAGCTGGAGCTGTGTCATTAGGAATATCTAAAGCTTTGTATGTTTTAGATGGAACGTTAAGAAAAACGTTAAAAAATGAAAAGTTATTAACAAGAGATTCAAGAAAAGTTGAAAGAAAAAAATACGGACAGAAAAAAGCTAGAAGAAGATTCCAGTTCTCTAAACGATAGTCTAGTTAGACTAATTTTAGTCTTTAAGTCATTTACAACTTCTTATAAATACAGATCATGTCTGACAAATATAACGTTTTAATTAATGGAGCCTCAGGTTTTGTTGGTTTAGAACTTATTAAAATATTAAGTAATCATAAATTCATTAATCTTAAATACTTATGTTCAAGAGGATCTATTGGAAAATCTATTAATTCTTTTTTAAAAAATAAGATTAAAAAAAAATTACCTTTAATATCTGACATTAATAAAGTTGATTTAAACGATGTGGATATAATTTTTTCAGCATTGCCACATGGAGAAGCACAATTATTATCTAATAAAATTTCTCCTCATCATATTTTAATCGATTTATCAGCTGATTTTAGATTTTCTGATATTAAAGTTTATGAAAAATGGTACGGACTGAAACATTACGCAGTCGATAATCAAAAACATTCTGTTTATGGACTTTCTGAATTTGCAAGAAAAGATATTGAAAAAAGTAATATAATTTCATGTCCAGGATGTTATCCAACTTCAGCTCAGTTAGCGCTTATTCCTT
>VERQ01000043.1 GCA_018882565.1 Candidatus Fonsibacter sp. | reverse complement strand
GATTAAGAAAGATCTATTTGGTGATCTTAAGGCGTTTACTCCATCTGCAACAACTTTAAGCGCATCAATGTCTAGTCCTGAATCTGTTTCATCTAAAATTGCAAGATCTGGTTCTAACAGTGACATTTGCAAAACTTCATTACGTTTTTTCTCTCCTCCAGAAAAACCAACGTTTAAAGCTCTACCTAATTGTTCATCTTTAATGCCAAGTTTTTTAGCGTGTTGTTTAACTAAGGATAAGAACTCAACTACATCTACTTCTTTTTGACCTTTTGCCTTTTTAACTGCATTTAGAGATGTTTTTAAAAAATTATTCATAAATACCCCTGGAATTTCAATTGGGTATTGGAATGCTAAAAATATTCCCTTCTGTGCTCTTTCATCAGCTGGGAGTTCGATAATGTTTTCATTCTTAAACATAATCTTTCCATCAGCTTCATAACCATCTTTGCCAGCTAATACGTATGAAAGTGTGCTTTTTCCAGATCCGTTCGGTCCCATAATGGCATGAACTTCGCCTTTCCCAATTTTAAGATTGAAATCTTTTAAGATTTTTTTATCACCTACGCTCACATTTAATTTTTCAATACTTAACATTAACCAACACTCCCTTCTAAGCTGATGCTAACTAATTTTTGTGCTTCAACGGCAAATTCCATGGGAAGCTGTTGTAGTACCTCTTTGCAAAAACCATTTACAATTAAACTTACGGCTTCTTCTTGATTTAAACCTCTTTGCTTACAGTAAAATAATTGCTCTTCGCTAATTTTAGATGTTGTTGCCTCATGTTCTGTTGTTGATGTTGAATTTTTATTATCAATGTATGGAACTGTGTGAGCGCCACATAAATTACCAACTAATAATGAATCGCACTGAGTATAATTTTTAGCGTTACTTGCTTTTGAATGAATACTTACAAGCCCTCTATAAGTATTATCCGCATGCCCTGCAGAAATTCCCTTTGAAATAATTCTACTCTTTGTATTTTTACCAAGGTGAATCATTTTAGTTCCTGTGTCTGCTTTTTGATAATTGTTTGTAATTGCAATTGAATAAAATTCACCAGATGAATTGTCGCCTTGTAAAATACAGCTTGGGTATTTCCAAGTAATGGCTGAACCAGTTTCAACTTGTGTCCATGAAATTTTTGAATTTTTACCCTTGCAAATTCCACGTTTTGTTACAAAGTTATAAATTCCACCTTTTCCTTCTTTATCTCCAGGATACCAGTTTTGAACTGTTGAATATTTAATCTCAGCATCATCAAGTGCAATAAGTTCTACATTTGCAGCATGTAATTGATGCTCATCTCTCATGGGTGCAGTGCAGCCTTCTAAATAACTTACGTAACTTCCTTTATCTGCAATTATTAAAGTTCTTTCAAACTGACCTGTATTTGATGCATTAATTCTAAAGTATGTAGAAAGTTCCATTGGGCATCTAACGCCTTCTGGAATGTAAACAAATGAACCATCTGTAAATACTGCAGAATTTAAAGTTGCAAAGTAATGATCTGTTAAAGGAATAACTGAACCTAAATATTTTTTAACTAATTCCGGATGTTTTTGTACCGCTTCAGAAATTGAACAGAAAATAACTCCGATATCTTCTAATTTCTTTTTAAAAGTTGTTGCAACAGAAACAGAGTCAAATACGGCATCAACTGCAACTCCGGCTAATCTTTTTTGTTCATTAAGTGGAATTCCTAATTTTTCATAAGTCTTTTTAATTTCTGGATCAATTTCATCTAATGACTTTGGTCCTTCTTTAAAACCTTTCGGTGCTGAGTAATAATATAAAGCCTGATAATCAATTTTAGGATACTGGGGTTTTTGCCAGTTTGGTTCCGTCATTGATTGCAACCTTTCAAATGCTTTTAATCTCCACTCAAGCAACCACTGCGGCTCTTTCTTTTGTTTAGAAATAAATTCAATAACTTCTTTATTAAGACCCTTTGGCGCTCTTACCGATTCAACATCCGTTACAAATCCATAAGCATAGTCCTGCTTAATTTGTTCTTGGATTAGATTATCTGACATTTAAAGCTCCATTTTTAAAACAATCTGACTTCCAAACGTTAAAGAAAGTCTCAATTTGCTCTTTTGTTGAATCCCAACCTAAGCTCACTCTGATTGCTGAATGAATATATTTATCATCTACCTTCATTGCTTTTAAAACATGAGAAGGTTCAACTTTTCCAGATGAACAAGCAGCACCTGAACTCACGCAAATTCCTTTTTGATCAAGGGCAATCACTTGGTTTTCACTCGTCATTGAAGGATAAGCAAAATAACAAGTATTTCCTAATCTATCAGTATCTTCACCAAAGATTTTAATTTCATTGGATAATTTTTTTAAATTTGCTTCTAATAAATCTCTATTATTTTTAATTTCAGAATTGCAAATTTTAGTTAAATATTTAACTTCATTAATAGCTTCACCGAAACCAACAATTCCTAAAAAGTTTTCTGTTCCAGATCTTAAATTCTTCTCTTGGCCTCCTCCTATAATTTCAGGAGAGATATTATTTCTTGAATTAATTAATAAAGCGCCAATTCCTGTTGGTCCGCCAATTTTATGTGATGAAATTGAAAACAAATCTACATCAAGACTATCTAAATCAATTTCAATTTTTCCAAGGCTTTGAACGCCATCACAATGAATAATACCTTTATATTTTTTTACAATTTTAGATATTTCTGTGATTGGGTGAATAATTCCAGACTCATTGTTAGCAAACATAATGCTAACTAAAAATGGAACTGTTTGCTTTGATAGTGCTTCTTCAATTTCTTTTAAATTAACTGTGCCGTTCGAATTTGTTTTAAAGAAAATCTTTTCAATATCTAAATTTTTAACGACATCGATGACTGATGCATGCTCTGTTTCAAGCGAATATATAGTTTTAATATTATTTTTTTTGATAAATCCTTTAATTGCTAAATTATTAGATTCTGTAGCTCCGCTTGTAAAAATAAGATCATAATTTTTAGCTTTTAAAGTAGATAAAATATTTCTTCTTACTTCTTCGACAATTTTTTTAGAATTTCTTCCAATTTTATGAACCGATGAAGGATTGCCAAATTCTTCAAATTTTAAGTTTTGAATTTTTTTAATTACATTCTTATGTAATGGTGCTGTGGCATTGTAGTCAAAATAAATCATCTATTCATTCCTTGTGATTGATTTATTGAGTTTTCAAATGGCATATTTCTTGGAATTTTATTCTCTAAAACATCTTGCAAAGTAACAGATGTAAAATAATTATTAATGTGTTTTGACAGACCATCCCAAAGATTATGTGTGACACATTTAGTTGTTTTACCTGTACATCCCTTTTTTGATTTTAATTTGCATTTTGTTGTTTTGATATCTTCATTTACTGCCTCGATAATTAAAGAGAGATAAATTTTATTTGGATCTCTTGAAAGTTTGTAGCCTCCTAAATTTCCTCTAACGCTTGTAACTAAATCTTTTTTTTTTAACTTTAAAAATAACTGCTCTAAAAAAGAAAGGGAAATACCTTGTCTTATAGAGATATCGTTTAGACTAACTGGTTTTTGCTGCTTATTAAAAGTAGCAAGGTCAGCCATCGCCATTACAGCGTATCTTCCTTTTGCTGTCAGTTTCATTGTAAATTAATGGTAAATTTTCAATAAATTTAGCTATTCCTACTAATTTAGTCAACTTTAAAAAAAAAACAAAACTCAATTGCTTTTATGGTATAAGAGCCGCTTGTTAAAATAATAATTCATCAAACTTCTATGAGCATAGTTAATCCAGCAGGAACTTTTATTAATGGACCAGACGGAAAACTAGAGGCTAAATACGTTCAAGGAAAAAGCTCAACTGCACCAACCGTTTTAATTCTTCATCCACACCCAGAGTACGGCGGAACTATGAATAATAAAGTAGTTTATAATGCGTTTCATACATTTCTTAAAAATGGATTTTCAGTTTGTCGTTTTAATTTTAGAGGTGTTGGTAAGAGTGAAGGTAAATTTGATAATGGTCAGGGAGAATTATCAGATGCGGCAGCAGTTTTAGATTGGATCCAAAGACAAAATCCTAATACCAATGAAAGTTGGATTGTTGGTTTTTCATTCGGTTCTTTAATTTGTATGCAATTACTAATGAGAAGACCTGAAATTTATAGATTTATAGCCATTTGTCCGCAGCCCAATATTTATGATTTTAATTTTTTAGCACCCTGTCCTTCATCAGGTATGGTTTTATATTCATCTAATGATCAATTGGTTCCTCCTGAAGCTACTAAAACTTTAGAAACTAAACTTAAAAATCAAAAAAGTATTAATGTAGATTTTGTTAAAATTGAAGGTGCTAATCATTTCTTTGCAGGAAAAGATAAAGAATTTTGTGGCGCTATCGAAAAATATATTAAAAAAGAATCTAGATTTTAATTAGAATAAATAATCCCACCTGTGACCGGCTTACTTACACCAGTTGTAGTTGGAAGTGATAAATGTTTATTCTCTAAACTTCTTATGGCAAGATATGCAAAAGCTTGCGATTCAATAAAATCGCCGGCAAGTTTATATTGATCTATAGATTCAACATTTACATTTAAAAGTTTTGATAAAAATTTTATTAAAGTTTTATTTTTTCTCCCCCCGCCTGCTAAGATAATTTTATTCTTTTTCTCTTTTATGTTTTTTACAAAGTTTGCGATTAAATTTGCAGTAACACTTACAAGGGTTGCCGCGCCATCTTCCAATTTAAGACCTCGAAATTGAGCAATGTTAAAATCGGTAATATCTAATGATTTTTTTTTATCGTGATAACTGTAATGATTTAAAAAATCCTCTTCCATCAAAGAATTAACGTCACCTTTTCCTGAAATATTTCCCTCCCTATCAAATTCTAAATCTTTGGAATTTATTCTAATCCATTGATCTAATAGACAGTTTCCAGGTCCAATATCATTGGAATGAATAACTGAATTTTCAAAATAACTACCGTTAGCAATTCCACCAATGTTAATGATCACACCATTATTTATTAAGTTCAAATTTTTTAATATTTGTCCGTGGTAAAGAGTGACTAAAGGGGCCCCTTGCCCTTTATTTTTTATATCGTTATCTCTAAAATTAAAAACAACTTTAGTTTTTAATAACTGAGCCATCAATTCTGGATTTCCTAATTGAAATGTAAAACCCTGTTCAGGCTTATGGATTAAAGTATGACCATGGTAACCAATTAAATCCAATTTGATTGATAAATTCTTATTTAAAAATTTCTGAATAGCCTCTATATGAAGTAACGTAATCTTCCTTGATAACTCATTAATAAGAGCTTTTTTTGATATTAAATCATCTTTTTGTAAAACTTCTTTTCTAATATTTATTAATTCTTTTTTAAAATCTGAACTGTATTGATAAAAAAAATTATCGATAATTGAAGTGTCGCTTTCTCCATCAGAATTTATAATGGAAAGATCAATTCCATCCATGGAAGTACCGCTCATGGTTCCTAAGGAAATGTATTTACTCATTTTATATAGATTTAATATTATTTAATTTTGTATAATACTATCTTATTGAATGAATCAGAATCTTATCAAAACCTTTCAACAACGAGGATATTTTAATCAGTGCACTGATTTAGATAATCTAAATAAACTCTTAGATAATAAAAAAATTAAATTATATATCGGTTTTGATTGCACGGCCCCAAGTCTACATGTTGGTAGCTTAGTACAAATTATGTGCCTTAGACTATTTCAGCAATTTGGACACACTCCAATTGTTTTATTAGGTGGAGGCACAACGATGGTAGGTGATCCTTCTGGAAAAGAAGAGAGTAGAAAAATTCTAACAAGCGCAGAAATTAAAAAAAATACTTCAGGAATTAAAAAAGTTTTTAATAAATTTTTAAGTGGAAAAGGGAGTAATAAATTTATTTTTTTAAACAATGAAAAATGGCTTACTAAGATTAATTATATAAATTTTTTAAGAGATTACGGAAAACATTTTACTATTAATAAAATGTTAACTTTTGATAGCGTTAAACTTCGACTAGATAGAGAGCAGTCATTAAGTTTTTTAGAATTTAACTATATGATCTTACAAGCTTATGACTTTCTTGAACTTAACAATAAAAATGATTGTATTTTGCAGATTGGTGGGTCCGATCAGTGGGGAAATATTATTAACGGTATTGAATTAATTAGACGAGTGAATGGAAAAGAATCTTACGGTTTAACTACTCCGCTTATCACTACTAGCTCTGGAGCTAAAATGGGCAAAACTGAAAAAGGCGCCGTATGGTTAGATGAAAAACAAACGTCACCTTATGAATACTGGCAGTTTTGGAGAAACATGAATGATGCAGATGTCTTCAAGTATTTAAGATTATTCACTGAACTTCCATTAGATGAAATTTCTAGTTTTGAAAATAACAAGTCTAGAAACATTAATGATTTTAAAGTTATTCTCGCTAATGAAGCAACCAAAATTCTTCATGGTGAAAAAGCATCTTTAAATGCTGAAGCTACTTCTAAAAAAACTTTTGAAGATAAATCCTTTGGTGATGATCTTCCAAAAATTGAAATTAAAAAATCTGATTTAAATAATGGAATTTCATTTAATGATTTAATTATTAAAATTAACTTTGCAAAATCAAATGGTGAATACAGAAGAAATATAGCTAATAAAGGCTACCGAATTAATAATGAAATTGTGATTGATGAGAAAAAAATAGTTACAAAAGAAGATTTTAATGGTGAAAAAGTTATTAAAGTTTCATTTGGAAAAAAACAGCACGTCTTAATTGAAGTTATTTAGAAGATCTAAATATATCTACAAATCTTTGCACAAATCTTGGGGTAATTGTTCGAACTGGATTTATTGTCGTTTCAAAATTGTTATCTTTGCCTTTAATTTTAAAGCTTACACCAAAAACGCCATCACCACTTTTTCCTGTTAAAATCTGCCCTAGTATTGGAATATTTGATAAAAGACGATTAACTTCATAGGCTGGGATTAAATTTCCATCCAAGCTTACAAAGTGATCTTCATTGTTAATTCTGCCCTCAACAATAAAACCAAGGGAAGGTCCTGTTCCATAAAAATCTTTAAAGGTAAAAAACTTTTCATCATTTTCATAAACAATAACTGTATTATCAAAACGAATTCCTTCTCCTTTTAAGGTGTCTAAAATTCCTGTAACTGAGGCAAGTGATAATATTTGTGCAAGCACAGGTATTTCTTTAATTCTAAAATCAGTAATAATAATTTTTCCCTTAGAAGAGGTTGCGCTTAAATCTTCAGAGGCAAACTCTAATTTTCCTTTTTCAAATCCTTTTATAAAACTAAATCCTGCAATAAACGGTCTTGCTCTGTCCGAGAGCATATAAGTTGAGATATTGCCGTTTTTATTTTTACTAATTTTAATGGTAATTTTCTCTTTGTTAGAAAAGACTCCATTAGCATCTAACTTTGCAAATTTTCCTTTTAAGATAGTGCCGGTTAAATTAAAATCCCTAATATCGTCATTAGTTCCAGTATCAACGGTGTCTAAATTAACACTGATAGTTCCATTAAACTTTTTTGAAACAACTGTTGATGGCTTTGAGCTTGTTAGACTGTCTATAATATATTTAGCATCTAATCTTTTTCCTGAAATTTCTATATGATTAATATTACTTTTTTTAGATGAGATAATTTTAAAATTACTTTTATCTGTATTAACCGTAATACTATTAAGAGAGGTTATAGAAAAATTCTCATCAAAATTTATATCAAATAATTCAATATTATTTTTACCAGCATTAATTGTAACTTTTTCTAAAACCGAAGTATTTTTTTTAATCTCACCTTTTAAAAGAATCTGACCATCATCATTTAACAATTTATTAAAATTAATTGGGGTAAAATTAATTAAGCTTTTTTTAATATCTATTCGAGTGTCAAAATAATATTGGTCTTTATTGGTATTTAATTGAACATATAATTTTGAAGAACCTTTAATATATTCTGGTTTAAATACTTTTTGCCAGTTAACAAAATTTATATCCGAAATAATATTAATCTTGGAAGTCTTTTTATTTAGATCAGAATTTATTTTAAAATCTAAAGAATCATTTTGATTAAAAATTATTCCATTAACAGAAACATTTGACTTATCAAATTCAGCTTTAAATTTTCCATTTTTAAACTTTCTATTTTTATCATCTAAAACATTAGGATAAGCGTTTTGCAGCAAATCTAATTCTAGATTTGTAATATCAGTTTTTCCTTTTACAGAGGTATTAAGAAGGTTTCCTTTTTTATCAAACTCAAGATCGATTTTATTATTAGCTGTAGTTGAGAATGATAATTTTTCTATATTTTTAGTAATGTCCTCTAAGGCTGCTATCTTTAAATTTTTAAATTCTTTTAATGAATTAAATTTTCCATTTAAATTTAGATCAAGAGAAGCTTTGTATGAATCTGATGTTTCATTTACAGAAATTTTAGACTTATCAAAATTTAAACCTGCGGCAGATCCCGATGAAATGTTAACGTTTAATTCTTTATTTTTAAATTCGATTTCTGCATTAATATTTTGAAACTCAGGTAATTCATTTGAGATAATAAATGAGGTGTCTTTAATAC
>VERQ01000042.1 GCA_018882565.1 Candidatus Fonsibacter sp. | reverse complement strand
GTCTTAGATAAATGCATTGGTAAGTTATTATAATAATTTAACTAAATTGCTTAATTATTTTTTAGCTTATCGAATGAATAAAGTTATTGAAAATATTAGCTTAGGAAAAGTTTAAATTTGCCACCAATGCGAGGTGGCAAATATCAACGAACGGAAATATTTTATTTAATTTAACTTTGGCAGATCTGCATTCATGATTTTTGTCCACACTTCAACAAAGTCTTTGATGAATTTTTCTTTATTATCGTCTTGTGCGTAAACTTCTGCATAAGAGCGAAGAATAGAATTCGATCCTAAAACTAAATCTGCTCTTGTTGCAGTAAATTTAACTTTATTAGATTTACGCTCAATAATATCATAACTGTTTTTGCCCGTTGGCTTCCAAGAATATTTCATATCGGTTATGTGGATGAAGAAGTCATTGGTTAATGCGCCCACTTTATCGGTGAACACTCCATGTTTGGTATCATCAAAATTAGCCCCTAACACTCGCATCCCCCCAATTAAACAAACCATCTCTTTTGCAGACAGTCCCATCAATGATGCACGCTCTAACATTAACTCCTCTGGCATCACCACGTAATCTTTTTTAACGTAATTTCTAAATGCATCGTGCACGGGCTCTAATACTTTAAAGGAATCAATATCCGTTTGATCCTGACTTGCATCACCTCGACCTGATCTAAATGGAACTTTAACTTTTGATCCTGCTTTTTTAATCGCTTTCTCTAATGCAACCACACCGCCTAAAATAATCGTGTCTGCAACGCTTGCGCCTGTTTTTTTAGCAATGTCTTCTAAAACTTTTAAAACCTTTTTAAGCTTTGTCGGCTCATTAGCTTCCCAATTCTTTTGCGGTAAAAGTCGAATACGTGCTCCATTAGCACCTCCTCTTTTATCTGTTCGTCTATACGTTCTTGCACTATCAAAGGCGGTGGTGATTAGTTCTTGTGTGCTTAATTTACTTGCTACAATTAATTTTTTAACTTTATCAACGTTATATTTTTTCTTTAATGCAGGTACCGGATCTTGCCAAATTAAATCTTCCTTTGGCACCCAAGGACCAATATAGTTTTTCTTTGATCCTAAATCACGGTGCGTTAACTTAAACCAAGCTCGACTGAATTGCTCATCTAAGTATTTTGGATTTTTGTAAAACTTTTCTGTAATTTTTCTATACTCAGGATCCATTTTCATTGCCATATCCGCATCGGTCATCATTGGATTATGTCTAATGTTTGGATTTTCTAAATCTTTAGGTTTTTTATGCTCCTCAAGTCCAATGGGCTCCCACTGATATGCTCCTGCTGGACTTTTTTTAAGTTCCCATTCGTAATTTAAAAGTAAATCTAAATATTCATAATTCCATTTATCAGGATTAGTTGTCCAAGCTCCTTCAAGTCCTGAAGTTACTTGATATTTACCAAGTCCATTTTCTTGATTCCAACCTAAACCTTGTTCATAAATTTCAGCAGCTGCAGGCTCTGCTCTAAGTTTTGCAGCATCCCCATTACCATGGGCTCGTCCAATACTATGACCTCCAACCGTAAGGGCACAAGTTTCAACATCATTCATTGCCATACGTGCAAATGTTTCTCTCACATCATGAGCTGTTTTTAATGGATCTGGTTTACCATCCACGCCTTGTGGGTTTACATAAATAAGTCCCATCACCACAGCCGCTAAAGGATTTTCTAAAGAGGTTCGATCTTCTTTATTTGGATAACGTTTATCTTGTAACCATTCTCTTTCACTTCCCCAGTAGACATCTTTTTCTGGATGCCAAATATCCACTCGGCCAAATGAAAACCCATAAGTTTTAAGTCCTGCATGTTCGTAAGCCATGTTACCAGCTAAGATCATCAGATCTGCCCAACTTAATCTGTTTCCATATTTTTTTTTAATCGGCCAAAGAAGTCTTCTAGCTTTATCTAAGTTTGTGTTATCCGGCCAAGAATCTAATGGAGAAAATCTATGATTTCCTGTTCCAGATCCACCACGACCATCTGCAATTCGATAAGTTCCTGCAGAGTGCCAAGCCATTCTCACAAATAAACCAGAATATGTTCCAAGATCAGCAGGCCACCAATCCTGACTGTCGGTCATTAATTTTAATAAATCTTTTTTTAAAGCTTTAAAATTTAATTTCTTAACTTCTTTTTTATAATCAAATCCAGGTAGTGGATTTGTTTTAGTATCGTGCTGATGTAAAATATCTAAGTTTAAAGATTTTGGCCACCACGCTGCGGTTGGTGATTGCTCTGCCTTTGTTAAAGAGCCATGCATTACTGGGCATTTTCCTGAACCGTTTTTTTTTAATTTTTCTGTGCTCATAATTTAAAAAGGAGCCGAGTCATACCAAATAAAGATAAGAAAGTTAAGTAAACAATAAGTTTATTTCTACTTTAGGTTTAATTAGTTTGTTGTAAAATCAAATGAATATTTATGCAGATTATTAAAATTTATTACAACCAATCTTGTTCCATTTGTAACTGCGAAATTAATTTTTACAAAAGAAAAATTAACAACCCACTTTTTGAGTGGGTAAATA
The DNA here is from genome assembly GCA_018882565.1 of Candidatus Fonsibacter sp. Classification (GTDB taxonomy): domain Bacteria; phylum Pseudomonadota; class Alphaproteobacteria; order Pelagibacterales; family Pelagibacteraceae; genus Fontibacterium; species Fontibacterium medardense. Next base: position 6,121 of record VERQ01000042.1, on the reverse strand, counting down.
TCAATGACAATATTAAAGCTTATATTGAGACCAAAAAAACCAAAGACCAGTTAATGAGAAGAATGCATGTTATGGTGCATGGTCATTTAGTTGTGGGTGCAAAAGCTTTTCTTATTATTTGGGAGGAAATAAATTATTTAAGAATTTTAGCAAAAATACTTAGAAATCCTATCATATATCCATTTTTCTTTGTTGCTTATGAAATTGTGGCGCTGCCTTTATATTTAAAGAGTAAATATTTTAGTCGATAAAATTAAGCTTCAATCCAGTGAATCTTACCACTCTTTGTGCCTGCAGAATTTAAAATTGGCTGACTAATTAATTTATTCACTTCATCATTATCTAAAAATTTTAGCTCTTTTAATAAACCTGCAATTGCAACTTCGGCTGCTTTCATATTACCGTCTTTAATTTTAACAACGATAGATACTTTTTCTTCAGGAATAATTGCAGAAAACACACCATCTGCGCCATTTTTAACTAAAATCTTTTTGCCACTACTTTTTGTTAAAATAGAATTAACGCTTTCTGTTCCGCCAAATAATACTGGGTATTTAACGCAACAATCAAAAATCTTTTTAACTGCTGTTTGTTCAATCCCCTCTAATTTTGATGGATCTGCAAATTTAGTAAGAGCATAAGCAAATCGCTCTAAAGGTAAACTTGGTGCAGGCAATCCACAACCATCAATGCCGAGATGCTTAATTTTTGTCTCTGCTAACTTTTCTAAATTTGCAATGAATAACTTTTGTACAGGGTGTTTTGGGTCTTGGTATTTTAAAGTTTTAAATTTTTGATGAACACAAATAGATAATTGTCCGCAGTGCTTACCGGAACAATTATGATAAATTCTAGATTTTCGACCTTCATGTCTTAAAATATAATCTTTTCTTTTTGGACCTAATGGCCAAGCAGGTCCTAAGGTTAAATCTTCTTCCTCTAACTTTAATTCAATTAACCAAGTTTTTACCATATCAAGATGAACGGTTTCTGCATGGTGAGAGGATGTTGCAAGCGCAATTCTTTCATCGCTTAAATCTAAAGCTTTATCAGCGCCCGTTGTAATAATTCCAAAGGCTTGGATGGGTTTAAGTGCAGATCTTGGAAATATTTCTGTTTTAATATCGCCCCACTGTTTAATAATTCTACCCGTTGAATCCATCGCAACCGCAACACCTTGATGAACATTTTCGGTAACATCTCCTCTTGTAACTTGAACTAAATCAACAAATTTTGCTTTATTATCTTCACTCATAATTTGAATTTAAAAAAAACTTAACGATTAAAGGTAGGACGAGGTTTAAATACCATCCAACAGATAATATAGGCAAGAATTGTAATTCCGTAAAACAATGCGCCAATAACAAATGCAAAACGAAGTCCCCATTTGCTAAAACCTAGTTTATGAGCAAGACCTGAGCAAACGCCTGCGATGAATTTATCATCGCTGCTTCGGTACATATTATTATCATTATCAGCCATAATTTATTTTATATAAATTATTTATAGTTTTTCAAACCTAAAATTTTAAATATCAAAATGTTGTTGATATATTCTAAAGTTTATTAAGAACCTTTTTTTAATAATTCCTTAATTGAACTTTCTTTTGTATCGCCTAAAGATCGGCCCTGCTCTTTGCCTTGCTTAAATACAATAATAGCACTTTGTCTTGAAACTTTTAAAGTTTTTAGAAGATCTTTGCTGGTATCAAAATCTACATTATAAAAAGTAAAATTTTTGAACTCTGCCGTTTTCATTAGAGAATTTAAAATGGGATCTTGTGTTGCGCATGTTGAGCACCATTTAGCATGAACGTGCAGCACCACTGGTTTTCCCTCTTTAATTAATTTATCAAATTCGACTTGTGAATAAGGTTTGCCGGCCGCAAATAATACCGATTGGAATAGAAATAAACTAAAGATTATCTTTATAAAAACTTTCATCAAAACTAACTTAATTTAATTTCTTTTAAAATCATAGGATTTTAAAATCTACCCCGTGGAAAATTATAAATAATAATAAACAGAACTATGAGCAACATGATAAGTTGAATAAGCTCTGGTTGAGTTAAATTCATAGTAAATAACTAGCAACAAAACTAATATATCATAAACATCTTAGATTTGCCAAAATGCATCTTTATATTGAGATTAATTAATGGATAAAAAAGCTAAAATTCTAGCAACTTTAGGCCCTGCAATATTTAAGAAAAATATTATTAATAATTTAATTCGATCAGGTGTGGATGGCTTTAGAATTAACTTCAGCCATAATTTAACTGGCATTGAAAAAATTGTAAAAATTATTAGAGACTGTGAAAAAATAAACTCAAAACCCATTGCAATAGTTGCAGATCTTCAAGGGATTAAGCTTAGAATTGGTAAAATTTTTGGCAACCAAGTTTCTCTTAAAAGAGGAGATACTTTTAATTTTGATCTAAATAAAAAAATAGGCAGTCAAAGCAGAGTTTATCTTCCCTACCCTGAAATCTTTAAGAAAATAAAAAAGAGTAATAAAATTTTAATAGATGATGGAAAATTTGTCTTTAAAATTACCAAACTTGCAAAAAATTCCATTCAAACCGTTTGTCAAAATGATTGTATTATTAAAAACTTTAAGAGCATTCATATTCCAGGACTTGAAGTTGATTTTGATGATCTAACGATAAAAGATAAGAGAGATATTACTGTTGCAAAAAAATTAGGCTGTAATTGGATTGCGCTTTCTTATGTAAAGAATTCAAAAATTATTAAACAAACAAGAAAACTTATCCCACAAGATACTGGCATTATTGCAAAGATTGAAAACAAAAGTGCCATTAAAAATATCAAAGACATCATCAATACTTCAGATGCCATCATGGTTGCACGAGGTGATCTTGCAGTTGAAATTGGTGCTAATGAAGTCCCGCACGTTCAATTAGATATTGTTAAAAAATGTTCAGAACTTGGAAAACCCGTAATCATTGCAACACAAATGCTTGAGAGCATGATTGAAAGCAATAAACCAACGCGTGCTGAAATTAATGACGTGGGAACTGCGGTATTTCAAGGTGCAGATGTGGTGATGTTATCTGCTGAAACTGCAGTTGGAAAATACCCCCTTCAAGCAGTACAGGCCATGAAAAAAACTATTGTCTCAACTGAAAAATACAAAAAAGAAAATATAACTTTATTTAAAAGTAATACTAAAATTAACAATGAGCCTGTTAAAGCAATCGCCCTTGCAATCAAAGATATTGCTTACAACATTAAAGTTGAAGCGATTATTGGCTTTTCAGTTACAGGAAACACTGCAAAATTAATCTCAGCGATTAGACCATCTGCAAAAATTATAACGATCTCTCCTCATATTAATATCTCAAGGCAATTGTCATTACTGTGGGGCATTACTTCTATTACTAATAGCGATGCTAAAAACTGGAGACAGATGATGAAAATTTCAAAAGAAATTATTAAATCTAGAAAATTAACAAAGATTGGTGGCTATGCAATCATCACTGCAGGACTTCCCTTTGGAAAATCAAAGATGACCAACATGATCAGGTTATATCAATTAGGTAAAAACTAATGCAAAAGGCACTGATCATCATTGGGATCTTAATATTAATTCTTGGATTATTTTGGCCCCTTGCTAAAGAAATTCCCCTTGGCAGATTGCCAGGTGACATTAGTGTGAAGGGAGAAAAGTACTCTTTTTATTTTCCAATTGTTACGTGCATTGTCATTTCAATTATTGTTTCATTATTCTTTAAATTCTTTAAATAACTCAATATAATCATCTTATGAAAAAAATATTATTAGCCCTTTCAATTGTTCTTCTCTCAACTGTGTTTGCATTATCTTCTATGCATCAAAATGATCATAAAAATCATGGCGATGTTCCATTTAAAAAATCTATGGACAAAATGCACAAAGATATGATGATGAAATCTTCAGGAAATATTGATATCGATTTTTTAAAAGGCATGATCCCACACCATCAAGGTGCAATCGATATGTCTGAGGAATTAATTAAAAAAACAAAAGATCCTGAACTTAAAGCTTTTGCAGAAAAAATTATCAAAGATCAAAAAGCTGAAATTAAGCAAATGCAAGATTTCTTAAAAAAGAAAGAAAAAAAATAATTTTAAATTAAGTCGTTCCTATATAAATCCCTAAAGCAAAAGCGGTATCAACTAACCCCTCATTTTGATCAACGACTTTATAAGTATTAACGGCCTCATCGATTGCAACATCCACCACATGCCTATTTTGCCAAGCAACCATTCGATTAAACTTGCCTCTTGCTAATAAATCAACGGCATGAACACCAAAGGCACTTGCTAAAATTCGATCATTTGCAGTAGGCCGTGCTCCTCTTTGCACATGGCCTAATGTTGTAACTCTACATTCAATGTCAGATTTTTTCATAATTTGCTCAGCTAAATAATCTCCAATTCCGCCAAGTCGCTTTTCACCATCTGCATAATGGATCATATAGGTTTCACCCTGTTCTGTTTTTACAGCTTCAGCTACAACAATAAGAGAGTGATGAATGTTATGTTTCTTCATCTCATTTAATTTCTTTATTATTCCATCAATGGTGTACGGAAGTTCTGGAATTAAAATCACATCAGCTCCTCCTGCAATTCCGGTATTGAGTGCAATATGACCTGCATCTCTACCCATCACTTGTAAAATCATCGCACGTCTGTGACTAGCTGCAGTTGCTTGTAAATTATCTAATGCCTCCGTTGCAACGGATACTGCTGTATTAAAGCCAATGGAGTTTTCGGTTGCACCTACATCATTGTCGATAGTTTTTGGAATGGCGACCATATTTAATTTTCCTTTATCTGCTAACTTTTTAAATATTTTCATACTGCCGTCGCCACCTATGACAATAAGACCATCTAGTTTTAATAATTTATAACCTTCAATAATTTTATCAGATACATCAGAATACTTTCCATCTTCACCCTTAAAATGAAAAGGATCGCCTTTATTTGTTGTGCCAAGAAAAGTTCCCCCTTCCCTAAATAAAGATCCACTAACTATTTCATAATTAAGTTCAATAGAATTAACCGGTCTTTGAATAAGACCCAAAGTTCCATCTTTAATACCAACAACCTCCATACCGTATTTTTTAGCACGGTAAAAAATAGAGCGCATCGCAGCATTTAAACCTGCGCAATCTCCTCCTGAGGTTAAAATACCAATTCTTTTCACAATATGATCTTATATGAAAATTAGATTAAGCTTTATAAATATTTAATAAATCAATCCCAACACGTAGAAACAAAACCAGTTACGATATTTTTATTATCGATGGTAAATTTTCTCTGACAATCAAATAATTTACCTTTAATGTCATATACATAAACTGTTTGGTTATTTTCAGCTAAAGTTTTTGTGGGTTTGCCAAAGGTTTGATTTAAAGTTGCTGAAGACTTATTTAAAAAAGTTGAAAGGTATGCATTTTCTTTATCAGCTTTTTGTGTGGCTTTTTCTGAAACAATCGCACAAGAAGAAAGTGTAAATATTAATGTTATAAGTGCAAAATATTTTCTAATCATTTTATGATTATAAAAAAAAATTGTGACTGAAGTAAGTTATAAAATAGCTAGCAAATAAAGGTGATAAATTGATGGTGCTTTTTTAAAACCTATAGTAGAATTTGGCACTAACTAATAAATAAACAAATGAAAAAAATACTAGTTCTAATCGTTGGAATGTTTTTAGTAACTTCTAGCGCTTATGCAAAAATGTGTCCAAAATTATGGGCGCAATTTGATGCAGATCTAAAAACTACAAAAGCTTCAGCAGCAGATGTTGCAAAAGCTAAAGCATTAAGAGTTGAAGGTGAAAAACTTCATAAAGACGGAACTCATGATAAGTCTGAAAAAGCGTTAAAAGATGCTTTAAAACTTATTGGATCTAAAGTTTAATTCTCGATTACGTTTTTCAAAGCGGACAATTATGTCCGCTTTGAAATTTAAATTCTCAATTAAAAATCAGCAATTATCAGCTCAAATTGAAGCTCTAGTAAAACTAAAATAGTAGATAATTTTTTATAGAAATTATCTAGAATTTTTTTGGGTGAGCGAATAAATAAAGTTGAGAAAAATTCAACAGTATAC
>VERQ01000089.1 GCA_018882565.1 Candidatus Fonsibacter sp. | reverse complement strand
GGCCGGGAGGTAACCCTTTGTATTTATAGGTATTGTAAGGCGAATCAATTTCTTTATCGGTAGACAATACTCTTTGTATATCAAAATTTTTATTAGCAAATACCCAAATAAAAAACCTATAGCCAAAACTAACAAGGCAGAAAGAAAAATTTTAAAATAAATATTTATAGTTAAATTAGATCTTGTTAATGAATCATAAATTAAACAAGGAAGTCCAATATTAGCTACTAGTTTTGTTATAGCAGCTGGGTTAAAATCTTTATTGTATTTATTCCAAAGGTAGCCAGTAAAAACTACAAAAATTACTGGAAGTATTATATTTATAATTGTTAGAAACAATTATTCCTCAAATATCTGCGTAGCAATTTTTTTCTTTAAAACCGCCAGGATGTGTTACCGCTCCATATTTTGTAGATCCTACAGATTGGGCATATTTCCAAAGAGTTCCTGATGTAAAATGAGGTTTAATATTTTTCCAAGATTTTTTTCTTTTCTGCAACTCTGAATTTGAAATTTTAACATCTATAGTTCCTTTGTTAGCATCGATAATTATTTTATCTCCATTTCTTAATAATGCTATTGGACCGCCATTAAATGCCTCGGGACCAACATGTCCAACGCAAAAGCCTCTAGTTGCTCCTGAAAATCTTCCGTCAGTAATTAATGCCACTTTTTCTCCCATTCCCTGACCATAAATAGCTGCAGTAGTAGAAAGCATTTCGCGCATTCCAGGACCTCCTCTTGGTCCTTCATATCTGATAACTATAACGTCTCCCTCTTTATATCTTCGATTTTGGACTGCTTTAAAAGCTTCCTCCTCACTATTAAAGCATAAAGCATTTCCTTCAAATTTTAGTGTTTTCATTCCAGCTACCTTAACGATAGCTCCTTCGGGTGCTAAATTTCCTTTAAGACCTACAACGCCACCTGTTTTTGAAAGTGGTTTATTATACGGTCTCATTACATCTTGATTGTAATTAAATTTAACATTCTGTAAATTTTTCTTCATTGTTTCTCCAGTGACTGTCAAACACTCCCCATGTAAGTAGCCACCATCTAACAAAGTTTTAAGTAACATGGGTACTCCTCCGGCTTCAAACATATCTTTTGCAACATATTTTCCGCCTGGTTTTAAATCTGCCAAGTAAGGAGTTTTTTTAAAAATTTTTGCTACATCCATAAGATCAAATTTAATTCCACATTCATTTGCAATTGCCGGAAGATGAAGAGCGGCATTTGTTGATCCACCAGTAGCAGCTACGATAGTTGCGGCATTTTGTAATGATTTAAGTGTAACAATATCTCTGGGTCTGATGTTTTTTTTTAATAAAGACATTACTGCCTGTCCACTCGCATAAGCATATTTATCTCTTTCTTCATAGGGAGCCGGAGTTCCTGATGAATATGGCAATGCCAAACCGATAGCTTCAGAAACGCATGCCATTGTATTAGCAGTAAACTGCCCTCCACATGCTCCTGCGCTTGGACATGCATTAATTTCTAATTCCTCTAAATCTTCATCAGACATTTGTTTATTGGAATGTTTTCCAACAGCTTCAAAAACATCAACAACTGTTACATCTTTTCCTTTAAATTTTCCTGGTAATATAGATCCACCATAAATAAAAACACTAGGCACATTTAATCTACACATTGCCATCATTAATCCAGGCAAAGATTTATCACATCCTGCTAGACCAACTAATGCATCATAACAATGACCTCTAACTGTTAGTTCTGTTGAATCTGCAATTATTTCTCTGGATATTAATGATGACTTCATTCCTTCGTGACCCATTGCAATCCCGTCAGTAACTGTAATTGTGCAAAATTCTCTAGGCGTTCCACTGTTATCATAAACACCTTTTTTTGCAGATTGAGCTTGTCTCATTAAAGTAATATTGCATGGAGCGGCTTCATTCCAGGTAGAAACAACTCCCACGAATGGTTTTGCAATGTCACTTTTTTTTAAATTCATTGCGTAATAAAAAGATCTATGAGGGGCTCTATCCGGACCCACTGTAGTATGACGA
>VERQ01000041.1 GCA_018882565.1 Candidatus Fonsibacter sp. | reverse complement strand
TAGTATAGACATCTAAATTAATTATATTTTGGAATATGCAAAATCTTTCGGAAACTAATATATTAGAAAAATCAAATACGAAAGAACTTTCTTCAAAAAAATTAGAAGGTGGAAAAAAATTTCAACTAATAACTGAATACACTCCTGCAGGTGACCAGCCAAAGGCTATTTCTTTTTTAAAAACAGAAATATTAAACAACAAAAAAAATCAAGTTTTGCTTGGCGTTACTGGTTCTGGAAAAACTTTTACAATGGCCAAAATCATCGAAGAATTAAATCGCCCGGCTTTAATTCTTGCACCAAATAAAACTTTGGCTGCCCAATTATATGGTGAAATGAAAAATTTTTTCCCTAATAACGCCGTTGAATATTTCGTTTCTTATTATGACTACTATACTCCAGAAGCTTACGTTCCAAGATCGGATACTTATATAGAAAAAGAAGCTTCTATTAATGAACAGATAGATAGAATGAGACATTCTGCTACCAGATCTCTCTTAGAAAGAGATGATGTCATTATTGTTTCAAGCGTGTCTTGTATTTACGGATTAGGATCTGTGGACTCTTACAGTAAAATGACTTTGATTTTTAAAAAAAATGAAAGCTATGAAAGAGATAAAATTATTAAAGGGCTCGTTGAGCTTCAATACAAAAGAAATGATCAAAATTTTCATAGAGGAACTTTTAGGGTTAGAGGAGAGAATATAGAAGTTTTTCCATCTCATTATGAAGATGAAGCATGGAGAATTACAATTGAAGATAATAAAATAATTCAGATAAAGTCCTTTGATCCACTGACTGGAGCTGACAATAAAGAAATTAATTTAATAAAATTATATGGAAATAGTCACTATATCACACCTAGACCAACAGTAGAAAAAGCAATTAAAGAAATAAAAAAAGAATTAATTGTTACTTTAGAAAAATTTAGAAATGAAAAGAAACTTTTAGAAGCACAAAGATTAGAGGAAAGGACTAGATATGATCTTGAAATGATTGAAGCCACAGGGAGTTGCGCTGGAATAGAAAATTATTCCAGATTTTTATCTGGAAGAAATCCTGGTGAACCACCTCCAACATTATTCGAATATCTTCCTGACAATTGTTTAGTATTTGTTGATGAAAGCCACGTCACTATTCCTCAGTTAAACGGAATGTACAAAGGAGACTATACGAGAAAAAAAACTTTATCCGATTATGGCTTTAGACTTCCTTCTTGTATGGATAATAGACCATTAAAATTTGAAGAATGGGATATGATGAGACCTCAAACAATTTTTGTTTCTGCAACGCCAAGTGAATGGGAATTAAATCAAAGCAAAGGAGTTTTTGCGGAACAAATTATAAGACCAACTGGACTAATAGATCCTCCAATTTTTATCAGACCAGCCAAAAACCAAGTGGATGATTTACTGAATGAATGCATTACCGTCACTAAAAATAATCAAAGAATACTTGTTACTACGCTTACAAAAAAAATGGCTGAAGATTTGACTGAGTATCTCGATGAGAACGGAATTAAGGTCCGTTATATGCATTCTGATATTGATACACTTGAAAGAATAGAAATTATAAGAGACTTAAGACTTGGTGTATTTGATGTTTTGATTGGTATTAATCTTTTAAGAGAAGGATTGGATATACCGGAGTGTGCTCTTGTTGCAATTTTAGATGCCGATAAAGAAGGCTTCTTAAGATCTGAAAGATCCTTAATACAAACTATAGGCAGAGCAGCTAGAAATGTTGACGGTAAAGTTATTTTGTACGCAGATAAAGAAACAGAAAGTATTAAAAAAGCTATCAATGAAACTAACAGAAGAAGAACTAAACAAATTGATTATAACAAAAAAAATAAAATAACCGCTCAGTCCATCAAATCAAAAATTAATGACATTTTGGAAGGGGTTTTTGAAAAAGATTATGTCACTTTTGATAATGACATTCCTATTGGTGATAATCTTAAAAAACATTTAAAAATGCTAGAAAAAGAAATGAAAAAAGCTGCTGACAACTTAGAATTTGAACAAGCGGCAAAAATAAGAGATGAAATAAGAAAACTACAAGAAAGAGAATTAGAAATTAATATGAGTAGCAAAATTAAAGTTTATAACGATGATGTAAAAAAAGAATTAATAGGAAGATCAACACAGGGCAAGGCTGGAATGATTGCGAAAAAAAAGAGGTAAAATGAATAAAAGTATTTTAATTACAGGATCCTCTCAAAGAATTGGTAAAGAACTATCTTTATATTTCGCAAAAATGGGTTGGAATATTGCGATTCATTTTAATAAATCAAAAAAACAAGCCAATATTCTTAAAAGGGAAATAGAAAGATACGGAGTAAAATGCATTTGTATTCAAGGCAATCTTTTGAATGTAAAAACAATAAAAAAAATAATCGCGACTGCAAATAAAAAATTAGGAAATATTAATTGCATAATAAATAATGCTTCTATTTTTAATAATGATGATATTTTAAATTTTAACGAAAAAAGTTGGAACGATCATATAAAAATTAATCTTTTGGCACCCGCTATCTTTATTAAAGAATTTTCTAAAATTAAAAATCTATCTGAAAATAAATCTATTATAAATATTCTAGATCAAAGAATATTTAAACTAACACCATATTTCTTTTCGTACACCATTAGCAAAACGGGTTTGCATACGATAACAAAAACTGCAGCCATGAAATTAGCACCAGCAATTAGAGTTAATGCGATTGCTCCCGGCCCCGTCCTTAAAAACAAAAGGCAAACTCAAAAACATTTTAGCAAACAATCAAAAAATACCTTGCTTGGTAAGGCTGTTAAAATTGAAGACATATGCAAAACTGCATATCTATTGGCAAATAGCGAAACAATTACTGGTCAAGTCATTGCCGTAGATAGTGGACAAAGTCTTAATTGGAAAACTCCAGATATCATTGGAACTAATGAATAAGACTAATATTATAAAACTTTTCGAAGATAAAAAAAAATTAAAATCTAAAGAAATAATTTTTATTAAAAATTATACGTGCAAAGCAATTATTGGCTATCATGCCTTTGAGAAAATCAAACCTCAAAAATTAAGATTTAATGTTGAAATTTTAAGCAAACAAAAAAGAGTAATTGATGGAAATATTAATTCAGTGCTCAATTATGAAGAAATTATTAACAAAATAAATTTTTTTTTAAAAAAAAAATATAATTTTTTAGAATCTTTTGCAAATGATTTTATTTATGAAATTTTTAAAAATCAAAATGTTCTAAATATTAAAATAAAGATTGAAAAACTAAATATAATTAAAAATACGGAATCTGTTGGAATAGAATTCTTTAAAACAAGAAATGACTATGAAAAACTTTGATCAAGGCAAAAAAATCATAAAAAACATAATTCAATTTTTACCTAATGGTCCTGGCGTTTATAAAATGCTAGATGATAAAAACACTATTATTTACGTAGGAAAAGCAAAGAATTTGCCTAATAGAATAAACAGTTACATTTCGTCGTCTTATTTGCCAATCAGAACAGAAAGGATGATTTCTAGCACAAAGAACTTAGAATTCATTTCAACGCAAAATGAAGCTGAAGCATTATTACTTGAAGCTAATCTAATAAAAAAAAATCAACCTCGATATAATATATTACTAAAGGACGACAAATCTTTCCCTTATATTCAGCTAACAAAATCACATAAATTTCCTCAACTAACTAAATTTAGAGGCAAACAAAATAAAAGTGACATTTTTTTTGGTCCTTTTGCATCTCCTAGTTCGGCAAGCTGGACAATTAAAACATTGCAAAAAGTATTCTTATTAAGAGTGTGCGATGATTCAATTTTTAATAATAGAAAGAGACCATGCATTTTACATCAAATTAAAAGATGCTCAGCTCCATGTACAAATGAAATCAATGAAGTTGATTATAATAAACTTGTTGTAGACAGCGTTAATTTTTTAAATGGCAAATCTGCCCTTATACAAAAAAAACTTTCTAAAGAAATGGAAATTGAAAGTAAAAAATTTAACTATGAAAAAGCAGCAATAATTAGAGATAGAATAAAAGCATTAACTCAAATTCAATCATCTCAACGAATTAATAAAAATAATTTTAATAATGCAGATTTAATTGCTGCATTTCAAAAAAATAATATTACTTGCATTGAAGTATTTTTTTATAGATCAAAACAAAACTGGGGAAATCAAGCTTTTTTTCCAAAACATGACAAAGAAGATACTATAGACGATATTATTTATTCTTTCCTAATTCAGTTTTATGAAAATAAAATCCCACCGGAAGAAATTATTTTAAGTAAAAGTATTAAAGATTTAGATATAATCAAATCCGCTTTAGAAAAAAAATATAATAAAAAGGTTAATATAAAAACTGCAAAAAATAATAATGAGGAGCTTTCCATAAAATTAGCCATTAAGAATGCACAATTAGCTCTAGATAAAAAACTATTGGAGAATGATAACAATGAGCATTTTTTATCATTAATTAATAAGGAATTTAATTTAGGTTTTAACCCAAGCCTAATTGAAGTTTACGACAATAGTCATGTTCAAGGGCTTAATGCGGTTGGCGCCTTTGTTGTATTTGGAAAAAATGGATTTATTAAAAAAAAATATAGAAAATTTAATATATCAAAAACAAATATTAATCCTGGAGATGATTATGGAATGTTAAAAGAAGTCCTTTCTAGAAGATTTGCAAAAATTAAATCAAATAATGAGATTGAATCTCCAGACTTAATTGTAATTGATGGAGGGAAAGGTCATTACAATGTAGCTAGAAAAGTTTTGGACGAACTAGGGCATTTTAGTCTTAATATGATAGCAATTGCAAAAGGTGAGAGAAGAAATCAAGGTGATGAAACTTTTTATTATAATAATAAAAAGATCAAAATTAATAATAATGTATTGTTATTTTTCTTACAAAGATTACGAGACGAAGCGCACAGATTTGCAGTCTTTTCACATAGAATTAATAGAAAGAATACTTTTGCTCAATCTGCACTTGATAAAATTGAGGGAATAGGAAAAGGAAGAAAGAAATTGCTATTAAATCACTTTGGTTCTGTAAAATTAATTGAGAACGCAAGCATCGAAGATATAAAAAAAATAGATGGAATAAGTGATTTAGTTGCAAATAAAATCTACAATTTTTTCAATAGAAATAGTTTAATATCTAAAAAATGAAAATTCCCAACATTTTAACTATCGGAAGAATTCTTATTGCTCCGATATTAGTAATTGTTTTTTACTTTCCTGGAGAATTAAGTGATTGGTTATCTTGCGCAATATTTGTCATAGCTGCTTTTACAGATTATCTCGATGGATTTTTTGCTAGATTATATAAACAACAATCAAAATTTGGTGAACTGCTAGATCCAATTGCAGATAAAGTTCTAGTTGCTACAGCACTAGCACTCTTAATAATGAGTCAAACCATCAAAGGGCCCCATGTAGTGGCAGCAATTATAATAATAACAAGAGAAATTTTAATTTCAGGACTAAGAGAGTTTTTAGCAAAAGCACAAATTTATATTCCTGTAACAAATTTATCTAAAGGAAAAACCGTGATACAAATGATTGCTATCTCTATTTTATTAGCTGGAAGCAGTGGCGATAAATTTTTATTTAATTATGGAATCCAATTAGGAATATATTTGCTTTGGATGTCTGCAGCATTAACACTTTGGACCGGATACGCTTACTTAAGAAAAGGAATAGATCTTATTGACTAATTATTCTTATTAATTTTTATTAACTAATTTTGAATAATCGTCATCTAACTTTTTAATCATATCAACCACGGTAAACTTAACATCTCCAATTTGAGATACAGGAGTCACCTCAGCTGCAGTACCTGTTAAAAAACAACCATCAAATTTATTGAGTTCATCAAGTTTTATTTTTCTCTCTAAAACTTTAATCTGAAGTTGTTTTGCAATTCCTATAATTGATCTTCTGGTAATTCCGTCTAAAAAAGAATCTGCTATCGGAGTGTGAATTTCATTATTCTTTGTATTAATAAAAAAAATATTTGCTCCAGTGGCTTCTGCAATGTTTCCCTGATAATCCATCATTAAAGCATCATGATAACCATTTTTCTCGGCTTCATGCTTGGACAAAGTTGAAATCATATACAAACCCGAAGCTTTTGTGTCCCAAGGAATGGAATCTGGTGCTGGTTTCTTCCATTTAGAGATTCCCAGTCTAATTCCTTTTATTTTAATTTGCGGATCAAAATAAGAGCCCCATTCCCATGTCGCTATAGCTAAATGAATCTGGCTTTTTTGCGCAGATATTGCCATCATCTCACTTCCTCTCCACACAACTGGTCTCACATAGCCGCTCTTAACATTTTGTACAGAAATAATTTCTTTACATGCTCTATCTATTTCTTCTGCAGAATAAGGAATCTTCATACCCATTCTGTCGGCCGAATGAATTAATCTGTTAGTATGTTCTCTTAATTTAAAAATTTCTCCATTATAAACACGTTCACCTTCAAAGACGCAGCTAGCATAATGAAGTCCGTGACTAAGAATATGTAAATTAGCTTCTTTCCAGTCTACAAGTTTACCATTGTACCAAATTTTTCCTGATCTTTTATCAAAAGGGATTGGATCCATTAAAGTTTAAAGTAGTAAATAATTAAAATTGTATTGGTAAATAAGTAAAGTAGATATGTCAATAAAACTGACATACAATATAATTTTAAAATGAAAGACCTTTTATATTTAAGAGAAAAAAGTTTAAAAGAAATTATAGAACTTATTTTTCAAGTATACATAGATTCATATTCAGATCCACATGAAGTACTTAAAAAAAATTCTTTTGGTAGAGCGCATCATAGGCTTCTTTGCATCATAGAAGGAAATCCCAACATCAGCATTGCTGATATATTAAGAAAATTAAAAATTACTAAACAAAGTTTAAGTAGAGTTCTACAAGATCTAATAAAAAAAAACATCATATCGCAAAAAAAAGGAACAAAAGACGGCAGACAGAGAGAGTTGGTTCTGACTGAAAAAGGCATAAAACTGTGTGATGAAATATTTAATAAGCAAAGAAAAAGAATAATTAATGCGCTTAAAAATTCAAGTTCGGATGAAGTTTCAAACTTTAAATCAATAATGAAAAAAATAATTAATGGATAATTCAAAAATACATATTTTGATTGTTGATGATGATGACAAAATAAGAGATTTATTAAAACAATATTTAAAAAATAATAATTTTTTTGTATCTACGGCAATAAACGCATCTGATGCTGAAGAAAAATTAAAAATTGTTAAATTTGATCTGGCAATTATTGATATAATGATGCCTGGCAAAGACGGTTTGCAACTTACAAAGGAAATTAGAGAAAAAATTGATTTACCAATTATTCTTCTTACGGCTAAAGGCGAGGCCGAGGATAGAGTGAGAGGATTAGAATTGGGAGCAGAAGATTACTTGCCAAAACCTTTTGAGCCAAAAGAGCTTTTGTTAAGAATTAAAAATGTAATTAAAAGAATTAAAAAAGATAAACATATAATAACTGCGATTAAGATAGGAAAAGCTAATATTAATATTAAAAAAATGGAAATTCAAAAAGATAAAAAAATAATAAAAATTAATGCTAGTGAAAAAATTCTATTAGAAAACATGATTAGTTCTGCTGGAAAAATATTTTCTAGAGAAGAAATATCAAAGATTACTAACTTAACACAAGAAAGAAGCATAGATGTCCTGGTTACGAGACTAAGACAAAAAATCGAACCAGATCCAAAAAATCCTAAGTACTTACAAACAGTCCGTGGTACCGGATATGTGTTGTGGTTAGATTGAAATGCTAAGAAAAATATTTCCCAGAACTTTACTTTTTAGATCATTACTAATTGTAATAGCTCCAATAATACTTATTCAAATTGTCGTTGGAGGAGTTTTTTTTGATAGCATTTGGTACAAAACAAACAGGGGTTTAGTTAGATCTGCGGCAAACGAAATAAACACATTTTTAGCTCTCTACCCAGAGTTCAAACAAAAAAACAAAAGTAATGAGTTAGTTAATATTTATAAAGATAAAAGTGGCATAATAATCTCAATCAAAAAGGAAACTCAGCAACTTCCATCTACGGAAACAGTAAAGTGGTACAGTTTATATGACAAAATTGTCTTAGAAGAATTTTCAGAAAAAATAAAAAATCCATACTGGCATAATGTCAGATTTAATAGTTCATATGTTCAAGTATTGGTGCTCTTAAATAAGAACGAAGTTATTGAATTTTTAGTACCTAAATCAAAAATAAGATCTACATCAGGAAGAATATTTGCGCTTTGGATTACTGTCCCTTCATTAATATTTCTTTTTATTTCAATAATTTTTCTACGTAACCAAATAAGACCTATCGTTCTTCTTTCTCAAGCAGCAGAAAGATTTGGTAAAGGGCAATTTGATAGTGATTTTAAAGTATCAGGAGCTCTTGAAATTAGACAGGCTTCTTATGAATTTGAAAGAATGAAAAGAAGAATTCTGAAACATATTAGTCAAAGAACAGCTATGTTATCTGGTATTAGTCACGATCTGAAAACACCTCTAACCAGATTAAAATTACAAATCGAGCTTTTAAATAAAAATCAAAAATTAAATTCTCTAAAAGAAGAAATTACCGAAATGGAGAAAATGATTAATGAATATCTTGATTTTGCAAGCAATCAATATTCGCAGCCTGTAGAAAAATTTAATATTGTCCAATTAATTCAAAATTTAATTGATAAAAGTTTTAAAAAAAATATTAAAATAAAGAGTCCCAAAAGTTTAATATTCTCCGGAAGAAAAAATCTAATTAGAAGATGTATTGCTAATATCATAAACAATTCTCAAAAATATGCAGAAAATATTTTAATTACGTGTAAAAAAATAAAAAAAACCATTCTAATTAACATTGATGATGATGGCCCTGGAATTGCGGATGAGCACAAAGAAAAGGTATTTAGACCATTTTATAGAGTGGACAAATCAAGATCTCTTAAAGATAGTAATGTGGGATTAGGTCTTTCAATTGTGGAAGATATTGTTAATTCTCATGGTGGGAC
>VERQ01000005.1 GCA_018882565.1 Candidatus Fonsibacter sp. | reverse complement strand
TCTTATAATGCATGGTGGAGCGGATAGAATAATCCCTGTTGCTATGGGAAAAAAATTATTTGATGAAGTTCAGACGAAAAAGTATGGATACTTCCCACAATTTGATCGTCATATGATGACTTATAATTCTGAGCTTAAACTTGAATTGCAGAAATTTGTAAAAACTTTAGATTAGTTTTTAATAAAAGCTTGCACAAAGTCTTTTGCAATAAAGTTATCTAAATCTTCTTCTTTTTCACCCACCCCAATTGCATAAATTGGAATTTGAAATTGTTTTGCAATAGCAACAAGAATACCACCTTTTGCAGTTCCGTCTAATTTGGTCATAATAATTCCAGAGATCGGTGTAATTTTTTTAAATTCTTCAATTTGATTAATTGCATTTTGACCAGTCGTTGCATCAAGAACTAAAATAGTTTCATGAGGAGCATCTGCATCAATTTTTTTTAAAACTCTAATAATTTTGGAGAATTCTTCCATTAAATTCTTTTTATTCTGCAGTCTGCCCGCTGTATCAATCACACAATAGTCAGCATTGTTTTGTTTTGCGTATTCAAAACTTTTAAATGCAACGGAAGCTGGATCTGAACCAATATCTGATTTTATTATTTCTACATTAATTTTTTTACACCAAAGTTCTAATTGATCAATTGCTGCAGCTCTAAAAGTATCTGCCGCTCCAACAATAACTTTATGTTCTTGGTTTTTAAGTTTTTTACATAATTTTCCAATTGTTGTTGTCTTCCCAACTCCATTAACTCCACAAACTAACACCACAGTGGGTTTGTTATGTTTTTTTGTAAAAAAATCTTTTTGTAGTGGTACTAAAATCTCCTCTATTTCTCTAGCAATAGCTTGAAAGAAATTTTCCTTTGTTAATTCTTCTTTGCTGTATTTTTTGTTGGCTATATTTTTTCTAAATTCTTCTACAAAGCCAATTCCTACATCTGCTTGAATAAGAATATCTTCTATATCTTGAAGAATTTCTGCTTGTGGTTTTGATTTATTAAAAACTTCATCAATTCCTTTTGTAAATTTTTCTGAAGTTTTTTTTAAGCTTTCTTGAAGTTTTTTAAAAAAATTCATTAAGAATTATATTTTAAGACTAATATTTTTAATACTTGAGACAGATCCAGTCATTATAATATGTTTGTCTTTGGCTAACTCAATATGAAGTGTGCCATTTTTAAAATGAATATTAATTTTTTTTCCAGTCAGACCTAATTTATTTGCAGCAACAGCAGTAGCGCAAGCGGCTGTGCCGCAAGCTAGTGTTAAACCAGCTCCTCTTTCCCAAACTTTTACTGCGATATTTTTTTTATTCATTACTTCAGCAAATGTAACGTTACATCTTTCTGGAAAAAATTCATGATGTTCAATTTGGGGACCGATTTTTTTAAGTAATTCAAATGTTATATCTTTAAAAAAAATAACATGAGGATTACCAACGCTTAAAGTATATCCTGTTAAAATTCCAAAATGTTTAGTTTTAATTTTAACTTTTGCGTGGTTCATTTTTTTAACTAAAGGAATTTTTTTCCACTCAAAATTTGGAATCCCCATATCAACTGATACTTCAGTTTTTCCAGTAAGTTTTGCTTTTAGAACTCCACTTTCAGTATTAATTTTTGATTTATTTAATTTTTTCTCATTCATTAAAAAGTAGGAAATACATCTAGAGCCATTCCCGCATGCTCCTGTTTCTCCACCATCAGAATTATAAAAAGTTATTTTAGCATTAGTTTTTTTTTCTTTATCTTTGTCTATAATAATAATTTGATCACATCCTGGACCATTTTTCCTGTCCGCAATATTTATAATTTGTTGTTTTGAAAGATCGATTTTATCTTTTCTTCTATCAATGATGATAAAATCATTGCCAAGACCGTCCATTTTATAAGCTTGTATTTCGATCATCTGTTTTGTTGTTATATCTTACAAATATTCTCAATTATTGACTTTTAAAATAGTAAAATATACTTTTAATAAAATTTTCCACAAAAATAAGCAGGTTTTGTGGTGTCCTTCTAATGAAGGAGATCAACACTAGTCAGCGATATTCGCCCACTAGTGCGATTGCTGCTGGAGAAAAAAAATGTTTGAAAATTTAACGAGTAAAATTGAGTCTGCCTTTTCTTTTTTTAACAAAAGCACTCAATTAGATGAAAAACAGGTTGATGAAGGATTACGAAAGATCCGTCAGGCTCTTCTAGAGTCTGATGTTGCTCTTTCTGTTGCAAAAGACTTTATTGCAAATGTTAAACCTAAAGCAATCGGCCAAGAAGTTTTAAAATCTATAACTCCAGGACAATTACTTGTTAAAATTGTATATGATGAACTTGTTAAAATTTTAGGCAGCGAAAAATCAGAAATTAATCTCAATACAGTTCCACCAGCAAAAATATTAGTTGTTGGTTTGCAGGGTTCAGGAAAAACAACAACTTCAGCAAAGATCGCAAAATTTATTGAAAAGAATTTTAATAAAAAAGTAATGTTATCGAGCTTAGACGTTTATCGTCCAGCAGCTCAAAAACAATTAGAGTTATTAGGTAGCCAAAATAATATTCAAACAATTCCAATTATAGAAGGACAACTTCCAATAGAAATTACTCAAAGAACTTTAGCAGCCGCTTCTTTATCAGGCTCCGATGTAATCATTTTTGATACTGCCGGACGAACGCAAATTGATAGCGTGATGATGAGTGAATTAAATAATCTTAAAAAAATAATTAATCCAATTGAAACTTTTTTAGTCGCTGACTCTTTAACCGGACAAGACGCTGTAAATATCGCCAGTGAATTTAAAAAAACAGTCGATTTAACAGGAATAATATTAACAAGAATAGATGGGGATGGAAAAGGTGGCGCCGCTCTTAGCATGAAGTCTGTTGCAAATTGTCCTATTAAATTTTTAGGAGTTGGTGAAAAAATTGATGATTTTGAAATATTTCACCCAGAAAGAATTGCAAACAGAATTTTAGGAATGGGAGATGTAGTTTCTCTTGTTGAGAAAGTATCTGAAAATTTAAAAAAAGAAGAAGTTGAAGAACTAGAAGAGAATTTTAAAAAAGGACAATTTACCTTTAATGATTATTTAAAACAGATAAGGCAAATGAAAAAAATTGGGGGCATGGGAAAAGTTCTAGGAATGATCCCTGGTATTTCAAAAATTAAAAAACAAATAGACGAGTCCAATATTGATGAAAGTCTTCTTGGAAAGCAAGAAGCGGTTATTTTATCAATGACTCCTAAAGAAAGAGATAACCCAAAAATTATTGATGGATCTAGAAAAAAAAGAATAGCGAGTGGTTCAGGAACCGACATCGCTTTAGTAAACAAGCTTCTAAAACAACATAAAATGATGACAGGAATGATGAAAAGAATGTCTCAAGGTGGCGGAAGAAATTTTGGAGGTTTAGATGGAATACCTCCAGAGTTATTTAACAATCTAAAATAGAAAGGAAAACAAATGTTAAAAATAAGACTAGCTAGAGGGGGAACAAAAAAAAGACCCTTCTATCAAATCGTAGTTGCAGATTCTAGAAATCCAAGAGATGGAAAATTTATTGAAAAACTTGGATACTTCAATCCGTTACTACCAAAAAGCAAACCAGAAAGATTAAGCTTAGAGTCAGAAAGAATAACTCATTGGCTTAAAATGGGAGCTCAACCTACGTTAAGAGTTGCAAAATTTTTAGGCACAGCAAATCTTGCTCCGGTTCCTGAAAAAAGAAATAATCCAATTAAAGCTTTACCTAAAAAGAAAGCTCAAGAAAGATTAAAAGCTGCACAAGCTCCAAAAGAAGCACCAGCAGCAGCTCCAGCAGCAGAAGCGGCTCCAGCAGCTGAACCAGCTCCTGTGGAAGCTCCAAAGGCTGAGGAAAAAGCACCAGAAGCGGAGGCCCCTAAAGCAAATTAACTATTATGTGGTCTGCAAAAATATTCACTTTATATCCAGAATTTTTTCCAGGGATTTTAGATATCGGGCTTTATAAAAGAGCTAGAGAAAATAAAATCTGGTCACTCGATGTTGTTAACATCAGGGACTATGCTTTAGACAAGCACGGAAGTGTGGATGATACTCCTTTTGGAGGAGGAAGCGGAATGGTTATGCGTGCCGATGTAATAGATAGTTGCTTGGATAAAAATATTAAAAACTCTAAAAATGAACTTATTTATCTAAGTCCAAGAGGTGAATTGTTAACACAAAAAGTTGCAAAACAATTGTCACAAAAAAATGGAGTAGATCTTATTTGTGGACACTTTGAGGGAATTGATCAGAGAGTTATAGAAGAAAGAAAGATTAGAGAAATAAGTATTGGTGATTTTATTTTATCCGGCGGTGAAACAGCAGCGTTTGTTTTTTTAGATTCCATAATTAGATTATTGCCAGGGGTTCTTGGCAATTCTTCTTCTTTAAATGAAGAGAGTTTTGAAAATAATTTATTGGAATATCCTCAATACACAAAACCCCAAGAGTGGAAAGGAAGAACCGTTCCGGAAGTACTTTTGTCTGGGAATCACGCTAAAATTAAGGACTGGCGCTTAGCACAATCCGAGGATATAACACGTCGCCAGAGACAAGACTTATGGGAAAAATATCACAAATAATTAAATTTTAATGCAAATTTCTACAATGAGAATAGACGAATTAGATAAACTTCATATTAAGAAAATTGGTGAAAAAAAATTACCAGAATTTTCTCCTGGAGATACTTTAAAAGTAAACGTTCGAATTATCGAAGGAAAGAGACAAAGAATACAAGCTTACGAAGGAGTTTGTATTGCTAAAAAAAATAAAGGAATTAATTCTACTTTTACAGTTAGAAAAATTTCTTTCGGTGAAGGTGTTGAAAGATTATTTCCAGTTCATAGTCCAAACGTAGAGTCAGTTGAAGTTGTTAGAAGTGGAAAAGTAAGAAGAGCAAAACTTTACTACCTAAGAGAAAGAACTGGTAAATCAGCTAGAATTACAGAAAAAATTAGAAAAAAAATTGGTGTAGATATTATTCAACCTTTACCAAAAAAAGAGGCAGTCCAAAATATTGAAGCACAAGCAGATATAGCTGCTGAACAGGCTCCAAAAAATACGGAAAAAGCTTCAGCGCCAAAGACAGAAGCTCAGAATAAAAAGAAGTAATACTAGTTTTTATTTAATGGCAAAGACACTTTACGACAAAATATGGGAGAGTCATTTAGTTGATGAACAAAATGACGGAACATCACTTTTATATATCGATCGACATTTAGTGCATGAAGTAACGAGTCCACAGGCATTTGAAGGATTACGTTTATCAAATAGAAAAGTAAAATTACCTGGTTCAACATTAGCAGTTGTTGATCATAACGTTCCAACAACTGACAGATCAAAAGGAATAGCTGATAAAGAATCTGCTATTCAAGTTGAGACCCTTTCTAAAAATTGCAAAGATTTTGGTATAGAATTTTTTGGTTTAACAGACAAACGACAAGGTATCGTTCATGTTATTGGACCTGAACAAGGCTTTACTCAGCCTGGAATGACAATTGTTTGTGGAGACAGTCATACCTCAACACACGGAGCATTTGGTGCGTTAGCCTTTGGGATTGGAACTTCAGAAGTAGAGCATGTTCTTGCAACACAAACTTTAATTCAAAGTAGAGCAAAAAATTTTAAAATTAGCGTTGATGGAAAATTACCATTAGGGGTTACCGCTAAAGATGTAATTCTGTCTATCATTGGGAAAATTGGAACAGCAGGTGGAACTGGTTACGTTATTGAATACTGTGGAGAGGTTTTTAGAAATTTTTCTATGGAAGAAAGAATGACCGTTTGTAACATGAGCATTGAAGCAGGTGCGCGAGCTGGACTTGTTGCTCCTGATCAAAAAACTTTTGATTATATTAAAGGAAGACCTTTGGCTCCAAAGGGTGAGAATTGGGAAAAAGCACTTAAATATTGGAGCACTTTATATACGGATAAAGATGCAAAATTTGATAGAGAACTTCATTTACAAGGAAAAGATATTGAGCCAACAGTTACTTGGGGAACAAGTCCTCAAGACACAGCTTCTATTAACGGAAAAGTTCCTGATCCAAATTTAGAAAAGAATGAGGATAGAAAAAAATCTATACTAAGATCTTTAGATTATATGGGTTTAGAACCTAATACGGCTATTCAAGACATTAAAATTGATAAGGTTTTTATAGGCTCTTGCACTAATGGAAGAATTGAAGATTTAAGAGAAGTTGCAAAAATAGTTAAAGGAAAAAAAGTAAATAAAAGTGTTGATGCAATTGTTGTTCCTGGCTCTGGACTTGTAAAATTACAGGCTGAAAAAGAAGGTCTAGATAAAATATTTAAAGAATCAGGATTTGATTGGAGAGAACCTGGATGTTCAATGTGTCTTGGAATGAATCCAGATCAATTAAAACCAAAAGAAAGATGTGCTTCTACTTCAAATAGAAACTTTGAAGGAAGACAAGGAAGAGGCGGAAGAACACATCTTGTTAGCCCGGTTATGGCAGCCGCTGCTGCAATTGAGGGTAAATTTGTAGATATTAGAAAGATTATTTAATGGAAAAATTTACAAAACTTAAAAGTATTGCTGCTGATCTTCAGATCTCAAATATTGATACGGACATGATTATTCCAAAACAATTTTTAAAAACAATTAAAAGAACAGGTCTTGGTTCTGCATTGTTTTACGAAATGCGTTATGATGAAAAAGGCAATGTAATAAAAAGTTTTATTTTAAATAATGCTCCTTATAATAAAGCAAAAATTTTAATTTCAGGAAAAAATTTTGGTTGTGGATCATCAAGAGAGCATGCTCCTTGGGCGCTATTAGATTTTGGTATTCGATGTATTGTTGCAGAAAGTTTTGCAGATATTTTTTATAACAACTGTTTCAAAAATGGAATTTTACCAATCGTTCTTCCAGAAAATCAGGTTAAAGAATTATCTGAAGCTGCAAAAAAAAATAAAGAAATAGAGATAGATTTGGTTGATCAAAAAATTCATAAAGGAGACAACAGGCCTTTTGATTTTGAAATCGAGCCATTTAGAAAAGAATGCTTATTAAATGGTTATGATGATATTGCTCTTACTTTAAAAAAAGATGCTAAAATTAAAACCTTTGAACAAAATAAAAAAAATCTAACTCCTTGGTTATATTAATGAAAAAAAAACTTCTTATTCTTGCTGGAGATGGAATTGGACCAGAGGTAATGAATGAGGTTAAAAAAGTTATTGTTTGGTTTAATAAAAATAAATCTACCGACTTTGATATTACTGAAGAATTAGCAGGAGGAATTTCTTTTGATAAGCACGGCACACCAATTACTGACGAAGTAATGAAAATTGCAATGGCAAGTGATGCAGTTTTGTTAGGAGCTGTGGGTGGACCAAAGTGGGATAAATTAGAATTTTCAAAAAGACCCGAGAGAGCCTTACTAAGACTTAGAAAAGATTTAGAATTATTTGCAAATTTAAGACCTGCAATTTGTTTTAAGGAACTTGCTAACGCATCTACTTTAAAGCCAGAAGTTGTTTCTGATTTAGATATTATGATTGTCCGAGAGCTTACAGGAGGAATTTATTTTGGAACTCCAAGAGGTGTTGAAAAATTATCTAATGGTGAGAAAAAAGGAACAAATACTCACACTTACACATCAAGTGAAATTCAAAGAGTTGCCAGAGTGGCTTTTGAACTTGCTAGAAAAAGAAGCAACAAAGTTACTTCATGTGAGAAATCTAACGTTATGGAAGCAGGTTTATTGTGGAGAGAAGAAGTAGAAGAATTACATAAAAAAGAATTTAAAGATGTGGAACTTAGTCATATGCTAGCAGATAATTGTGCAATGCAATTAGTTAGAAATCCTAAACAATTTGATGTGATCGTAACTGATAATTTATTTGGAGACATGCTTTCAGATGAAGCTGGAATGCTAACGGGTTCACTTGGAATGTTGCCTTCAGCATCATTAAGCGGAAAAAATAAAGATGGAAAATTTAAATCAATGTATGAACCTTGCCATGGTTCTGCTCCCGATATAGCGGGTAAAAATATTGCAAATCCACTTGCGTCAATCTTGAGTTTTTCTATGGCTTTACGCTATTCCTTTGATATGGATAAAGAAGCAGATATGCTTGATCAGGCAGTTAAAAATGTTCTTAAAGATGGTTACAGAACTCAAGATATAATGGAAAAAGGTCAAAAAAAAGTATCAACTTCAGAAATGGGAGATTTGGTTATAGCCAATTTAAAATAATGAGAGCGAATATTGCAATTGTAGGAAGCACAGGAAACGCAGGTAGAAAAACTATTGAAGTTTTAGAAAGAAGAAAATTTCCAGTAAATATACTTTATTTATTAGCTTCTAAAAAAAGTGTTGGGAAGTTTATAAAGTTTAGAAATAAAAATATTGAAGTTAGAAGCTTAGAAGATTTTGATTTTAGAAAAGCAGATATTACTTTTTTTTGTGCAGGATCTAAACTTGCAAAAACATGGGCACCAAAAATTGCAAAAGATTCAATTGTAATTGAATATTCAAGTTATTTTAGATCATCAAAAAATATTCCACTAATCGTTCCCGAAGTGAATGAGCATGCAATTAAAGATTATAAAAAGACAAATATTATTGCTAATCCAAATTGTTCAACAGCACAGTTAGTTGTGGCTTTAAAGCCTCTTCATGACAAATTTAAAATTAAAAGAGTAGTAACATCAACTTATCAATCAGTATCAGGAGCAGGAAAAGCTGCTATGGATGAATTAATTTCTCAGACAAAAGATTATTTAAGTAAGAAAAAAATTAAACCTAAAAAATTTACAAAGCAAATCGCTTTCAACGTTATTCCTCACATTGATGTTTTTATGAAAGATGGATCAACAAAAGAAGAGTGGAAAATGGAAAATGAGACAAAAAAGATTTTAGATAAAAATATTAAATTAACAGCAACATGTGTTCGTGTTCCAGTACTTGTTTCTCATTCTGAAGCTGTGAACGTTGAATTTAAAAAGAAATTCGACATTCAGCAAATACGTTCAACTTTAATGAATTCGCCAAGCTGTAAAGTTATTGATCAAAAAAAGAACGGAGGCTATGCAACTCCTGCAGAGTCTGCTGGAAGCTTTTTAACTTATATTTCTAGAATTAGAAGGGATCCTACAAAAAATGCTGTTAATATGTGGATTGTTTCTGACAATTTATTAAAGGGAGCAGCTTTTAATGCAGTGCAAATCGCGGAGGTTTTGGTTAAAAAGCATATAAAAAATAATTAAATATTTTTTATGGAAAAAAACTCTGGCCCCTTATCCCCTCATATCCAAATTTATAAGTGGCAGTTTTCCTCTTTATTATCAATCACACATAGACTTACAGGAGTAATTAATACTGCTGGATTTTTTTTAATTGTTTTATGGATTTTATTTTTAGCTCTAGGACCTGAGTATTATAATTTTTACCAAAAATTTTTAAGAAGTTTTATTGGCAAATTTATTCTTGTAGGTTTTACTTGGTCATTTGTTTACCATATGTTTAATGGCATCAGACATCTTGCCTGGGATTTTGGTTATGGTTACGAAATTAAGACCGCAAATCTTTCTGGAATAATTGTTTTACTTTTATCTATTTTAACAACATTTTTTATTTGGATTATATAATGAAAAATCATGCTTTAAATAAATGGATAATACAAAGAGTTAGTGCAGTTGTGCTGATACCTTTATTATTATTTTTTTTATATTCTTTAGTTGATTTAGTTAATCAAGATTACACAGGGGCATTAGACTTTTTTGATAATTATTTCTCAATAACTGTTTTTACTTTATTTTTAATATTTGCAGGTCTGCATTTAAAATTAGGTTTAGGTGAGATTATTGAAGATTATATTCAGGATGAACGTATAAAATTAATTTTAAACAAAATTATAATGTTATACTCGGCTATACTTCCGGTTGTTGGCATTGTATCATTAATGATAATTATTTTATGAGCACTTATCCAATTGTTGATCACGAATACGATGTTATCGTTGTAGGAGCTGGTGGCTCTGGATTAAGAGCGGCCGTTGGCTTAGCTGAAGCTGGACTAAAGACAGCCTGTATTTCAAAAGTATTTCCAACAAGAAGTCATACTGCTGCTGCGCAAGGTGGTATCTCTGCTGCATTAGGAAACATGTCAGAAGATGATTGGCGTTGGCACATGTATGATACGGTAAAAGGCGCTGATTGGTTAGGCGATCAAGACGCTATTGAATATTTATGTAAAGAAGCTCCAAGAGCAGTTATTGAACTTGAAAAATACGGAGTCCCTTTTAGCAGAACTGAAGAAGGAAAAATTTACCAAAGACCATTTGGTGGAATGACCGCTAATTATGGAAATGGTATTGCTCAAAGAACTTGTGCTGCTGCAGATAGAACAGGACATGCAATTCTTCATACACTTTATGGTCAAGCGCTTAAAAAAAATACAGAATTTTTTATAGAATATTTTGCATTAGATTTATTGATGCATAATGGAAAGTGTCACGGTGTTACTGCTTGGAATCTGCAAGATGGAACTATTCATCGCTTCAGAGCTAACATGACAATCTTAGCGACAGGTGGTTATGGAAGAGCATATTTTTCAGCAACATCAGCGCATACTTGCACAGGAGATGGTAATGCGATGGTTCTAAGAGCGGGTTTACCATTACAAGATATGGAATTTATTCAATTTCATCCAACAGGAATTTATGGAGCAGGATGTTTAATTACCGAAGGCTCTCGAGGTGAAGGGGGATTTTTAGTTAATTCCGAAGGTGAAAGATTTATGGAAAGATACGCGCCTTCAGCAAAAGATCTTGCATCAAGAGATGTAGTTTCAAGATCCATGACAATTGAAATCAATGAAGGCAGAGGAGTTGGTAAAAATAAAGATCACATTTATCTTCATCTAAATCATTTGGATCCAAAAGTTTTACACGAAAGACTTCCTGGAATTTCTGAATCTGCAAAAATTTTTGCTGGTGTAGATGTAACAAAACAACCAATACCAGTTGTTCCAACCGTTCATTACAATATGGGAGGAATTCCTACTAATTATTATGGTGAAGTAATATCTAAAACTGATAATGGAAAAGATGTGATTGTGCCTGGCCTAATGGCGGTTGGTGAAGCAGCCTGCGTTTCGGTTCATGGGGCCAATAGATTAGGTTCTAATTCATTAATTGATCTTGTGGTATTTGGTAGAGCTGCAGCTATGAGAGCCGCAACAATTGTAAAACCAAATTCTAAACATGAAGTAATTCCTGAAAGCGAAACGCAAAAATCAATTTCAAGATTTGATAAATTAAGAAATTCAAACGGTGGAACTCCAACTTCTGTGCTTAGAGATAAAATGCAAAGAACAATGCAAAAAAATTGTGCAGTATTTAGAGACGCTAAAATTTTAAAAGAAGGCATGGAAGAAATTAAAAAACCATGGCAAGGAATGGATGATATTTCAGTTTCGGATAAGTCTTTAATCTTTAATACAGATTTAATTGAAACTTTAGAATTTGATAATCTAATAAGACAATCGCTTGTTACAATGGCGTCTGCTGAAAATAGAAAAGAAAGTCGAGGAGCACATTCTAGAGAAGATTTTAAAGAAAGAGATGATGAAAATTGGATGAAACATACTCTAGCTTGGCAAGATGGTGAGAAAGTAAAAATAGATTACAGAAATGTACATAATTTTACTTTAAGTAATGAAGTGCAATATTTTCCTCCGAAAGCGAGAGTATATTAATGGTTCAGTTTGCCCTTCCTAAAGATTCAAAAGTTGTTGAGGGAAAATATTTTAAAGACAAGACCAATGGAAAAAATCTAAAAAAAGTTAAAGTGTATAGATGGGATCCTGAAACACAACAGAACCCAAGACTAGATACTTACGAAGTTAATATGGATGAGTGTGGGCCAATGGTTCTCGATGTTCTTATTAAAATTAAAAACGAAATTGATACTACATTAACATTTAGAAGATCTTGCAGAGAAGGCGTTTGTGGTTCTTGCGCTATGAATATTGATGGTGTTAACGGACTTGCTTGCACAAAATCAGCAGTGGACATTAAAAATGAAATAAAAGTTTATCCACTTCCTCACATGCCAGTGATTAAAGATTTAGTTCCAAATCTAAATCAACTTTATAAACAATATCAATCCATTGAGCCTTGGTTACAGGTTGAGAAAAAAAGTGAAGTAGGTGATAAAGAAATCTATCAATCAAAACAAGACAGAGAAAAATTAGATGGGCTTTATGAATGTATTATGTGTGCATGTTGCTCAACATCTTGCCCGAGCTATTGGTGGAATGGTGAAAAATATTTAGGACCCGCTGTTTTATTACAAGCTTATAGATGGATTATTGATAGTAGAGATGAAGAGAGAGTAAAAAGATTAAAAAAAGTTGCAGATGAGCTTAAACTTTTTAGATGTCATACAATCATGAACTGTACTAACACCTGTCCAAAAGGATTGAATCCGGCAAAGGCAATCGGTTCAATAAAAAAAATGTTAGTTCAGCATAGTAAAGATCTTTAATTCTTTAACTTCATTATTTGACAGCTTAATTTTGTCCCTATATTTTCCTATTAATTTAAATGAAAATTATAGAACATTTTGTTAACGGAAAATCATTTTCAGGCACCTCAAAAAGAACTTCTGATGTATTCAATCCTGCCACGGGAGAAGTTTCTGCAAAAGTAAATTTAGCTACAAAAAAAGACGTTGATGATGCTGTAGAGATTGCAAGTAAAGCATTTATAAAATGGTCGCAAGTTCCACCATTACAAAGAGCAAGAATTTTATTTAAGTTTAAAGATTTAATAGAAAAAAATTCAGACGAACTAACAAAAATAATTGTTTCAGAACACGGCAAAGTTTATGACGATGCTAAGGGATCTTTAACCAGAGGTTTAGAGGTTGTTGAATTTGCATGTGGTATTCCGCATTTATTAAAAGGTGATTTTACAGAAAATGTTGGAACCAATGTTGATAGTTGGTCGATAAGACAGCCACTTGGAGTTTGTGCTGGGATCACTCCTTTTAATTTTCCAGCAATGGTTCCAATGTGGATGTTTCCTTTAGCGATTGCATGTGGAAATACTTTTATTTTAAAACCTTCCGAGAAAGATCCAAGTTGTCCTTTAAGATTAGCAGAATTATTGAAAGAAGCGGGTTTGCCAGATGGGGTTTTTAACGTTGTAAATGGAGATAAAGAATCTGTAGATGCATTACTTTCAAATCCAAACGTTAGTGCAATTAGTTTTGTAGGCTCAACTCCTATAGCTAAATACATTTACGAAAGTGCAGCAAAATTTGAAAAAAGAGTTCAAGCATTAGGGGGCGCTAAAAATCACTGCGTAGTAATGCCAGACGCAGATATTGACCAAGCTGTTGCAGGACTTATGGGTGCCGCATATGGCTCAGCAGGTGAGAGATGCATGGCTCAATCGGTGGCAGTTGCAGTTGGAAATATTGGAGATGAATTAGTAAACAAGCTTACAAAAGAAATTAATAATTTAAGAGTAGGTCCTGGACTTGATAAAGGAATAGATATGGGGCCATTAGTTACGGCTCAACATTTAGAAAAAGTTACAAGCTATTTAGATATCGGAGTTAAAGAAGGAGCTAAATTAGTTGTGGATGGACGAAAAATTAAAAAACCACAAGGTCATGAAAAAGGTTTTTATTTGGGCGGTTGTTTATTTGATCATGTAAAAGAAAATATGAGAATTTATAAAGAAGAGATATTTGGACCGGTACTTTCAGTTGTAAGAGCAAAAGATTTTAATGAAGCTGTAGATTTGATTAATAAACATGAATTTGGTAATGGAGTAAGCATCTTTACAAGAGATGGAGATAGCGCAAGAACATTTTCAAGTCATATAAAAGTTGGAATGGTAGGTATAAATATTCCAATCCCCGTACCAATGGCTTTTCATAGTTTCGGCGGGTGGAAAAGGTCTTTATTTGGTGATCAACACGTTCATGGAATGGAAGGAGTTAGATTTTACACTAAATTAAAAACTATTACTTCAAGGTGGTCTTCTGGTATAAAAGCCAATTCAAGTTTTACAATGCCAACAATGAGTTAATCAAATGAGAAAAAAAATATCACTTATAGGATCAGGACAAATCGGTGGAACTTTAGCACATTTAGTTTCTTTAAAAGAATTAGGAGATGTAGTTATTTTTGATATTGCCGCCGGATTACCCGATGGAAAATCTTTAGACATCGCTCAGTCAGGAGCTGTTGAACGTTTTAATGCAAATCTTAAAGGGACAACAAGCTATGCCGATATTGCAAATTCAGATGTAATTATTGTAACTGCGGGCGTTCCAAGAAAAGAAGGAATGAGCAGAGATGATCTTTTAGGAATTAATGCAAAAGTAATGAAACAAGTTGGCGAAGGAATTAAAAAATATTCTCCAAATGCTTTTGTAATTTGTATTACCAATCCTTTAGATGTCATGGTTTTGGCATTACAGAAATATTCAGGTCTACCCGCTGAAAAAGTAGTTGGTATGGCAGGAGTTTTAGACTCTTCTCGTTTTAGATTATTTTTGTCTGAAGAATTTAAGGTTTCAATTGAAGATGTAACGGCTTTTGTCTTAGGAGGTCATGGAGACACAATGGTTCCACTTTCTAGATATTCGACAGTTGCAGGAATACCAATTCCAGACTTAATCGATATGAAATGGTCGACTAAAGAAAGAATAGATAAAATTATACAAAGAACACGAGATGGAGGAGCTGAAATAGTAAAACTATTAAAAACAGGTTCTGCTTATTATGCTCCGGCAAGTTCAGCCATTGAAATGGCAGAAGCGTTTTTAAAAGACAAAAAGAAAATTTTACCATGCGCTGTATATTTAGATGGTGAGTATGGAGTTGATGATCTTTATGTTGGTGTACCTGTTATAATTGGCGCAAAGGGAGTTGAAAAAATTATTGAGATTAAATTTAATCCTGAAGAAAAAGAGATGTTTGTAAAATCTGTTGATTCAGTTAAAAAATTAACCCAAGATCTTTTTAAACTTGATCCAGAAGTTGCAAAAATTAAAACTATCAAGCCAAAATATTAATTTTTCATGAATATTCACGAGCATCAGGCAAAAGACTTAATAAAAAAATTTGGCGCCCCAGTTTCAAAGGGTGTTGTTATTTTTAATTTAAATGAAATTGATGAAAAAATTAAACAGCTAAATAGCAAAATGTACGTGGTTAAGGCCCAAATACATGCTGGTGGAAGAGGAAAGGCTGGAGGTGTAAAATTAGTTAAAAGTATCGATGAATTAAAGCAAAAATGTAAAGATTTACTTGGAAAAGTTCTTGTCACACATCAAACAGGGCCTCAAGGAAGAGAAGTAAAGAGACTGTATATAGAAGAAGCATCGGACATTAAAAAAGAATTTTATTTGTCGTGTCTAGTAGATAGAGCCTCTTCAAAAATTGCATTTATTTCTAGCGCTGAAGGAGGAATGGATGTTGAAGAAGTTGCAGATAAAACTCCTGAGAAAATTATTACAACGCGCGTTTCTTTATCAGCAAAATTAAGAGATGAGGATTTAGAATCAATTGTGAAACCTTATAATTTAAGTGGAGATCAAAAAAATCAGGCAAAGAAAGTTGCTCAGGCTTTATACGATACTTTAGTGAACACTGATGGAAGTTTAATTGAAATAAATCCTTTAATTCTTACAACGGAAGATCAAATTAAGTGTTTAGATGCAAAAATAAGTTTCGATGACAATGCCCTTTTTAGACATCCAGAAATAAAAGAACTTAGAGATCTAAACGAAGAAGATCCAATGGAAATCGAAGCTAGTAAATATGAATTAGCTTATATTAAATTAGATGGAAAAATTGGTTGCATGGTTAATGGAGCGGGTCTTGCAATGGCAACCATGGATATCATAAAACTTTACGGCTCAGAGCCAGCAAATTTCCTAGATGTAGGTGGGGGAGCTACAAAAGAAAAAGTATCCGCTGCTTTTAAAATAATTTTATCAGATAAAAATGTTGAAGGAATTTTAATAAATATTTTTGGTGGAATTATGCGTTGTGATATTATTGCGCAAGGAGTTATTGAAGCCGCAAAAGAAGTTGATCTTAAAGTTCCTCTTGTTGTTAGATTAGCAGGAACAAAAGTTGATGAAGGGAAAGAAATTTTAAAAAAATCTGGTTTGACAGTCATTTCTGCTGATAATTTATCAGATGCAGCAAAAAAAATTGTGGAGGCTACGTCTTAATATGTCTGTTTTAGTAAATAAAAAAACAAAAGTTATTTGTCAGGGCTTTACAGGAAAACACGGAACATTTCATTCAGAGCAAGCGCTTGCATATGGAACAAATTTAGTTGGAGGAATTACTCCTAAAAAAGGCGGACAAACTCATTTAGGTCTTCCAGTTTTTAACACAGTTGCTGAAGCAGTCGATAAAGTAAAACCTGATGCAACCATGATTTATGTGCCTGCAGCATATGCAGCAGCGGCAATTATTGAAGCATTAGATAGTGAAATACCTTTAATTGTTTGCATTACTGAGGGCATTCCAGTTTTAGATATGGTTAAAGTTAAAGAAAAATTAATTAAGTCCAAAAGCAGATTAATAGGACCTAATTGTCCAGGAATTATTACGCCAGATGAATGTAAGATTGGAATTATGCCAGGGCACATTCATAAAAAAGGATCAGTTGGAATTGTATCAAGATCAGGAACGTTAACCTATGAGGCTGTTGCGCAAACTACAGCATTAGGATTAGGGCAATCAACATGCATTGGAATTGGTGGCGATCCAATTAATGGAACAAATTTTATTGATTGTTTAGATTTATTTTTAAAAGACGATGAAACTAAATCTATTATTATGATAGGAGAGATTGGCGGAAGTGCAGAAGAAGAAGGTGCTGAATTTATTAAATCTTCAAAAATTAAAAAACCAGTGGTTGGATTTATAGCTGGCGTAACAGCTCCTCCAGGGAGAAGAATGGGGCATGCAGGAGCTATTATTTCTGGTGGAAAAGGACTTGCCAAGGATAAGATAGAAACAATGAAATCTTGTGGCATAACAGTTGCAAATTCTCCAGCAGATATTGGAAAAACTCTATTTGACAAACTTAAGACTTAGTACTTTATTACGAATATAAAATTACATGTCATCACAAGAAAATAATATTATTTTTGAAAAAACATCTTTTTTATCAGGAACAAACTCTTCTTATATTGAAAAACTTTACGCTAAATACGTAGAAGATCCTACAAGTATCCCAGACAGTTGGAGACAATTTTTTGAAGGTCTAGGTGATCAAAAAGATAATATTATAGAAAATCAAGGACCTAGTTGGGCTCCATCAAATATTAAATATATTTCTAATGGAAATTTGGATGTTTATGAAAAATATCTTCCTAAAAACTTAAATGGAAATTCAATTAAAGAAAAAATTGTAGAAAAAAATAGAACTTTATCAAGTGACGAAAAATTTGATGTAGAAAGATCTACTATTGATTCTGTTAGAGCAATCATGATGATTAGAGCCTATAGGATCAGAGGTCATTTAATTGCTGATTTAGATCCATTACAACTTCAAGAAAAACATCATCACCCTGAACTAAATCCAGAAACATATGGTTTTAAAAAAGAAGACAGAAACAGAAAAATATTTTTAGATAAGTTTCTCGGTTTAGAATATGCAACCGTTAATGAAATATTAGAAATTTTATTAAAAACTTATTGTTCAAAAATTGGAATTGAGTTTATGCATATGTCGGATCCAGAAGAAAAAAAATGGATTCAAGAAAGAATTGAAGGAAAAGGAAAAGAAGCAAATTTTACCTCTGAAGGAAAAAAAGCAATTTTTAAAAAGTTAGTAGAAGCCGAGGGATTTGAAAACTACTGTCACACTAAGTTTGTTGGAACAAAAAGATTTGGATTAGATGGCTGCGAATCTTTAATTCCTGCCCTTGAGCAGATAATTAAAGTTGGAGGAGGTTTAGGGGTTAAAGAAGTTAAAATTGGAATGCCTCATCGAGGTAGATTAAATATTCTTGCAAACGTTATTCAAAAGCCTTTTAAAAAAATATTTAAAGAATTTTCTGGAGATCCAGGTCCAGATACAGCAGGAGTTTCAGGGGATGTTAAATATCATTTAGGAGCATCAGCAGACAGAGATTTTAACGGTAACAATGTACATGTAAGTTTAACTGCTAATCCTTCACATCTTGAAGCTGTAAATCCTGTGGTATTAGGACAAACGCGAGCTAAACAATTTTTTCATAACGATCCACAAAGAGTAAAAGTCGTGCCTATTCTTTTGCACGGGGATGCAGCGTTTGCAGGACAGGGAATTGTTGCAGAATGTTTTGCTATGTCTGGCTTAAAAGGACACAACACTGGAGGTACAATTCATATTATTGTTAATAATCAAATTGGTTTTACTACAAGTCCTTCTTTTGCAAGATCTTCACCTTATCCATCTGAAGTAGCTAAAATGGTTCAAGCTCCAATATTTCATGTTAACGGGGATGATGCTGAATCCGTTGTTTATTGTGCAAGAATAGCAACAGAATATAGACAAAAATTTAAACGAGATGTTGTTATAGATATTATTTGTTACCGAAGATTTGGTCACAATGAGGGAGATGAGCCTTCTTTCACTCAGCCTTTAATGTACAAAAAAATTAGAGCCCAAGCTACAACCTTAACAATTTATGGAAATCAACTTATTCAAGAAGGTGTTTTAAGTAAAGAAGAGTTTCAAAATGAAAAAGATAATTTTAAAAAGTTTTTAGATACAGAATTTGAAACATCAAAGAGTTACATTCCAAACCAAATAGATTGGTTTACTGGAAGCTGGTCAAAATTTACAACTGAAATTGGATCTGATCGTAGAGGTGTAACAGGTGTTGATTTAGATTTAATCCACAAAGCTGGAGAAAAAATTTGTAATCTTCCAGCAAATTTAAATTCTCATTCAACAATAAAAAGACTTTTTGAGGCAAAGAAAAAAATGTTTGAAACTGGAAAAGGTTTTGACTGGGCGACAGCCGAGAGTTTAGCTTTTGGAACATTATTGTTAGAAGGTTACCCTGTAAGATTTGTAGGACAAGACTCATCAAGAGGTACTTTTAGTCAAAGGCATGCCAGTGTGCTTGATCAGGATACAGGAGAAAAATATTATCCTTTAAAAAATCTTAGCTCAAATCAAGGCCAGTTTGAAATTATTGACAGCTTTCTATCAGAGTTTGGTGTCTTAGGATTTGAATATGGATATTCATTATCATCACCAGAGACATTGGTTTTATGGGAAGCCCAGTTTGGGGATTTTGCAAATGGAGCTCAAATTATAATTGATCAGTTTATTACTTCAGGAGAAAAAAAATGGACGCGAGCAAGCGGTTTAGTAATGCTTCTTCCCCATGGCTATGAAGGTCAAGGACCAGAACATTCTTCAGCACGAATTGAAAGATATCTACAATCTTGTGCTCAAGAAAATTTGCAAGTAGTTAATTGCACTACACCTGCAAATTATTTTCATTTATTAAGAAGACAGATTCATAGAACATTTAGAAAACCACTTATAGTTTTCTCACCAAAATCTTTATTGAGACACAAAAAATGCGTTTCTGAAATTGAAGATTTTTTACCAGAAAATTCTTTTCATAGAATATTACCAGACCATGCAGATTTTCCGGAATATAATTTAATTAAATTAGCAAAAGACGAAGATATTAAACGTGTAGTTCTTTGTTCTGGAAAAGTTTATTTTGATATTTCTGAAAAAAGAGAAACAATAAGAAATCCTAAAGTTCAATTATTAAGAATTGAGCAGTTATATCCATTCCCAGTTAAAAAATTAGCAAGTTTTTTAAAAAGATTTAAAAATGCTGATGAATTTATCTGGTGTCAGGAAGAGCCAGAAAATATGGGCGCCTGGAGTTTTGTTGAAAAATATATCAATTGGACGTTAGATTTGGTTGGCGCTAAATCTAAAAAAGTACAGTATGTTGGCAGAAAACCTTCAGCTTCAACGGCTACCGGATATTTAAAAAAACATGTACAACAGCAGGACGAAATAATATCAAAAGTACTTTTATAGAATAATGGCAAAAGATTTAGTAGTACCCACACTTGGCGAGTCAGTAACGGAAGCTACAGTTTCTAAATGGCTTAAACAGGTTGGCGATCCAGTAAAAGCAGACGAGCCAGTTGTTGAATTAGAAACAGATAAAGTTAGTGTGGCAGTGCCTTCACCAGAGACAGGCATTTTGTCTGAAATTAAAATTCAAGCAGGAAGCACAGTTAATGTTGGTGCTATTTTAGGGTCAGTAGGCGCAGGAACTGCAAGTGTAGCAAAAAAAGAACCTGTTAAAGCACCAGAGCCAGTAAAACCAAAAATAGTCGAAGTTCCCGTAAGTAAAAAAGAAATATTATCACCTGCAGTAAAAAGAATAGTTGAAGAAAAAAGAATTGATATTAGCACAATAAGTGGATCAGGAAGAGATGGAAGAATTTTAAAAGGAGACTTATTAGAATCTATGGGCTTACCTTCTGTTCCTTCCTCAGCAAGAGCAACTAAGGGAGACGAAGAACGAGTTAAAATGACTCGACTAAGAGCAACTATCGCAAAGAGATTAAAAGAAGCTCAAAACAATGCAGCGATGCTTACGACATTCAATGAAATTGATATGTCCAGAATTATTGAAATGAGAGCTGAATATAAAGATGGCTTTCAAAAAAGATACGGAGTTAAATTAGGATTCATGTCATTCTTTGTAAGATCTTGTGTTGAAGCTTTAAAAGCTTTTCCAATTATTAATGCAGAAATTCAACAAGATGAAATTGTATACAAGAATTATTATAATATTGGTGTTGCTGTTGGAACAGAGAAAGGATTGGTCGTTCCGGTGGTTAGAGACGCAGATGAATTGTCATTTGCAGATATTGAAAAACAAATTATTGCTCTAGGCGAAAAAGCAAAATTAGGACAATTGTCTATTGAAGAACTTCAGGGTGGAACATTCACAATTACAAACGGCGGAATTTATGGTTCGATGTTATCAACGCCAATATTAAATCCTCCACAATCAGGAGTGTTAGGAATGCATAATATTGTTCAGCGAGCGGTTGTTGTTGAAGGAAAAGTTGAAGTTAGACCCATTATGTATTTAGCACTATCTTATGATCACAGAATTATTGATGGAAAAGATGCAGTATCATTTTTAGTAAGAGTTAAAGAGTATTTAGAAGACCCAAGAAGACTTTTTTTAAATTTATAATTCATGGAAGAATTTGATTTTTTAGTTATAGGTGGAGGTCCAGGAGGATATGTTGGAGCAATTAGAGCAGCTCAACTAGGATTAAAAACTGCATGTATCGAATCTAGAGGCACATTGGGTGGTACTTGTCTTAATGTTGGATGCATACCTTCAAAAGCTTTATTACATTCATCAGATCTTTATAAAAAAGCAAAAACTGAATTTAAAAATATAGGTATTAATATTAACGAACCGTCATTAGATCTTGCAAAAATGATGAGTCACAAATCAAAAGGTGTAGAAGGACTTACTAAGGGAATAGAATTTTTATTTAAAAAAAATAAAGTTACTTACATTAAAGGCTTTGGATCTTTTAAAGATAAAAATACAATTTCAGTAACCGATGTGTCTAATAATCAAAAAGATTATAAATTTAAAAATGCAATTATAGCGACCGGCTCCGTTCCAATTTCTCTTCCAAATATAGAAATTGATGAAAAAATAGTAGTATCTTCAACGGGGGCATTAAATTTGACCTCGGTGCCTAAAAAACTTGTTGTTATAGGGGCTGGTTATATCGGATTAGAAATGGGTTCTGTTTGGCTAAGATTAGGGTCGGAAGTTCAAGTTGTAGAATACTTAGATTATATAACTCCAGGCATGGACAGAGAAGTATCAGATGCTTTTTTAAAAATATTACAAAAACAAGGAATGCAATTTAATCTATCAACAAAAGTAATTGGTGTTAAAAAAAATAAAAATGGCGCAACAGTTACAGTTGAGAAGAATGGAGCTAAAAGCGATATTGATTGTGATATTGTATTAATGTCAGTTGGAAGAAAACCTAATACCGCAGGATTAAACCTTGATAAAATTGGAGTAAAATTAGATTCAAAAGGAAGAGTTGAAATAGATCATAAATATAAAACTAATTTAGATAATATTTACGCAATTGGAGATGTAATTGTAGGTCCAATGTTAGCTCATAAAGCTGAAGAAGAAGGAATTGCCATTGCAGAATTGCTTAGTGGAAAATATGGACATGTGAATTATGATGTTATTCCCGGTGTTGTTTATACTTCTCCAGAAGTAGCTTCAGTTGGTAAAACAGAAGAACAGTTAAAAGAGCAAAAAATATCTTATAAAGTTGGCAAATTCCCTTTCGCGGCAAATGCTAGAGCAAAAATCAATGATGAAGCAGATGGATTTGTTAAAATTTTATCTGATGAAAAAACAGATAGGGTTCTAGGTGTGCATATGATCGGACCTGATGTTGGTAATATGATTGCAGAAATGGCTTTGGCTATGGAGTTTGGTGCAAGTGCGGAAGATGTAGCAAGAACATGTCATGCGCATCCTACTTATGCTGAAGCAATTAAAGAAGCTGCTTTAGCAGTTGATAAAAGAGCTATCCACTTTTAAGTTAAAATCTTCATTCCTGATTTTTTCCAATCAGCAGTAAAAATATCTACACCTTTATCAGTAAGATGATGTTTATGAAGTTCTTTAAAAATTTTAACAGGAACCGTAGCAACATCAGAACCGATAGCTGCAACAGCATTAAAATGTTCAATAGATCTAATGGATGCTGACAAAATTTTTGTTTTTATATTTTTATAGTTATTAAAAATTTTTTTAATATCTTCTATAAGCTGAATTCCGTTTTCTCCAATATCATCTAATCTTCCAATGAAAGGAGAGACATAAGTTGCACCAGCCTTTGCAGCAAGCAAAGCTTGTGATGTAGAAAAACATAAAGTAACATTTACTTTAACTTTTTTTTCCGAAAGTATACTGCATACTTGCAAACCATTCCAAGTTAAGGGAACTTTAATTACGATATTTTTTGCAATTTTTCTTAGAACATCTGCTTCTTTTAACATTGAAGGAATGTCTGGAGACGTTACTTCAGCACTTACCGGACCTTTTATCTCCCCACAAATTTCTTTTAATAAAATTTTAAAATTAGTATTTGCACTTGCAAGTAGAGAGGGATTTGTTGTGATGCCGTCTACTAAATTAGCTTTGTTTAATCCTTTAATTTCTTTAATATCTGATGAGTCTAGAAAAATTTCCATGGATTTAGATTATAAAATTTATAGTAAGAAATAAACAATTAATAAATTTTTTTGATGACCTTAGATGTATTACTGCCATTAAAATTTGATCATCCGTTTACATATAATGTTCCCAAAGAAATTAGCGTGAAAGCTGGAGATTTTGTTTTAGTTCCTTTTCAAAATAAAGATATCATAGGGGTCGTTTGGGGTAAAAGCAGTCCTATTAAAAGTTCCATTAAGATTAAAGATATTAAAAAGAAATTTGATTTTGTGTCTTTGTCTAAAGATACTTTAATTTTTTTAGAGAAATTTTCGCGATATAACTTAGTTGATTTAGGAATTGCTTTAAAATTATTTATTTTTAAAAAAGCTTTTAAAGAATTATCAAAAAAAATTAAACAGAAGGAATCTTTTGAAGAATATTCATTAAAAAAAAATATTAGTTTTGACGCAAGTCAGAAGAAAGCTATTAAAATTTTAGATGAGCAGATAGCTTTTGATAAATTTTCAACAGTATTATTACATGGAATTACAGGCTCAGGAAAAACATTAATATATTTTAAAAAAATACAAGATTTTTTAGAAAAGGGTTATCAGGTATTAGTTTTACTTCCGGAGATTGCATTAACAAATCAAATCAAAGAAAGATTTAAAGAGTATTTTGGTAATTACCCATCACTGTGGCACTCAGATATTTCTGAAAAAGATAAAAGATTAATTTGGCACGGAATTGCTAGTCATAAAATTAATTTAGTTTTAGGGGCCAGATCATCTTTATTCCTTCCTTTTAAAAAATTAGGTTTAATTATTATAGATGAAGAGCATGACCAATCTTACAAGCAAGAAGATCAAGTAATTTATAATGCTAGAGACATGGCCGTGTTAATGGCCTCCATAAAAAAAATATCAGTCATTTTAGTTTCGGCAACACCATCTCTCGAAACTTATTACAATACAGTAAATAAAAAATTTTCTTATATTAGTTTAGATAAAAGATATAACGATGCTGAATTACCCGAAGTTAAATTTGTAGATCTAAAAAAAAATCCTCCTATTAAATCTAAATTTATTTCACCCTCTATTATACCAGAACTTAAAAATATTTTAGAAAAAGGAAATCAAATTTTATTTTTTTTAAACAGAAGAGGATATTCAACATTTGTTATTTGTTCAAAGTGTGGATACCGTTTTAATTGCCCTCATTGTTCAGTTTCATTAATTTATCACAAGGAAACTAATAAATTAATTTGTCACTATTGTGATCACCAAGCTTCATTGGAAAGAAAATGTAAAGACGGAGATAATTGTAAATTTTCTTTTTATGGTCTAGGTGTTGAAAAAATATTTGAGGAAGTTAAGGAAATTTTTCCTGATAAAAAAATTGAGTTATTTTCAAGTGATTTTATTCATAACGACGATAGTACAAAAAAGATTTTTGAGAGAATTCAAGATGGAAAAATTAATATCATTGTAGGAACCCAATTAATTTCTAAAGGTTTTCATTTTCCAAAGTTAAATTGCATCGTTATTGTGAATTCTGATGTGAATTTTTTAGGAAATGATATTCGCAGTTCAGAAAAAACATATCAATTAATGAATCAACTTAGCGGTAGAGCTGGAAGAGAGGTTAAAAATTCAACTGTATATTTACAAACTTTTGATCCAGAAAATCAAACATTAAAATCAATATGTGATCAGAACATTTTAGCTTTTTATGAAAACGAAATTAGTTTTAGAGAAAGTTCTAATCTACCCCCGTTTACAAAGCTTATTGCTTTTATTATTTCAGGAAAAAATAGATTTGATGTTGATGAGTTTGCAAGAATTTTAAAAAATAAGATTCCAAAAATGAAAGACGCCCTGTTGTTAGGTCCTGTAAGCGCATCTATTTCGCTTATAAAGGGAAAATATCGATCAAGGTTATTATTAAAATATCCTCAAGAAGCGTTTCCACAAAAATTTTTAAAAGATTGGTTAAAAACTATTAAAATTAAAAAAAATATTTCACTAACAGTAGATGTTGATCCAATAAACTTTAAATAATTTTAAAAAAGTACAAAATATCACACTTGATTACTGTAATTTCGCATGTTACGAGACCTTTTTTCTTTTAAAGTTAATAGTAAAAAAATCTATGAAAACTTTTAGTGAAACTCAAAGATACGCTAAAGCAGTATATAGACTAGCTTATGAAGCTAAAAGTTTAGATGTTCTTGAAAAAGATTTTTTGAAGTTAAAAGAAATACTAGATCAAAGCTCAGATTTAAAAAATTTTATTAAAAATCCAACACATAAATATTCAGTTATTAACAATGTTATTGATTCTTTAGCTAAGCATTTTTCTTTTTCAGATTTATTCTCAAGATTTTTAAAAGTCCTAAATAAAAATAGAAGATTTTTCTTTTTAGAGAAAATAGTAAATAATTTCTTTGATTTATTGTTAAATGAAAAAGGAGAAATTTTGGCAACACTTAAGTTATCTCATACAATCTCAGATAGTGAGAAAGCGGATATATCAAAAAAATTAGACGATATTTTGAAGAAGAAAATCAATATTTCTTTTTCAGTAGATCCATCTTTATTAGTTGGCTCTATTCTTCAAATTGGTAGTACAATGATTGATACTTCTGCTAAAACAAGATTAAATAATTTATTAAATAAATAAAAATGAAAATTAATCCTTCTGAAATTACTAATATTTTAAAAGACCAAATAAAAAATTTTGGAACTGAAGTCGAAGTTTCAGAAGTTGGTCAAGTTTTGACAGTTGGAGATGGTATTGCCAGAGTTTATGGATTGGATAACGTGCAAGCTGGGGAGATGGTTCAATTCTCTGAGGGCACAAAAGGTATGGCTCTAAACCTTGAAACTGAAAATGTTGGAGTGGTTATTTTCGGAGACGACTCAAAAATTAAAGAAGGCGATATAGTAAAGAGAACTGGTTCAATCGTTGATGTTGCGGTTGGAAAATCTTTGTTAGGCCGAGTTGTTGATGGACTTGGAAATCCAATAGATGGAAAAGGTCCAATTGATAAAAATGCAGAGAGAAAAAGAGTTGAGATTAAAGCGCCAGGTA
The DNA here is from genome assembly GCA_018882565.1 of Candidatus Fonsibacter sp. Lineage (GTDB taxonomy): Bacteria > Pseudomonadota > Alphaproteobacteria > Pelagibacterales > Pelagibacteraceae > Fontibacterium > Fontibacterium medardense. The sequence goes on along the minus strand of VERQ01000005.1, from coordinate 9,831 downwards.
TTATTCCAAGAAAATCAGTTAATGAACCGATGCAAACAGGATTAAAGGCTATTGATAGTTTAATTCCTGTTGGAAGAGGACAGAGGGAGTTAATTATTGGTGATAGACAAACTGGAAAAACAGCAATTGCTATTGATACAATTATTAACCAAAAAGAAATTAATAAGTCTAATGATGAGAGTAAAAAACTTTATTGTATTTATGTTGCGATTGGACAAAAAAGATCTAGCGTCGCTCAAATCGTAAAAACATTAGAAGAAGCTGGAGCAATGGAATACACGATTGTTGTTGCTGCAACAGCATCTGATCCAGCACCTTTACAATTTTTAGCCCCATATACAGGATGTACAATGGGAGAGTATTTTAGAGACAACGGAATGCACGCTCTTATTGTTTATGATGATTTATCTAAACAGGCTGTTGCTTATAGACAGATGTCACTACTTTTACGTAGACCTCCAGGGCGAGAAGCTTTTCCAGGAGATGTCTTTTATCTTCATAGCAGATTACTTGAGAGAGCTGCAAAATTGAATGATAAGCATGGCGGAGGATCTCTTACAGCATTACCAATTATTGAAACACAAGCCAGTGACGTTTCTGCTTATATTCCAACTAACGTTATTTCTATTACTGACGGACAAATATTCTTAGAAACAGAACTTTTTTATAAAGGAGTTAGACCTGCTGTTAACGTGGGTATATCAGTTTCTAGGGTTGGATCAGCAGCGCAAATCAAAGCAATGAAACAAGTTTCCGGTTCAATTAAACTTGAACTTGCTCAATATCGTGAAATGGCTGCATTTGCTCAGTTTGGATCAGACTTAGATCTTGCCACTCAAAAATTATTAAATCGTGGATCAAAATTAACAGAATTATTAAAACAAGATCAGTACTCGCCTTTAAAAGTAGAAGAACAGGTCGTATCAATTTTTTCAGGCGTAAGAGGTTTCTTGGACGATGTTGAACTTAGTCAGATCAAATCTTTTGAAAAGAAACTTTTATCAAAAATAAAATCAGAAGCTCCTGATATTTTAAACAACATCAAATCTTCAGGAAAAATTGATGAATCAAATGAAGAAAAGTTAAAAACATTTATTACTGAATTTAAGAGAGGTTTTCAAAAATAATGGCTAGTTTAAAGTTTTTAAGAAATAGAATTAGTAGCGTTAAATCTACTCAAAAAATAACAAAAGCTATGAAAATGGTTGCTGCAGCTAAACTTAGAAAAGCACAACAAAACGCAGAAAATGCAAGACCTTATTCTGAAAAGTTAAATTCTATAATATCAAATTTAAAAAATTCAGTAACAGATATGGATTCAGCTCCAAAATTATTAGTAGGTAATCAAAGAAATGAAACGCACCTTTGTGTAGTTTTGAGTTCTGATAGAGGATTATGTGGTGGGTTCAATACAAATATTTGCAGAAAAGCAAAAGTATTTTTTGAAAAAATATTAAGTGAGAAAAAAAATTTAAAGATTATAGTTGTTGGTAGCAAAGCTAATGATCAGTTGAAGAGAAAGTACAATCAGTACATTATTGACAGAATAAGTTTAAAAGATGAAAAAGTTGTTTCTTTCGGAAAAGCGCAAGAAATTACTGATAAAATTTTAAATTTATTTACTAGAAATGAATTTGATATTTGCACTTTGTTTTATAATCAATTTAAGAGTGTTATTTCTCAGATTCCTCAAGCACAACAGTTAATTCCAGTTTCAATTGAGCAAAAGTCAAATCAACAATCCTTATCAAGCAATAGTGAGTATGAATATGAGCCAGATGAAAATGATATTTTGGAAAATCTTTTACCAAAAAATATCGCAACACAAATTTACACTGCTTTTTTAGAAAATCAGGCTAGTGAGCAGGGTTCAAGAATGACAGCTATGGATAACGCAACTAGAAACGCAGGAGATTTAATTGCAAAACTTACAATTAATTATAACAGAACAAGACAAGCGGTAATTACTAAAGAGTTAATAGAAATTATTTCTGGAGCTGAATCTTTATAGGAGAATTATGGAAAATAAATTTGGAAAAATAGTTCAGGTTATTGGTGCGGTTGTAGACGTAAAATTTGATAAGGACCTACCTGAAATTTTAACAGCCCTTGAGTGTGATAATAATGGATTAAGAGTAGTCCTAGAAGTTGCGCAGCACCTTGGAGAAAATACAGTTAGAACTATCGCGATGGATACAACAGAAGGATTAAAAAGAGGTGATAAAGTAATAAATACTGGCACACCTATTACTGTTCCGGTCGGCCCAGAAACATTAGGAAGAATTATTAATGTTATAGGAGAGCCAATTGACCAAAAAGGACCTTTAAAAACAAAAGAAAGTTGGCCGATTCATAGATCAGCACCAGCTTATGTTGAACAATCAACAGAAACAGAAGTTTTAGTTACAGGAATTAAAGTTGTTGATTTGCTTGCGCCATATTCTCGAGGCGGAAAAATTGGATTATTTGGCGGAGCTGGAGTTGGTAAAACAGTTTTGATTATGGAATTAATTAATAACGTTGCAAAAGCACACGGTGGTTATTCAGTATTTGCCGGAGTTGGAGAAAGAACAAGAGAAGGAAATGATTTGTACCACGAAATGATAGAGTCGGGTGTTATTAAAACTGATGGTCCAGGTTCTAAAGCTGCCTTAGTTTATGGACAAATGAATGAACCACCAGGAGCAAGAGCTCGAGTTGCATTATCAGGATTAACACTTGCTGAATATTTTAGAGATAAAGAAGGTCAAGACGTTCTTTTCTTCGTTGATAATATTTTTAGATTTACACAAGCCGGATCAGAAGTGTCAGCATTACTTGGTCGAATTCCTTCAGCGGTTGGATATCAGCCAACATTAGCAACGGATATGGGTAACTTACAAGAAAGAATTACAACAACTAGCAAAGGATCTATTACTTCTGTACAGGCGATTTATGTTCCTGCGGACGATTTAACAGACCCTGCTCCTGCAACTTCATTTGCCCACTTAGACGCAACAACAGTTTTATCAAGACAGATTGCTGAACTTGGAATTTACCCTGCGGTGGATCCTCTAGATTCAACATCAAGAATTCTTGACCCAAGAATTGTTGGTGAGGAACATTATAGAGTTGCTAGGGAAGTTCAAAAAATTCTACAAAACTATAAATCTTTACAAGATATTATAGCCATTTTAGGTATGGATGAATTATCTGAAGAAGATAAGCTAGTTGTATCAAGAGCAAGAAAGATACAAAGATTTTTATCACAACCTTTCTTTGTTGCTGAAGTGTTTACAGGATCACCAGGAAAATTAGTTGATCTACAATCAACAATTAAAGGCTTCGATGCAATTTGCAAAGGCCAGTATGATCATTTACCAGAATCTGCTTTTTATATGGTCGGAACAATAGAAGAGGCAGTTGCAAAAGCTGAAAAAATGGCAAAAGAAGCCGCGGCTTAATTTAAATGGCAGATAATATTCATTTAGAAATCGTAACTCCAAAGCAAGTAGCTTATTCAAAGGCAGTTGATAGCGTTGTTATTTCAGGGATAGAAGGAGATATGGAAATATTCAAAGATCATATTTCTTTAATTACTTTTCTTAAGGCTGGAAAAATTATTGCAAAGGCAGGCAGTAATGCAGATACATTTTTTTCTACAGGAGGCACTGTAGAATTTTCTAATAATAAATTAAGCATTTTATTAGATAATTTTTTTAATAGTTCAGAGTTTCAAAGTGAAGAATTGATAAAATTAAAGCAGAACGCGGAAAAAAAGTTAAGCAACAAAGAAATTTCTGACGAAGAAATTTATCTTAATAATCAAATTATTGATCAAATTAATAATTTAAAGTCTTAAAGATACCTTTTAAATTCCTCTATAACTTCTTGATAAAGTTTTTTTTTAAAAGGAACTATTAATTTAGGCAGTTCCAAAGGTTCAGCCCAACGCCAATCGTAAAATTCAGCTTTTTTTTGTTTGATATTAATTTCTTCATTTTCTCCTAAAAATTTTGCAAGAAACCAAGTTTGTTTTTGTCCTTTATATTTTCCATCCCAAATTTTTCCAAGAAGCTCATTAGGCAAATCATAAATAAATTCTTTTTTTGATTTTTTTATTATTTCAATTGATGTAATTCCCGTCTCTTCTTTAAGTTCTCTTTTGGCAGCTCCTTCGACATCTTCTTTATGATCAACCCCACCTTGAGGCATTTGCCATGCCTTAGTGCTATCAATTCTTTTTCCAATAAAAACTTTAGTTTCTTGATTTAGAAGCATTATCCCAACACCTTTTCTATAAGGAAGATTGCTTAAATCTTTCATGACGCTTTTAAGAGCTTAAGTGCGTAAATTAATTGATTATCGTTTATAGGATCGTTTATTTTAAAATTATCCTTCTGTGGTTCTACTTTGATATCTGGTTGAACGCCAATTTCTTCAATTGTTTCACCGCTTGGTAGATAATACTTAGCTGTTGTTAATCTTAATCCGCCACCATTAGATAAAGGCATAATAGACTGAACAGAGCCTTTGCCAAAAGATTTTTCACCAATAACGATTGCCCTCTTATGATCTTTTAAAGCACCCGCAACTATTTCAGATGCAGAAGCTGAACCTTTGTTAATAAGCACGATAAGCGGCTTTCCGTTAATCTCATCTCCTTTTTTAGAATTATAAACTTTTATATCTTTAGGATCTCTTCCTTTTGTAGAAACAATCTCTCCACTATCTAAAAACGCATCTGAAATTTTAATTGCTTGCGAAAGAAGACCACCAGGATTATTTCTTAGATCTAAAATATAACCAGTTAAGCTTGGTTTGCTTCTGCTTATTTCTCTAATCTTATCTATTAATTCATCCCCACTTTTTTCATTAAAAGATCTTAATCTTAAATAACCAATGTTTTCTTTAATTTCAGAAACAACAGATTTAGTTTTAATTGTTTCTCTGACTATTTTTACAATTATTGGTTCATCAACATCTATTCTTCTAATAGTTAATGTGATTGGAGTACCACTTTTGCCTCGCATGGTATTTACCGCTTCATCCAAAGTTAAACCCTTAACCTGTTTGTTATCTAATTTAATAATATAATCTCCTGATTTTATCCCGGCTCTATCGGCAGGCGTATCATCAATTGGAGATATTACTTTTACAAGACCGGCTTCCATTGTCACTTCAATACCAAGACCACCAAACTCACCTTTGGTTTCAGTATTCATACTCTTAAATGTTTTAGGACTCATGTAAGAAGAATATGGATCCAAGGATTGAAGCATTCCGTTAATTGCCCCATCAATTACTTCACCTTCATTAATTTGTTTAAAATATTCTTTGTTTATTGTTTCAAGAATGTCCCCAAACAAATCTAATTTTTCATAAAGAACATCTTTTTTTTGTGAAAAAGCGTTTTGCGAAAATAAATTTAAGAATAAAAATGTAAGTAGTAAGTAAATTTTTTTCATTATTATTGTCTATGGTAGGGATGGTTTACCATAATTGTAGCACATCTGTAAATTTGTTCAGTGAGTATTACTCTAGTCAAAGAGTGGGTAAAAGTAAGTTTGCTCAGACATATTTCTTCAAAACTTTCTTTATTTAGGTTTTTTTTAAAACCCTCAGGTTCTCCAATAATAAATAATGTTTCTTTAATTGATGAAATAATTAGTTTTTTTAATTTTTTGCAAAAGTTCTCAGTATTAAGATCTTGTCCATTTTCACTAAGAAATATAATTTTTTTTTCTTTTTTATTTTTAATTATATTTTCAAGCTCTTTTTTTGAAATATGTTCAATTGCAAAACTAGCGATTCCGCTATTTTTTAAACTTTTGAGTCTGCCCTCATATCTTTTACACAACTCATTTTCTTCATCTTTGTTTAATCTTCCTAAACAAAGGATTTTAATTTTCATTAAACAAAGATTTTTTGATTTGGAATAATATCTGCCCACATTTTTTCCAACTCATAATTTTTTCTTTGTTCATGATGAAAAATGTGAACTATGACATCAATTGCATCAATTAGTTTCCAGTTGTCACTATCTCTACCCTCAACTTTACAACCTTTAATTCCCATTTTTTTTAATTCTTCAATTGTATTTTCAGAGACTGACTGAATGTGCCTAGAAGATGTTCCGCTAGCGACAATCATATAGTCGGCAATAGAACTTTTGTTTGCAAGATCTATAGTTACGATGTCTTTTGCTTTATTATCATCAAGAATTTTAATTATTTCTTTTAGAAGGACTTCTTTTTTTTTAATTTGCATTAATTGTTTTTTTTATTTTTGATGATGAAACATTCATACCTTTTGTGCTTAAAAAATACCATCTATGTTGTTTATCTTTTGAAACTAAATTTAAAGATTTGTATTTTTCGAGCTTTTTTGCAGCTATAGAATTTAATGATTTCATTGAGAATTCAGGCCTATTCATCACAATGATAGACAGTTTATTTAAGATCTCATTATATTTTTTCCACTCATTAAATTTAACAAAACTATCGGCGCCCATAATAAAATAATATTTATGATCTACAGATTTTTTAATTATAAAATCTATATTATCAAATAAGAAATTTGATCCAGTTTTTTCTTCAGTATATTCAACTTTAATTATATTTTTATTTTTTTTAATTAATTCATTGCATAATTTTATTCTATTAGAAATATCATTAGATGCGCTTTTCTTTTTTAAAGGATTTTTTTTTGTAATGAGCCATATAACCTTATTTAATTGAAATCTTTTAATTGCTTCCAATGAAATATTTAAATGTCCAACATGTGGAGGGTCAAAAGTTCCGCCGAGAATACCAATTTTCATTATAATTTAATAAAAAGATTAAGGTCTAATTTGTCCATTACCTTTTACTAGATATTTATAAGTTACTAGTTGCTCAAGTCCAACTGGTCCTCGAGGATGTAATTTGTTTGTAGATATTCCAACTTCTGCTCCAAAACCAAACTCATTTCCGTCCGCAAATTGAGTAGAGGCATTATGCAAAACTATTGCGCTGTTAACTTTAGATAAGAATAATGAAGCATTCTTTTTATTATTAGTAACAATACTATCAGTATGACGAGTTCCATATTTGTTAATATGAGCAATCGCCTCTTCTACTCCGTTTACAATCTTTACAGAGATCGAAGAGTCTAAATATTCTGTTTTCCAATCTTGTTCTGTTGCTAAAGAAAAATTAGAATTTGTATAATTTTTTTTGGTAATTTTATCACCAATAATTTTACACCCACTAATACTTAATAATTGCAATATTGGTTTTAAGTGAGTTCTTATACAAGCTTTATCAATCAATAAAGTTTCAGCAGCTCCGCATACACTAGTATTTCTCATTTTAGCGTTGAGCGTAATTTTTTTTGCCATGTTCAGATCTGCATGCCTATCAATATACACATGACATAATCCCTCTAAATGACCGATAGTTGGTACGTTAGACATGGCCTGAACTTTCTTGACTAAGTTTTTTCCTCCTCTTGGAATAATAACATCAATAAACCTTTCCATTTTTGAAAGTATATAATCAACTAATTTTCTATCTGTGTTATCAATTAATTGAACGCTATTTTCGTTAACATTATTTTTTCTTAAGGATTTTCTGAAACATTCAGAAATAACTTTATTTGTCTGAATAGCTTCGCTTCCACCCCTCAAAATAACCGCATTACCAGATTTAAAACATAGAGTTGCAACATCTGACGTAACGTTTGGTCTAGATTCATATATTACTCCAATAACACCAATAGGAACTGTGTACTTATTAATTAACATTCCATTAGGTCTTTTCCATTTTGACGTTATTTTTTTTGTTGGGTCTTTTAGTTTAATAACTTCTTGGAAAGACTTAATAATGTGATTAATTTTATTGTCATTTAGAATTAGTCGATCAATTAAATTCTGGCTAAGACCTTTTCTATTTGCTTTTGAAACATCAATCTTATTTGCTTTTAAGATCTTTTTTTTATTTGATTTCAAATTTTTATAAAAATCTGTAAGAACTTTATTTTTTTTATTTTCGTTTAAAAGTGAAAGATCTTTTGATGCGTTTAAAGCATTTAAACCTATTTTATCTAAATAACTATTGCTCATAAATTTACTCGGCTTGATGAACTAAATTGTCTATATGAACCATTTCTCCTCGGCTAACATAACCTAATATTTCTTTAATTTTATCAGTTTTAAATCCAATAATTTTCTTAGCATCTAAACTAGAGTAAGCACTAATGCCCGTTGCTATACGTCTTTTTTTGGAATTTATAATATAAATAGCATCACCGCGATTAAAATTTCCCTCAACCGCAGTTACTCCTATTGGTAAAAGACTTTTTCCATTCTTTAATGCTTTTTCAGCACCTTCATCAATCATAATTGAACCTTTGGTTGCAATTGAATTTAAAATCCATTGTTTTTTTGCATTCAAGGAAGATGATTGAGATTCAAATAAAGTATAATTCTTATTTTTAATAATATTTTTTATAGGATTGTTAATCATCCCGCTTGTTAAAATCATATCACAACCAGACTGCATACAAATTTTTGCAGCCTTAATTTTAGTTATCATCCCGCCAGTTCCATAAGAGCTAATACTTTCAGAAGCAAGCGCCTCTATAGACTTATCAATAGCCGTTACTTTTTTAATTATTTTTGCATTTTTGTTTTTCTTTGGATCAGCAGAATAAAGGCCATCAATATCTGAAAGCATAATTAAACAATCAGCGTTACATATTTGTGCAACCCTTGCTGCCAGTCTATCGTTGTCTCCATATCTTATTTCTGAAGTCGCAACTGTATCGTTTTCATTTACAATTGGTATTACAGACATTTTTAATAAGTTATTAATTGTTTCTTTAGCATTTAAAGATCTTCTTCTTTCTTCTGTGTCTTCTAAAGTAAGTAATATTTGAGAAATTTTAATCTTTTTCTTTTCAAATGCTTTTTTAAAAAGATTAATTAATTCAATTTGACCAATAGCAGCTATTGCTTGAAATTGGCTCAATTTTGTATTTTTTTTGTTAATTTTTAATAAATCACAACCAAGTGCGATTGCTCCTGAAGATACGATAATTATTTGCTTATTTTTTTGTATTAAAAAATTAATATCGTCTATTAATTTATTGAACCAATTTTTTTTAATTTTATTTTTTCCATCAACAATGAGACTTGATCCTATTTTTATTACAATAGTTTTGTATTTTAAAATGTCCATTTAGATAGCTCGTAATAAACTTTTCACATTAATATTTTTTTCAACAGATATATCATAAACTTTTTTCTTAATTTTTTTAGTAAAATTCATTATTTTTTCCTTCTTTTCTTTCTCATCAATTAAATCAATCTTATTAAATACAATAAGTTCTCTTTTTTTAATTAATTCAGGGTTAAATTCTTTAAGTTCATTTCTAATAATCTTATATTTGCTAACTAAATCGTCTTCATTAATATCAATCATATGAATAATGCTTTTGCATCTTTCTATATGTTTTAAAAATTTATCACCTAAGCCTGAACCACTATGAGCACCCTCAATTAGTCCCGGTATGTCAGCAATAATTATTTCTTTATTATCAATGAAAACAACTCCAAGATTTGGATTTAGAGTTGTAAAAGGATAATTAGCAATCTTCGGTCTCGCTCTTGTTGATATTGAAAGCAGACTAGATTTTCCAGCATTTGGAAAACCAATAATTCCAACATCAGCTATTAATTTTAATTCAAGCCAAACTGTAAATTCTTCTCCTTTTTTTCCATAAGTAAATTTTCTTGGAGATCTATTAGTTGAGCTCTTAAATTTTGAATTACCAAGTCCGCCATTGCCACCTTTAGCTATGACATATTCC
>VERQ01000040.1 GCA_018882565.1 Candidatus Fonsibacter sp. | reverse complement strand
TGATATATCAGTCGAAAATAATAATGATTTTATTTATATTATAATTGAAGATAATGGGGTTGGTTTTAAAGCTAAACCAAAAGATTTAATCACCCCTTTAACCACAACAAAACAACATGGCTCAGGACTTGGATTGTCAATTGTATCAAAAATTTTACATGAACATGGCGGTGATTTAAATTTTATAGAAAAGAGCAATGGAGCTAAAATTAAATTAAGTATCAAGATTAATTAATGAAAAGTGAAATTTTATTAATCGATGATGAAAAAGACATAAGATTTGCCGTTCATGAAATCTTAAAAGAAAATAATTTTTTTGTTCGAGAAGCAGATACAGTTGAAAAAGCATTTTCTGAAATAAAAAAAAAATTACCAGATTTAATAATCTTAGATGTCTTGTTAGATGAAAAAAATAGAGATGGAATAGACATATTAAAATTCATCAAATCAATTGATATTGATATTCCTGTTATTATGATTTCAGGGCACGCAAATATTAAAATTGCCGTCGATTCAATTAAGCTTGGAGCTTTTGAATTTTTAGAAAAGCCTTTTAATAAAGATAGATTATTAAATTTTGTTAATAGGGCTCTTGAAAATTCTTCTTTAAAAAAAGAAAACAAATCTTTAAAAAAAAATCTTTATTCTTCTAATGAATTAATTGGTAATTCATCAACAATAGCAAAGTTAAAAAATGCTATAGATAAATTTTCCAAAACAGATAGTCGTATTTTAATCACTGGACCTGCTGGATCTGGAAAAGAATTAGTTAGTAGGCTTATTCATGAAGGTTCTTTAAGATCTGATAATCCATTTAAAGTAGTTAATGGAGCTATTTTAGACCCAAATAATTTTGATTTTGAATTATTCGGTTTGGAGAATAATGATAAAATTGTTTCAGGAATTTTTGAAAAATCTAATAATGGAACATTATTAATTGATAATATTTCTGATGTTCCATTGCAAACGCAAGGTAAAATTTTAAGAGTTTTGTCTGATCAAAAATTTCATAGAGTAAACGGAGCTAATGAAATTAGTGTAAATATCAGAGTCATTTGTTCAACTAGTAAAAATTTAAAAGAAGAAATTGCGCTAGGTAATTTTAGAGAAGATCTTTTCCATAGAATAAATGTAATTCCAATAGAAACACCTTATTTAAAAGATGTAAAAGATGATATCCCTTTTTTAATTGAATATTTTGTTAAAAGAATTTCAGATAGCAACGGATTAAAACCGATTGTTATAAATTCAAAAAATACAGTTTTCTATGATTACGATTGGCCAGGGAATGTTAGGGAATTAAGAAACTTGATTGAAAGAGTTGTTATCTTGGCTTCTGGAAAAAATGAAGATGTGGATAAAATCCTTTCTGAATCTTTGAAAATTTCATCAGTTAAAGAAACTAATATTGAAGATGCATTTCAATTTCCTTTAAAAGAGGCCAGAGAGAAATTTGAAAAAAATTATCTTGAGATTCAACTTAATAGACATAATGGAAATGTTTCTAAAACTGCAGATTACATTGGGATGGAAAGAAGTGCTTTACATAGAAAACTAAAATCTTTAGGAATTAATTAATTATGACAATCAAAGTTGCTATTAATGGGTTTGGTAGAATTGGAAGGACAATTTTAAGAGCACATTATGAAAATAAAAAGAAACATGATTTAACAATTGTTGCAATAAATGGATCAGGTAATGCAGTGGATAACGCTCACTTACTAAAATATGATTCTACTCATGGAAAATTTAATGAAGATGTCACATCAAAAGATAATTATATTTTTATAAATAAAAATAAAATTAATATCTTAAATAAGAAAGATCCCAAAAACTTACCCTCATGGAAAGATTTAGGCGTTGATTTAGTTTTAGAATGTACAGGTCGGTTTACTTCAAGAGATGATGCTCAATTACATATTAATGCAGGTGCAAAAAAAGTTCTAATTTCCGGTCCTGGATATTCACCCGGAACAGGAAAAGAAGTCGACGCAACAATTGTTTATGGGGTTAATCATAAAATATTAAAAAAAAATCATACAATTGTATCTAATGCTTCTTGCACCACTAATTGTTTAGCTCCAATTGCTAAAGTATTAAATGATAGTTTGGGAATTGAATCAGGTATCATGAATACAATTCATGCTTATACTAATGATCAAGTGTTAAATGACGCTTATCATAATGATTTACGAAGAGCACGAGCAGCAGCTTTATCTATGATACCAACAAAGACTGGTGCCGCAACTTCTATTGGATTAGTTATACCTGAATTAGAAGGTAAGTTAGATGGATTGTCAGTAAGAGTTCCAACTAACAATGTTTCTTTAGTTGATCTTACTTTTGTCGCAAAGAAAAAAACATCAGTTAAAGATATTAATGAAATTATTAAATCCGCTGCAAATAGTGATTATGAAAATATAATTCAGTACAATACTGAACAATTGGTATCTATAGATTTTAATCATAATCCTTATTCTTGTATTTTTGACTCAACTCAAACAAGAGTATCAGTTGATGGTAAGTTAGTTAAAGTGTTAGCGTGGTATGACAATGAATGGGGCTTTTCAAATCGAATGTTAGACACCTCTATTGCTTTAATGAAAGCTTAGATCATTAAGAAATTGATTAAAAAAAAATAATTGTTAAAACTACTTTAAATTTAGATGCGCCCTTAGCTCAGCTGGATAGAGCATCGGTTTTCTAAACCGAGGGTCAGAGGTTCGAATCCTTTAGGGCGCGCCAATTTTATAAATTATGGCTAAAATTTTAATTTTAGGAGCAGGCTCGATGAGCACTGCTTTTGCCTTTCCGTGCAGTGATAATAATCATGAAGTTTCAATTGTGGGCACTCATTTAGAGGATAATTTTATCGATATTATTAAATCTAATAAAAATGTTCATCCAGTATTAAAATCTAGAATTCCAAATAATGTTAAACTTTACAAATTTAATAGCTTTCATGATTTGTTAAAAAAGGCCGATCTAATAGTTATAGGTGTTAGCTCAAAAGGAATTCTTTGGGCATCTGAACAGTTAACAAAAATTAAAAGTAATCAACAAATCTTAATTTTAACAAAAGGGTTATATATTAATAAAAAAAATCGTTATGAAGTATATCCAGACACTGTTAAGAATTTTTTAATAAAAAAAGGCATTAAAAGTTTTAAAATTTCTGTAGCTGCAGGACCTTGCTTGGCATCAGATTTATCTAATAGAGTTCTTACAAATGTTATTTTTGCAAACAAAGATATTTCTGTAGTTCGAAATTTATCTAAGATGTTATCAACGTATTATTATAAAATTAAATGTTCAAAAGACGTAGTAGGAGTTGCCGCTTGTGGTGGAATTAAAAATATTTATGCAATGATTGTTGGAACATCCATGGGTATTAACTTAAAAAAAGAAAAAGATAATAAAAATCTCAATACCGCAGCTGCTTTATTTAATCAGTCAGTAAAAGAAATGTGTTATTTTATTAAAAAAATAGGAGGTCAAGAATCTACCGTAATAAATTTAGCGGGTGTTGGTGACTTATATGTTAGTTGCACAGGTGGAAGAAATTCAAAAATGGGCAAATTTATCGGCATGGGCATGACATATAAAAAAGCGAAAAAGAGTAAAATGCCAAATGACACAGTAGAAGGTGCTGATCTTATTTTCGATATCGGTAATAAAATTATTAAAGATTTTAGAGTAAAAGAACTTCCGTTAATGACTTCTTTTATAAAAGCACTAATTAATAACACCAAATTTCAAATTGATAAAAAACTTTTCTCATAAGTGTTAGAAAAATTTTTCGTTTATATAATTGCAAACTTTAATAACCAAAAAATTACCACTTACGTTGGTTGGACTAATAATTTAAAAAAAAGACTTGAACTTCATAACAATGGAAAGGGAGCTAAATTTACTAGAGGTAGAAAATGGATGTTAATTTTTAAAAAAAGAATGCTTTCAAAGAAAAAAGCTATGCAATTTGAATATAAATTAAAAAAAAATCGAAAAATTCGAAAAGATTTAATTAACAAGTTTATTAGCACAACCCCAAATTGTTTTTAGTATTAATATTCTTTTAAGTCATTTTTTTATTAAGTATAAATCTAGCATTAAACTTAACAAAAAAAAAAAAATGAAAAAAATTAGAATAAATTCATTTGCAGTTTTAGCTTTTGTTGTAACTTTTATTTTTACAACTTTTAATGCTAATGCAAATCAAACTAGAGAAAATGTAATTAAGCGTGGATCGCTTAATTGCGGAGTTTCTCAAGGTGTTCCAGGGTTTTCTAATGCTGATGCATCAGGAAAATGGGCAGGAATCGATGTTGATTTCTGTAGAGCTATAGCTGCCGCTATACTTGGAGATGCTAACAAAGTTAAATTTACTCCTCTAAGTGCAAAAGACAGATTTGAAGTTCTAAAAGCTGGAGATATCGACGTTCTAGCCAGAAACACAACATGGACTTTATCTAGAGATGGTGGGCTTGCTTTAGATTTTATTGGCACTAATTTCTACGATGGACAAGGTTTCATGGTTAGAAAAGCCGCTAATATTAACTCAGCAAAAAAACTTAATAACGTTAAAGTTTGCGTAGAAACAGGAACTACTACTGAATTAAACTTAAGAGATTATTTTAAAGCAAATAAACTTAAGTATGAACCAGTAGCTTTTACAAAGTCTGACGAAGCAGTTGCTGCTTATGACTCTGGACGTTGTGATGTTTATACTACTGACAAATCAGGATTAGCTGCGAACAGAACTAAAACTAAAAATCCAGCTGACCATATAATTTTGCCAGAAACAATTTCTAAAGAACCATTAGGACCTGTTGTAAGAGGTAATGATGAAAACTGGGCAAACATTACAAGATGGACTCTTAACGTAATGATCGAAGCTGAAGAGTTAGGCATTACAAAAGCAAATGTCGACAGTTTAAAATCTACTGATAATCCTGCAATTAAAAGATTGTTAGGACTTGAAGGTGAAACTGGAAAAAATCTTAGCTTAAACAATGAGTGGAGCTACAACATAATTAAACAAGTTGGTAATTATGGAGAAAGCTACGAAGCTAACGTTGGTCCAAAAACACCGGTTGGTTTAGGAAGAGGACTGAATCAATTATGGACAAAAGGTGGTATTTTATACGCACCTCCAGTAAGATAATTTCTTAAAATCTATAAAAGGGCCGGTTAATTATCGGCCCTTTTTTTTTAAGTTAAAAATATGTTTTTAAATTCTGAATTTAAAACTACTCTTAAAAAAAATTTACAATTATCTAACTTAATTCCTCAAGTTTTATTAATACTATTTTTTATTTTTGTTGTTTATTTTTTTGCAAACAATGCGCAAATAAATATGAAAGCCAGAAACATGAGTTCTGGGTTTGATTTTCTAAATACTAATTCTGGTTTTGATATTCAATTTAGTCTTATAGATTACGATGGCTCCTCAAGTTATGGCAGGGCTTATCTAGTTGGTTTATTAAATACTTTGTTAGTAGCTTTTTTTGGAATATTTTTTGCAACCATACTTGGTTTTATTATTGGAGTTTCAAGACTATCCTCAAATTGGATTATTAATAGATTGTCATTAATATATGTAGAATTGTTTAGAAATTTACCATTGATCCTGCAGATTTTTTTTTGGTATTTTACAGTTTTAAGATCATTACCAAGCACAGAAAAAAGTTTAATAATATTTAATTTTTTAATTATTAATTTACAGGGTTTTTACATACCAAAATTTGTTTTTACTAATTCTCACTATATATTTTATGGAATTACTTTTGCTATTCTTACGATCTTTCTAATAAAATATTACGCCAATAAAATGTTTTATGAACATGCTAAAGTTATTCCTGTTTTTAAAATATCTTTAATCTTAATTATTATATTTCCTGCAGTTTTTTCTTTGATTGGAGGTGTAGGTGTTAAAATTGAATATCCAAAACTTGTTAAAAATTTTGGTATTTTTAATTATTTGGGCGGCGTTAAATTAATTCCTGAATTTTTAGCATTAGTATTTTCTCTTTCTTTGTATACTTCTGCATTTATAGCAGAAAATGTCAGAGCCGGAATTTTAGCAGTTAGCAAAGGTCAAAAAGAAGCTTCTAAATCTTTAGGTTTCAACAGTTCTCAATCCCTTAATTTGATTGTAATACCGCAGGCCTTAAGAGTTATTATTCCGCCTACAACTAATCAATATTTAAATCTAACAAAAAACTCTTCATTGGCAGCAGCAATAGGATATCCAGATTTAACAGGAGCATTTGCAGGAACAGCCTTGTCACAGACTGGAAAAGCAATTGAAATTATATTTATTGTTATGATGACATATCTAACAATCAGCTTATTAATTTCACTTATTTTAAATTGGTATAATAAAAAAATAGCATTAGTTGAAAGATAAAAAATGAATAAGGAAAATATAAAAAATTGGTTAAAAGTAAATTTATTTTCAAATTGGTATAATTCTATAATTTCATTATTTGTGTTATTTGTTTTTTTTTCGATAATTCCTTCTTTTATAGATTGGGCAATTATCAAAGCCACATTTATTGGAAAAACAAAGGCTGACTGTAAAACAGGAGGAGCTTGTTGGGTTTTTATTAGCGTTTGGTTTGAAAAATTTATTTATGGATTCTATCCAGACAAAGAACTTTGGAGAGTTAATTTAGCATTTATAATTTTAATTTTAACTGTAGTAAGTGCTTTTTTTGTAAAACCAAAAATTAAACCATTTATATTATTTTTTTTAATTTTTATTTTTCCAATAATTGGATTTGTTTTAATTCATGGAGGTTTTGGTTTAGAAAATGTTGAAACAAGAGTTTGGGGAGGACTATCGTTAACATTTATGTTAACCTTTTTTGGAATTATATTTGCATTTCCTTTAGGAGTTTTGTTGGCCTTAGGTAAGAGATCTGAGTTGCCGGTTATTAAATATTTTTGCATTGTTTTTGTAGAATTTTGGAGAGGAATTCCTTTAATTACAGTTCTTTTTGCAGCTGCAATTATGTTTCCATTGCTTTTACCAGCTAATACTAGTGTAGATAAATTATTAAGAGTGGCAATTGGTTTAGGAATATTTGAATCTGCTTATGTAGCAGAGGTAATTAGAGGAGGGCTTCAATCCTTACCAAAAGGCCAGTACGAAGCTGCAAAATCGTTAGGTATGAGTTATTGGAAGATGAATTTTCTGATCATTCTACCGCAGGCCATTAAGACGGTAATACCCGGTCTTACCAACACTTTTATTGCATTATTCAAAGACACACCCTTAATTATATTAGTTGGTTTACTTGAACTTTTGGGAATGGTGAATTTAGCAAAATCTAACTCATATTGGCTTGGGATGGCAATAGAAGGATATATTTTTGTTGGAATAATTTTTTGGTTTTTTTCATATTTATTAAGTAGATATACTCAAAGTTTAGAAAAAAAATTTAGTACAGAAAGACATTAATGAGCGAAAAGATTATAGAGTTTAAAAATGTAAATAAATGGTATGGCAAGTTCCACGTACTTAAGGATATTAATTTATTTGTAAATAAAGGAGAAAAAATAATTATCTGCGGTCCATCAGGTTCTGGAAAATCAACTCTGATTAGGTGCATAAACGGACTTGAACAGCATCAAGATGGAAACATAATTGTAGAGGGAATTGAATTAGATAATACATTAAAAAATATTGATAAAATAAGAGGTGATGTTGGAATGGTTTTTCAACAGTTTAATTTGTTTCCTCATCTTACAATTTTAGATAATTGCGCATTAGCACCTGCATGGGTTAAAAAAATTCCAAAAAAAAGAAGCGAAGAAATCGCGATGGAATATTTAAAAAAAGTTAGAATTTCTGAGCAAGCTCTTAAGTATCCTGGACAATTGTCAGGAGGGCAGCAGCAAAGAGCTGCGATAGCAAGAGCTTTGTGTATGGAGCCTAAAATTATGTTATTTGACGAGCCTACTTCCGCTTTAGACGCTGAAATGATCAAAGAAGTTTTAGAAATTATGACTGATCTTGCTAAAGCTGGAATGACAATGGTCGTTGTTTCGCATGAAATGGGATTTGCTAAAACTGTTGCTGATAGAGTTATTTTTATGGATGAAGGAAAAATAATTGAAACTAAAAAAACAAAAGATTTTTTTGAAAATCCAGAAAATGATAGAACTAAACTTTTTTTAAGCCAAATACTTCGCTAATTTTAATGTTTCGTATTTTTTCAATATTAATTTTTTATATTTTTTTTTCAGTTAATTTAAATGCACATGTAGATCATAATAAAGATTTAAACATAATTGAATTTGATATTTACAGAAATAACGAGAAAGTTGGTCATCATAAAGTTATTTTCTCAAACAAGAATGGTATTAGAGAAATTTCAACAGATGTATTTTTTGACATTAAATTATTAGGAGTTTCTATTTACAAATACCACTCTCTAGGAAAAGAAATTTACAAAGGTAATAAATTAATTGAATTTAAATCAAAAACAAAAGACGGAAATCATAATGACTATTGTAATATTACAAACACAAGTAGCGGCGAATATAATTTTGATGGCACAACAGAAGGTAAATTTTTTAAATATTCCTCTAAAAAGGATTTTTCTTTAGGAACATGGTGGAATCATGATGTTTTAGTGAATAACAATTTTGTATTAGGACAGAGCTGTAGATCTACCGAAACAAAAATAACTTTTTTAAACAAGGAAGAAAGAATGATTAACAATAAAAAAGAAATTGTTCAGCTTTTTAATGTTAAGGGAGAAGATATTGATGTTAAAATAGGTTTTACCGACAAAACATTACAATGGGTTTCAATGGATTTTTCTCTTAAAGGTGAATGGAATTATAAGTTAAAGACTTTAAATTAAATTTTTTAGTTAATTTTTTTTAAATAAAACTGACTAACATCAGTATGTTGCGTGTCAAATCCAGTCTCACAATAACTTAAATAATAGTTCCATAAATTTTTGAATTTTTCATCAAAGCCATTTTTCGAAATATCATTCCATGATCTATTAAAATTTTCTTTCCAAATCCTTAATGTTTTAGCGTAGTCTTTTCCAAAAGATTTTTCTTCATATAGCTCAAAATTATTTTCTT
>VERQ01000039.1 GCA_018882565.1 Candidatus Fonsibacter sp. | reverse complement strand
TCTTTAGATCTTTTAAAAAAATTACCATCTTCCCTTTGTATTCGAAATATCAAATAAGCTTGATATTCTTTTTCTTTAGCACTGATAAGTTCTAGTAAATGCTTTTGTCCCCTAGTAGTTGGTGCATCAGGAAATTCAGCACAATCATTTTTTCTCTTTAAAGTAACATTCTTTACTTCTACAAAAGCTTGTTCCTTTTTATTGGAAACTAAAAAATCAAACCTGGTATTACTATTAAATTTCACTTCTCTCTGAACTTGATCAAAGTTTTCAAGTTCTTTTATTTTTTTATTGATTAATGCCTCTTCTACAATTCTATTTGTTAAGTGAGTGTTAACACCAACTTTTTGTTTATTGTGCTCTAAGATTTCTAAAGTATATTTTAGTTTTCTTTCCGTATTTTTTGATTCAGAAATCCATGCATTTTCACCCTCATTAAGAAGTCCCATCATAGATCCAGAGTTTGGACAGTGAGCTGTAAGAATTTCTTTATTTAACAATACATCTACAAAGAATCTTTTATACCTCTTTATGAATTTTGTTTTAATTAGAGGAGTGTCAAATTTCATTAAAAGTATTAATATCATTTAGATGCTTACACGAAATAAAAAAAAAAGAATTTTTGCTGCTATTTTAATAATTGGGGATGAAATTTTATCTGGCAGAACTCAAGATACTAATACATCTTTTCTTGCTAAATGGCTTAATGAAAGAGGGGTTCAGTTAAAAGAAGTCAGAACTATTCCTGATGAACTTAACACAATTGTTTCTCATGTAAATTTGTTAAGAAAAAAATATGATTATTTATTTACAACGGGTGGAATTGGCCCAACCCATGATGACATTACGGCTTTTGCAATTTCAAAAGCATTTAAAAAAAAATATGAATATAACAAAGAAGCTTATCAAATTTTAGAAAGGCACTATAAAGATTCTTATTTTAACGAAGCAAGAAAGAAGATGGCAAAGATGCCAAGAGGAGCGGGGTTAATTTACAATCCTTCTAGTTCAGCACCTGGTTTTTATGTTAAAAATGTTTTTACACTACCAGGAGTTCCCGCAATTTTACAATCTATGATGCCTTTTGTAGAGCAATTAATAATTGGTGGTGAAAAAGTATACAGTGCAACTGTTCAGGTACATTTACCTGAAAGCAAAATAGGAAAAGATTTAGGTAAGCTACAAAAGAAATTTAAAGACTTAAGTCTTGGCAGTTACCCTTTTTTTAAATCAGGTAAAGTAGGTGTTGCTCTTGTTATACGAGGATATTCTGAAAAAAGAATACAACAGTGCAAAATTATTTTAGAGAAAATTTTGAAGAAAATAAAAAAATCTTAATGGATAAAAATCTAGAGTTATCCAAATTAAAAAATTCAATATTAAAATTTAATAAGGATTTTCCTGGAAAAAATTTAGTTTTTTCAGATGGTAATAAAGATGCGAAAGTAATGATAATAGGCGAAGCGCCCGGAAGAACAGAAGATAAATTGCAAAAACCTTTTGTTGGTAGAGCAGGAAAGCTTTTAGATAGTCTTTTGGAATCTATTCATCTTGATAGATCGAAAGTTTATATAACTAACGTAGTAAATTATAGACCTGACAAAAATAGAAAGCCTACTCCTGAAGAAATAAATGAATTTAAAAAACTACTGTTTAAACACATAGAGATTATAAGTCCCAAATGCATATTATTACTTGGCGCAACTGCAGCAACTGCAGTTTTAAATCATATTGGCCCATTGGGAGAAGTAAGAGGTAAATGGAAAAATATAAAAATTATTAATTCTTATTTTGATATTTTAACTACTTTTCATCCTGCATTTTTATTAAGACAGCCCGCTCAAAAAAAATCTACATTAGAAGATTTACTTGAGTTTAAAAGAAAATTAAGCAGTTAAGTTATTTATTTCCACTTAACAAGCCCATGTAATTTCATTATAAGCATTACAACACTAAAGCCCTCGTGGTGGAATTGGTAGACACAAAGGACTTAAAATCCTTGCCCTTTTTGGGAGTGCCGGTTCAAGTCCGGCCGAGGGCACCACATTTATGAGAATATTATTTATTCTTTTGTTATTAGTATCTTGCTCTAAAGATGTAAAAGTTCCATTTATTAGCAAAGATCCGGCAAAGCCAATTAATGTTATAATTGAGAATGAATTTGATATCACATATTCATTATCAACATTAGCAAGACAAAATAATGATGTTTGTCAGATGTCTTTAGACATTAAAAATATTTCTAAAGAAGAAAAACGAAATTCATTATCAATAGAAGCCTATTCTTTTGCTGATAAAAAATACGAAGCTTTTGTAGTTGAAAAAAGATCAAAACCTAATGAAGTTGTAAATTCTACTGTTCAATTTAATGGAATTAATTGCGGTGATATCAGAAGAATAAATTTCTATAAATAATCTTATAGGTCTATATTTTTAACTTTTGGAGCGTTCTCTTCTATAAATTTTAGTCTTAAATCAGCATTTTTTCCCATAATATTTGAAATTAATTTGTTTGTTTTTTTATAATCGCTCGTTGGAACAGTTACTCTAATTAAAGATCTGGTGTTAATATCCATTGTTGTTTCTTTTAATTGTAGAGCCATCATTTCACCCAATCCCTTAAATCTACTTATTTCTATTTTAGATCCTTTTTTAAGATTCTTTAATAATTTATCTTTTTCAATGTCGTTTCGCACATAATAAATTTGGTTAGATATAGTAAGTTTATAAAGTGGAGGAACCGCAAGATATAAATGTCCATTTTTAATTAAATTTGGCATTTCACAGAAAAAGAAAGTCAAAAGTAAGCTTGCGATGTGATCGCCGTCAACATCAGCATCAGTCATGATAATTACTTTTTCATATCTTAAATCTTTATCAATATACTTTTCTCTTCTTTGACAACCGAGCGCCTGAAGTAAGTTTGATATTTCAGTGTTAGCTAATATTTTTGCAGTATTAGAGTTTTTGACATTTAATATTTTACCTCTTAGAGGAAGAATAGCTTGAAAATTTCGATCACGAGCTTGCTTTGCAGAACCACCAGCAGAATCTCCTTCAACTATAAATAATTCAGTGCCTTCAACTTTTGAACTAGTGCAGTCCGCAAGTTTTCCAGGCAAACGTATCTTTCTTGTTGCACTTTGTCTTCCAACATCAAGATTTTGATCTAGTAGATTCTTTTCTCTTATTTTCCCTTCAATAAAAGTGAGAATAGAATTTGATGCTTTTGGATGTTGGTTAAACCAATCTTCAACTGACTTTGCTATAGATGTGTCGCAATATTTTTGAATATAGGCGGAGGATAATCGTGATTTAGTTTGTCCTTCAAATTCTGGATTATTAATAAAAACTGAGACAATATAACTAGCATTGGACAGTATTTCATCGGCACTTGCGGTTGCCACTAGTTTGTTATTTTTAAATTTTGCAATTTTTCTTATAGATTTTGCAACACCAGATCTAAAACCTTGTTCATGAGTTCCGCCATTGGTAGTTAGCACTGAGTTACAAAATGAAATTTTAAATTCAGAAATTTCATTATGCCATTGAATAGCAAATTCAAATTTTCCTTTATCATCATCAAAATTATTTTTATGATGACATGTTTTATCATTTATTTTGGTAAAATTTTTAGTTTCACTATCTAGATATTCAACAATACCATCTGGAAAAAAAAGTTTTGCAGTATTAGGAGTATCGTATTTTCTGTTTATTAAAGACCTGTCGCATTCCCAATGTATTGTAATACCTTTAACTAAATAAGCCTTACTTTTACAAAGATTGTATAATTTATTAGGAAGAAAACTTAGTTCTTTTCCAAAAATTTCTTTGTCAGGAATAAATGTAACTTGAGTTCCATTTTTAATCTTGGATTTTCCTTTTTTAGTTAATTTATTTAATGGTTTTCCTTTTGAATAATTTTGTTCAAAAATAGTAGAGTTTTTAAATACTTCTATTTTTAATTTCTCAGACAAAGCATTTACAACTGAAAGACCAACACCATGTAGTCCAGCAGAAGTAGAGTAGGTTCCTTCTTTAAACTTCCCACCCGAATGTAGTGTTGTCATCACTATTTCAAGGGCAGTTTTATTCTTCTTTGGATGTTTATCTAAAGGAATTCCTCTTCCATCATCGGTTACAGTTAAGGATTTATCTTTATTTAGTTTTACATAAATATTTTTTGCATGACCCGCAGTAACCTCGTCCATCGAGTTATCAATGATTTCTGTTGCAAGGTGATGAAATGCAGTCTCGTCTGTACCACCAATATACATTCCTGGTCTTTTTCTAACAGGTTCTAGACCCTCTAGAATTTCAATATCTTTAGCGGAATAATTATTATTTTTTACCACACACCAAGCATTAGATTAATTTATGAAAAAATACAGACGTAAATTTTATTATAGGCAAAAAAAACCCCGTATTTTTTTGATACGGGGTTTTTAAATTTTTAAGATATTGTAATTAACAGCTGTAATACATTTGGTATTCAACTGGATGAGGAGTGTGTTCCATATTATACACTTCCGTCATTTTCAATTCGATGTAGGCATCAATCTGATCATCAGTGAATACTCCGCCAGAAGTTAAAAAGCTTCTGTCCTTATCTAGGTTTTCTAAAGCCTCTCTTAAAGAACCGCAAACTTGAGGAACCCCTTTAAGCTCTTCAGCAGATAAAGAATATAAGTCTTTGTCGAATGGTTTTCCTGGATCAATTTTATTTTTAATTCCATCAATACCAGCCATTAACATAGAAGCAAAAGTTAAGTACGGATTTCCAGCGGCATCTGGAAATCTAACTTCAACTCTTTTTCCTTTTGGATTAGAGCTAAAAGGTATTCTGCAGCTTGCTGATCTATTTCTTGCAGAGTAAGCAAGAATAACTGGAGCTTCAAATCCAGGAATCAATCTTTTGTAACTGTTAGTAGTTGAATTAGTGAAAGCATTTAGAGCTTTTGCGTGCTTAATAATTCCACCTATGTAATAAAGACACTCTTGAGAAAGTCCTGCGTATTTATCTCCAGCAAAAAGTGGCTTACCAGCTTTCCAGATAGATTGGTGACAGTGCATGCCTGATCCATTATCTCCTTTAATTGGTTTTGCCATAAACGTTGCAGTTTTTCCAAATGAATGTGCAACCATCTGAACTGCATATTTATAAATTTGCATATTGTCGGCGTTACGCACCATTGTATCAAACATTGTGCCTAGCTCATGCTGAGAAGGAGCAACTTCATGGTGATGTTTCTCAACTTTAACACCCATATCTTTCATTGCTTTTAATGCTTCTGCTCTTAAATCCTGACAGCTATCAACTGGAGGCACTGGGAAATAACCACCTTTAACAACTGGTCTATGACCCATGTTTCCGTTTGGATATTCTTTATCACCGTTGTAAGGACCTTCGTTACTGTCAACCTGGAAAGATACTTTTTGCATAGTGTTAGAAATTTTAACATCATCAAATATAAAAAATTCTGGCTCAGGTCCAAAATAAATAGTGTCACCAATTCCAGTAGTTTTTAAGTATGCTTCAGCTTTTTTAGCAATAGATCTAGGATCTCTCTCGTAGTAATCGTTTTTTATAGGATCCATAATATCACAGAATATAACTAGAGTGTTGTGTGAAGTGAAAGGATCAACAAATGTTCTAGATAAGTCTGGCTTTAAAATCATGTCAGATTCATTAATTGCTTTCCATCCAGCAATAGACGACCCATCAAAAAAAGTTCCGTCATTTAAAAAATCTTCATCAATTGTTGTTAAATCCTGAGTCATATGTTGAAGTTTTCCCCTAGGATCAGTAAATCTCAAATCTACAAACTCTATTTCTTTTTCTTTAATTAATTTTAGTATGTCTGATGCAGCACTCATTAATTTCTCCCTTTATTATTAATTATTAATCTTGTTTTTATTTTTTTATTGTAGATGTACTATAATTATAAGCAATAAATTCCATTGTTTTTTGGTTATGTCAGGTATGCATAATAGTGTGAGTAAAAATTAAACTGTAGATTGATTTTTAAGAAATGATTTTAAATTCATCACAAATTAAAGCTATTGAACAAAAAGAATTTAGATTAAGAAAAAATTCTTTTTCTTTAATGCAATCAGCAGGAGAAAAATGTGCAAACTATATATCAAGCAAAGTTTCAAAAAATAAAGAGTTATTAGTTATTTGTGGACCAGGCAACAATGGAGGAGATGGCTTTATCATTGGTAACTATCTTCTTAAGAAAGGTTATAAAGTTAAAATATTTTTAACTATTCCATTAAAAAATAAGAAAAACGATAACTACAAAGCCTTTAATGAACTTAATTGTAAAGTTTTTAATTTAAAAGACTTGCATAAGGAGCTTAAGAGAAAAACAAACCCAATTATTGTTGATTGTATTTTTGGTACCGGTTTAAATAAAAATGTTAGCCCAAATATTAAGAATGTAATTAAAGCAATTAATAAGAAGAAAGCATTTGTCTTTTCAATTGATATACCCACTGGAATTAGCAGTGATAATGGGCAGATCATGGGTGAAGCGATTAAAGCTAACTTAACATTAGCTCTACATTCGAAAAAAATAGGAAACGTACTTTTTCCTGGGGTTTATTTTTCAGGTTTAGTTAAAGTTTTAGATATTGGTATTAGAAAATCTTTAAATAAAATTGCAAATAACAAGATAAAAGAAAATAATCCAAATTTATGGATTAATAAAAGATTTCCTTGGAAAAAATATAACTCTCATAAGTATTCCAGAGGGAGGGTTTATATTTATGGATCTTTAAAAAATTATATAGGCGCATCATTATTGTCATCAAGTGCAGCTATTAGATGTGGTGCAGGATCAGTAACAATTGTTGCCAATAAAGATACTATAGATAAATATAATCAAAAGTTTTTTTCGTTATTAAAAATTGAAATTAACTCTAATGAAGAGCTTAAAAAACTTCTAATGCATTCACCAATAACTTCTTTTCTTATCGGACCAGGCGCAGGAGTTAATAAAGAAACCATAGAGAATACTAAGTTAATATCTCAATTTGTTAGCAATACAGTTATAGATGCCGATGCAATAACTTCATTCGTTAAAAATCCAAAGGAATTATTTTCAATTCTGGATAAGAATAAAATTATCACTCCTCACGAAGGTGAGTTTAATAGAATTTTTCCAGATCTTAAGAATATTAAAAATAAAATTGAAAAATCTACAAAAGCTGCAAAAAAAGCAAATTGTATTTTAGTTTTTAAAGGTCCAGATACAATTATTGCATCTCCGGATGGAAAAGTTTGCGTTAATACAATTTCTACAGAAGAATTAGCAGTAATTGGTTCTGGGGATGTATTAAGCGGAATAATTACAAGTCTCGTTGGAAAAAATAAAATGTCAGCATTTGATGGAGCCTGCGCCGGTGTATGGCTACATTCTTATGCTGCAAGAATGATTAAAAAGGGCCTTATAGCAGAAGATATAATTAAAAATTTACCAAAAGCACTAGAGCAGTTAGATAAAAAATATAATTAGTCTTATTTGATTTTTGAAGGCACTACTTTATTATTTTCATATTTTGGAGGAGTATAATTTAGTCCTTTAGGCTGTGTGCTTGTGAATCTAAAGTAAATTAGAGAGCAAATTAAAAGCAAAAGACTTATTAATGATAAAGTTATTAATGGAAATTTCTTGTTAACTCTTTTAGTTAAGCGAACGAGTAAATAATAAATTACAAAGGGAAGAATGATAGCAGTGATAATTATTATATAGCGTATCATTTTAATTCTTTTCTTGCCTCTAAAAGCCAGAGTTTTATTTCTTTCATACTTAATAGAGTATTAAGATATTTTTCCAAAGTGAGCGATAATTTTATGTTATAAATTTTAAATCTAAACATTACTGGAGCATACATAGCGTCGGCTATAGAAAATTTTTTAAACATAAATGGTCCTTTAGATTTTTTAAGACAATCTTCAATAATTTTTTTAGCCCTAGTTATTTCGGCTGATGTTTCTTTGTTATTTTTAAATTTTAGATTTTTTCCTAGGAAATTCATACTTAAATTTTTTCTTAAGTTAGCAAAACCGCTGTGCATTTCAGAAGAGATGTTTCTAGCTATTATTTTATCAATATTATTTTTTGGCCATAAATTTTTATTTTTAAATTTTTCTGCCAAGAATTCACAGATTGATAAAGAATCCCATATTTTTATTTTTCCATAGATTAAACAAGGAATTTTTCCAGAAGGAGAAAATTTTAGTATATTTATTTTAGTATTTTTATCTCGTAGCTTAATTTTAGCTTCAGCAAATGGAATATTAAAATATTTTAACAATAACCATGGTCTCAGGGACCATGTTGAATAAATTTTATCGCCTATTACTAGTTTAAATTTCATAATCAAATGTGCTTTTTATATAAGCAAATGCTATTCTTTTGCATCTTATATTTTATAAATAAATCCTAGAAAGCATTTAATAATATAGCTATATTCGCCATTCGAAATTTAATTAATATTAAAGCGGGAGTGGTGGAACGGTAGACACGCCAGTCTTAGGAACTGGTATCGAAAGATGTGAAGGTTCAAGTCCTTTCTCCCGCACCATGTAGTATATGAAAGTAACAGTATCAGAATCTAAAGGGTTAAAGACTAATCTTAATGTTTTAGTTAAAAAACAAGAGATTGATAAAAAAATAGAAGAAAGAGTTATTGAATTACAGAAGACTGTTAACATTAAAGGCTTTCGACCAGGCAAAGCCCCAGTAGACTTATTAAAAAAACAATTTGCTCAAGCATTGTACGGAGAAGTTTTGGAAAAAATTTTACAGGACAATACTTATCAAGCATTAAATGATAATAAAATTAAACCTGCTAGCCAGCCTAAAATTGAAATTAAATCTTCAGGCGAAGATAAGGATTTAGAATACACAATTACTGTTGAAAAAACTCCAGATATAAAAAAAATCGAATTAGAAAAAATAACTCTTACTGATTATAAATTAAAAATAGAAAAAAAAGATTTAGATGACAGAATTAATTTATTGGCAGAAGGTCAAAAAAAATATGTTAACAAAAATGAAGGCGAAACATCTATTAAAGGCGATTTAGTGGTTTTTGATTTTGAGGCAACTGTTAACGGCAAAGCTTTTGAAGGAAATAAAGGACAAAAAGTTCAAATTATTTTAGGCAAAGAACTTTTTATTAAAGGTTTTGATGAACAATTATTAACATGCAAAT
>VERQ01000038.1 GCA_018882565.1 Candidatus Fonsibacter sp. | reverse complement strand
GGTTATGTTGGTTTGGTGTCAGGTGTTTGTTTTTCTGATCTTGGCAATAACGTTATTTGCGTTGACAAAGATAGAGAAAAATTAAGCAGTCTCGAAAATGGGGATATTCCAATATTTGAACCTGGCTTATCTGAATTAGTTAGAAAAAATTTAGATGCAGGCAGACTTAGTTTTTCGGATGATTTAATTGGCTCTATAAAAAAATCAGATATTGTTTTTATAGCTGTGGGTACACCAACAGCAAAAGACGGCGTTTCAGCAGATCTTTCCCAAGTTTTCTCTGTTGCTCAATTAATTTCAAAAAAAATTAAATCTCATAAAATTATTGTCACAAAATCTACTGTACCCATTGGCACTGGAGATAAAATTGAAAAAATTCTAAATAAAAATAAGAAAAAAGGATTATTTACAATTGTATCTAATCCAGAATTTCTAAGAGAAGGTGAGGCTATAAAGGATTTTAAATATCCTGATCGCATAGTTATCGGTGCAAACGAAAGACAAGTTATAAAAATATTTAATGATTTATATCGTCCTTTAGTGAACAAAGGAGCAGCATTTGTTTCTTGTTCGAGAAGAGCAGCAGAACTTATAAAATATGCTTCTAATGCTTTTTTAGCTACAAAAATTAGTTTTATTAATGAAATTGCAAATTTATGTGAAAAAGTTCATGTCAATGTTGATGATGTGGCTCTTGGAATTGGACTTGATAAAAGAATAGGTTCGAGATTTTTAAGAGCAGGACCAGCATATGGTGGATCTTGTTTTCCAAAAGATACCAAAGCTTTAGCGAAGGTAGGTAAGAATTATAATTCACCTCTTTCTATCGTTAATACAGTCATTAATTTTAATGAAAATAGAAAACAGGATATAGAAAATAATATTTACAAAATCTTACATAACAAAATTAAAAATAAGCTTATTTGTTTTTTAGGAGTTACATTTAAAGCAAACACTGATGATTTAAGAGATTCTTCAGCTGTAAATTTGATATCTAAATTTAGTAAAAAAGGTGCAAAGATTAACTATTACGAGCCATCAGGAAGTAAAGAAATTTTGGATAAACAAAAAAATGTCAACTATTTTGATGATTTATATACCGCAACCAAAAATGTAGACTTGATCATTATTCATACAGAGTGGGATGAATTTAAAAATTTAAATTTTTCTAAAATTAAGAATAATAATAAAAAAATCATTATATATGATTTAAGAAATTTATACGATAGTAAGTCTTTTAATAATAAAAAAAATATTACTTATTATTCTATCGGCAGACCAGTAAATGCCTAAACTACTTATAAAGTTAAAAAAAAGTAAGTCTAAAGCAAAAATTAAAAAACCTAATTTTTATGAAGTTATTCTTTTAAATGATGATTTTACAACGATGGAATTTGTTGTTAAAGTTTTACAATTATTTTTTAATATGACTAAGTTAACAGCTAATAAAATTATGCTTAAAATTCACAATGAAGGTAGTGCTGTTTGTGGAGTTTATCCTTATGAGGTTGCTGAGACTAAAGTTATGCAGGTTATAAATTTTGCAAAACAAAATCAGTATCCGTTAAAATGTATTATGAAAAAATCTATTTAAATGGCTACATTTACTAAATCTTTAGAACAGGCAATTTCTCAAGCCTTTAAATTTGCAACTGAAAAGAAACATCAGTATGTAACTTTAGAGCATTTGCTGCTTGCTTTAACAGACGAAACAGATGCTCGTAATGTAATGAAGGCTTGTAATGTAGATGTTGATTTATTAAACGAAAATCTAGAATTTTATATTGATAATGAGTTAGAAAATATAGTTACCTCTGATACTAAATTAGAGCCCCAACCAACGGCAAGTTTTCAAAGAGTTATTCAAAGATCAATTGTTCATGTCCAGTCTTCAGGAAAAAATGAAGTTACAGGAGCAAATATACTAGTCGCATTATTTGCTGAAAGAGAAAGTCACGCAACATTCTTTTTGCAAGAACAAGAGGTTACTCGTTACGATGTAGTTAATTTTATTTCTCATGGAATTACTAAAGTTGATAATTTTGCCTACGGCGGTTCTTTTGACGGCACTTCATCTAACAACAATAATAAAGCAGCAACTAATTCTCCTTTAGAATCGTATTGTGTTAATTTAAATAAAAAAGCTGAACAAAATAAAATAGATCGGTTAATTGGAAGAACAGTTGAAGTAGACCGCTTAGCTCAAATTTTATGCAGAAGAACTAAAAATAATCCATTATTAGTAGGAGATCCTGGCGTTGGCAAAACAGCAATTGTTGAAGGTCTTGCTTTAAAAATTTTTAATAATGAAGTTCCTGATGTTTTGAAATCTCATGTAATATTTTCTCTTGATATGGGTACATTAATTGCAGGGACTAGGTACAGAGGAGACTTTGAAGAGCGTCTTAAGTTAATTATCAAGGAAATAGAGAAAAATAGAAATTATATTTTATTTATAGACGAAATTCATACATTAGTAGGAGCTGGATCAACGTCTGGAAGCTCAATGGATGCTTCTAATATGCTTAAGCCTGCTTTACAGGCAGGAAATATAAGATGTATTGGATCAACAACTTATAATGAGTATCGGTTATTTTTTGAAAAAGACAGAGCCTTACAAAGACGATTTCAAAAAATAGATGTGCCAGAGCCCACAATAGATGAGGCTTATAAAATTATGTATGGCATACGTTCTAAGTATGAAAAATTTCATAATGTTAAATTTACTGATGCCGCAATCAAAGCTTCTGTAGATTTATCTAGTAAATATATAGGTAATAAAAAATTACCAGACAAATCAATTGATATCATTGATGAATTAGGTTCTTCAGAAGTTTTAAAGCCTGAAAATCAGAGAAAAAAAGTATTAGACGTTGAGGATATTGAAAGAATAGTTTCTCAAATTACAAAAATTCCAGAAAAGAATATCTCTGTTAATGACAGAATGTATTTAAAAGATTTAGATAAAAATTTAAAAAGAGTTATCTTTGGACAAGATGTTGCAATTGATAGTCTTGTGTCTTCAATTAAATTATCAAGGTCTGGTTTGAGGGATAGTAACCGTACTATTGGAAATTATATGTTTTCAGGACAGACTGGCGTTGGAAAAACTGAACTTGCTAAACAACTTGCAAAAGTTCTTGGAATTGAACTTATTCGTTTTGATATGTCAGAATATATGGAAAGACACTCAGTTTCTAAATTGATCGGCGCCCCTCCAGGATATGTTGGTTTTGATCAAGGTGGATTGCTTTCTGAAAAAGTTGATAAAAATCCTTACGCGGTCCTATTAATTGACGAAATAGAGAAGGCTCATCCAGATGTTTATAATGTGTTGTTACAAATTATGGATTACGGAAAATTAACTGATCAAAACGGTAAAAAAATTGATTTTAGAAATATTATCTTAATTATGACCACGAATGCAGGGGCAGAAGATTTGCAAAAATCTCAAATAGGATTCAATAAAAGCATTAATAGAGATGGAGATTTAGAATCCATTAATAAAATATTTTCACCTGAATTTAGAAATAGATTAGATTCTATTGTTCAATTTAACGTTTTAAATAAGGAAACCGTTAAAAAAATTGTTGAAAAATTTGTAATTGAACTCGAGACTCAACTAGGAGAAAGAGATGTTATTATTAATTTAACTGATAAAGCTAGCAACTTAATTTCTAAATTAGGATTTGATGAAAAAATGGGTGCTAGACCATTAAATAGAGTTATTGATGAAAAAATTAAGAAACCGTTGGCTGATGAGCTTATTCATGGAAAATTAGTGAATGGTGGTCATGTTTTAGTAGATGCCAAAAACGATATTCTTGTTTTTGAAATTAATAAAATTGAAAAAACATCAAAAAAACCAGTTAGCAAAACAGTACAATAAATATGTTCGGTTTATTTTCGAGTAAGACAAAAAAAATAGAAGAAAAATTGTCAAAACTTGCAATTGAGATAGCAAGCATTCAAAAAAGTATTATTATTTACCCGAGTGAAAGTAATTATAAGAACTTACATATAAGCAAAACTAAAGAATTGAACTCTCTTTATAATGAATTGGAAGCCGCTAAAGGAAAAGATTATCTAAATGAATTTATTCGAAAATTATCCAATGTATATAAGGAATCTGAGTATGTTTTATCTAAATCAGAGCAAAAAATTTTAGATAAAATTTTAATTGAATATAAAGTTAAAGTTAAAATAAAAGTTTAGTTAGTCTCAAAAATACTTTCAATTTCAACACAAGCATTTAGAGGTAAAGAATTGCATCCAATAGCAATTCTAGAGTGTAGATTTTCTGAAAATATCTTTGCAATTAGGTCTGATGCTCCATTAACTATTTTTGCATGATCTGAAAAATTATCTATACAATTTACATAGCCACTTATTCGAATGCAGCTTTTCACCTTGTTAAGATCGCCATCACATGCATTTTTTAGCTGACCAAGAGCATTTAAAATTGAAATTTCAGCAGCATTTTGAGCTTGTTCTAAAGAAACATCTTTCATAACTTTTCCAGTTATTATTTTTCCATCAGAAGTAATGGGCAATTGTCCTGATATAAAAATAAGCTTTTCATATTTGCTGAATGCAGCATAATTACCAACAGGTTTGGGAGGAGTAGGTATATTAATATTTAATTTTTTTAAAATTTCTTGAATTTTATTCATCTTCAACTTTAGATTTTTTACCTTTCTTTCTAGTTTTTTTGCCACTCTTAGATTCATCATAAGCAATTCTTGCTGCAATTAGTACTAGCGCTTCTTCCATAGATATATTTTCAGGATCCTTATCATCGGGGATTGTAGCATTGATTGTTTTGTATTTAATATAAGGGCCATATTGACCTTTCATTATTTTTACAGGTTTTTTATCCTCAGGATGCTCACCCAGATTTTTAATTTCATTTGAAGTTCTCCTGCCTGGTTTTGCCTCAGCAATTAAAGTAATTGCTCTATTTAATCCTAATGAAAATATATCTTCAGGATTTTCTAAAGAAGCTGATTTATTTTCACATTTTACATAAGGTCCAAATCTTCCTACATTTAAAGTAATATCTTGTGAATTTTCTGGATATTGGCCAAGTACTTTAGGAAGAGATGCTAAAAATTTACATTTATCTAAGTCTAATGAATCTAAAGAGATACCTTTAGGAATGGACACATTTCTAAGATTCTTTTCATCATTACCAATTTGTAAGTAAGGACCGAACCTTCCTTTTTTTAAAACAATCTTTTCTTTATTATCGGTTTCACCAAATACTTTTGGTTCAGCAAGGAAATCTTGTTCAGCTGCCTTTGCTCTAGATAAAGGTCTTGTAAATTTACATTCAGGGTAGTTTGAACAACCAATGAATGCTCCAAATCTCCCATTCTTTAAACTAAGTTCACCATTGCTGCAGTTTTTACATTTTTTTGAAATATTTCCACTTTCGTCTTTATCAAAAATAATATCACCTAAACTTTCATTCAATAAATCAAGCACAGCTCTTGTTCTTAATTCTTTAACTTCGTTAATATTTTTGTAAAATTCTTTCCAAAAATTCTCTAAAACTTTAAGATATTCAATTTTTCCTGTAGTAATTTCATCTAAACTATCTTCAAGCGTGGCTGTAAAGTTATAATCCACATATTTAGTAAATAATTTATCCAAGAAAGCAGTAATAAGTTTACCTCTGTCAGTCGGTATAAAGCGTTTTGTTATGAGTTCTACATAGTTTCTAGCTGATAATACTGAAATAATACTTGCGTACGTAGAAGGTCTTCCTATTCCAAGTTCTTCTAATTTTTTAACTAAGCTTGCCTCAGAAAATCTAGGGGGTGGTTCAGTAAAGTGTTGCTCAGTGTTAAATTTAGGGCTTTCTAATCTTTCATTAATCTTTACTTCTGGTAATATTTTTTGATCATTCTCTTCATCTTTATCAACTTCATCTTCTTCTTTTACATCTTGATATAATTTTAAAAAGCCATCGAATACTTGAACAGATCCAGTAGCTCTAAAAGTGATAGATTTTGATTCATTTAATATCTCCAACGTACATCTTTCATATTCCGCATTTTCCATCTGAGAGGAAAGTGTTCTATTCCAGATAAGCTCATATAGTCTTGCTTGATCTTTATCTAAAATAGATCTCATTTTTTCAGGAGTTCTTAAAATATCAGTTGGCCTTATTGCTTCGTGCGCTTCTTGAGCATTCTTTGCTTTTTTCCCCGAATAATTTCTAGCTTCACTCGGTAAGTATTTTTTACCAATCTCTTTATCAATGTAATTTCTACATTCCTTAATAGCATCTTGAGAAATGTTAGTGCCGTCAGTTCTCATGTAAGTAATTAAGCCAACAGTATCTCCTTCAAAATCTATTCCTTGATATAATCTTTGAGCAATTTGCATTGTTCTTGATGCTGAAAAACCTAATTTTTTTGAAGCTTCTTGTTGCATAGTAGATGTCGTAAAGGGCGCGTAAGGACTTCTTCTGTATGGTTTCTTATCAATACTCGCAATGTTGAAACTTTCTTTTTTTATCTGCTCCAAAACATTGTTAATTTCTTGTTCATTTTTAAATGAAAACTTTTCAATCTTATTTCCTTTAAAAGAATAAAGTCTGGCGTTTAACTCTTTTTTTTGTTGAGTTAAAAAAGTACAAGCAAAAGTCCAATACTCTTGAGGTTTAAATAATTCAATATCATGTTCTCTATCTACAATAATTCTAAGAGCAACGGATTGAACTCTACCGGCAGATTTTGAACCTGGAAGTTTTGTCCAAAGAATAGGAGAAATGTTAAATCCAACTAAATAATCCAACGCTCTTCTTGCCATATAGGCATTAACCAGTTCAGGATTGATATCTCTTGGATTACTAATTCCGTTCTCAACTGCTTTTTTAGTAATTTCGTTAAATACAACTCTTTCAAATTTTTTATCTTTTATTTTTTTATTTTCTTCCAAAATACATTTTAAATGCCAAGCAATAGCTTCTCCTTCACGATCAGGATCTGTTGCTAGAATAATTCTCTCAGCATCAATTGCATAATCAGTTATTTCTTTTAAATGTTTTTTAGAACCAGGGTCAATTTCCCAAATCATTTTAAAATCATGCTCTGTATCTACAGAACCATTTTTCGATGGAAGATCCCTGACATGACCGTAGCTTGCTAAAACTTTATAATCTGAACCTAAATATTTATTAATAGTTTTTGCTTTTGCAGGACTTTCAACGATAACTAAATTCATAATTTTTTAGTAAAAAGTGAAGAACTGTCAAAATTTGTGACCTTTGTCAAATTTCAAAAAAAAAAAATACAAAAAAGTCTTTAATTACTTAGAAATTATCTTTTAATTAAGGAAGCAATGTTTTGTCTATGAGTGAAGATTGAAGTGATAAAGTAAAAGAAAGTTAATAAAAATATTTTTTGATCAAAGAAAATAAAAGCCGCAACAGTTACAACTAAATATCCTAGTAATGCCGAGACAGCTGATATTCTAAAAATTGCTAGTATAATTAACCATGCAGCAATAAAAACTGCTGATAAATAAAAATTGATTACTAATAAACTTCCTATGAATGTTGCAACTCCTTTTCCTCCTTTAAATTTTAGCCACACTGGGAAAATATGAGCGAGAAACACAATTACAGCAGAGTAGTAAGTTAAATCGTTAAAAAATTGTGTTGTTAAAAAAATAGATAGAGTTCCCTTAAGACCATCTAGAAGAAGAGTTAGAGCAGCAATAAATTTATTGCCTGTTCTTAAAACATTAGTTGCTCCAATGTTTCCGGATCCAATTTTTCTTACATCCCCTAAACCAGCAAACTTTGTAAGAATTAAGCCAAACGGTATAGAGCCTAATATATAAGAGTAGAGTGTAACTATAAGTATGTCCATTAAGCTTCAAATACTAGATTTCCATTGATAAAAGTTTTTTCAACCTTACCTTGCATTTTTCTTTTCTCAATTGCCGTATTTTTTGATTTTGATTTAATTTTTTCTTTTTCAACAACCCAAGGCTTATCAAGATCAACAACTGCTATATCAGCATCACTTCCAATCGATAAATTTCCAGCATTGATATTTAATATTTTTGCAGGATTACAAGTTAATGCTTTTATAAGTGTTTTTAGTTCACAAGATTGATTGTGATAAAGTTCTAATGTCAGAGATAATAAAGTTTCAATTCCTGAAGCGCCAGTTGCTGCTTGTTGGAATGGCAAACGTTTTGACTCCTCATCTTCAGGTTTATGATCTGAAACAATAACATCAATTAATTCTTTTTTAACAGCATCGATCAAAGCTAAACGATCATTTTCAGTTCTAAGAGGAGGGGATAATTTTAAAAAAGTTCTAAAATCTCCAATATCATTTTCATTTAGCGATAAATTATTTATCGAAACTCCGGTTGTAAATTCTAATCCTTTTTTTTTATAACTCTCAATTACAGGAAGTGATGCTTTTGAAGATATAGTTGATATGTGATATCGGTTTTTATAAAGCTCTAACAAACTTAAATCTCTTTCTATAATAATTTTTTCAGCGATATCTGGGATTCCTTTTAATCCTAATCTTGTAGAAATCCCACCTTCGTTAATTGCTCCATTAGCTGATAGTTCGTTGTCTTGAGGAAATTGAATAATTAAGTTGTTTAAGTTTTTTGAATAATTAAATATTTTATCCATTACTCTATTATTCTGAACGCACTTAATTCCATCTGTAAAACCAATTGCACCAATAATTCCAAGCAAACCAAACTCTGACATTTCATTGCCTTCAAGATTTTTTGTAAGAGTTGCAAGGGGGTAGATTTTAATTAGTGACTTATCCTTTGCTCTTCTTTTTGTGAAATCTAATATGGAGCCATTATCAATTACTGGCATTGTATTTGGCATTGTTACAACGGAAGTTACCCCACCAGATAAAGCAGCTTCACTTAAAGTTCTAAAATTTTCTTTGTATTCAAAGCCAGGTTCTCCGACAAATACTCGCATGTCGACAATGCCTGGAATTGAAATATTGCCTTTGCAATCTATAATTTCACAATCTTTTGGAGCATTGTCTTTAGTTACTTTTTTTCCTACCGCTTTAATCTTTCCATTTTCATCAATTAAAATTCCACCAACTTCATCAATATTATTTTGAGGATCTATTACTCGGGTATTAATTAAAAGTTTCATTTTCATTTATTATTTCCACAGATGATTTTCAAACAAGCCATTCTAACTGCAACTCCCATTTCAACTTGCTCTTTGATAATGCTACGATTGATGTCATCAGCTAATGTTGTATCAATTTCAACACCTCTATTC
>VERQ01000037.1 GCA_018882565.1 Candidatus Fonsibacter sp. | reverse complement strand
GTTTTCAGTATACCTAATCGTTTCAGTTATATTTGATTGGATTTCACAAAAAAAATTAAGCCTAAATTTTGGACGATTAGTTTCTCATTTAGGATTTGGCATATTGATTTTTTCTATATTTATTAATGCTTATTTATCAAAAGAGATTAATACAGCCATGAAGGTGGGAGATGAGATTAAAATTCAAGAATTTATTATTAAATTTAAGAGTATTAATAAAATCAAAAAAGAAAACTACGAGGAGGTTTTTGGAAATTTTTTAGTAACCAATAAAGAAAAACAAGTCGAATTAAACCCGTCTATTAGAAAATATGATCAGCCAGTCCAATTTACTTCTGAGACAAGCATTAAAAATAATTTTATCGTAGATTATTATTTTGCAATTAACTTGTCTGAATTTGAAAAAGATAAAATTATGGTCAGATTTTATTATAAACCTTTAATGTTTTGGATTTGGTTTTCTATATTATTAATTGCTTTTGGTGGATTTTATCAAACGTTTAGACTGGAAAATGAACAATAAATATAAAATTATAATTCTTGGAATAACAATTGTTATAATTTTTATTCTTTTTTTAAGAGTTTTAAATTCCAATAAAACTTATCAACCTAATCAAATGATTGGTAAAAAAATTCCAGAATTTATTTTAGAAGATCTTTTTAATAAAAACACAAAGTTGGATAGTAATGTTTTATCTGGCAAAGATTTTGCTGTTCTAAATATATGGGCATCATGGTGTATTCCTTGTCGAATTGAACATCCTTTTTTAATGGATTTAAAAGATAAAAATCGAATTAATATTATTGGCCTTAATTATAAAGATGAAAATGGGAATGCTAAAAATTTTTTAAAAAAATATGGAAATCCTTATAGTTCAATAGGCGTTGATAAAAAAGGAGAGGTAGCAATTCAATTGGGTGCCTATGGGGTTCCGGAAACATATGTTTTAAAAAAAGGAAAAATAGTTTTCAAACATATTGGCCCGCTTAATGAAGATGCAGTTAATAAAATTTTACAATTAAAAAAGTGATGAAAAAATTTATTCTTACTATTATATTTTTTATTTTATCTTCTAATGTTTTTTCTGCAAATGAAGAGTTAAAGAATAAAATTTATAAAAATATTAGATGCATCGTTTGTCAAGGACAGTCGATTTATGAATCGAATTCTGATTTTGCAATTGATTTAAAAAAATTAATTTCTAAGAAACTGGATAATGGAGAAAACGAAAAACAAATTTACGATTTTTTAATAAGTCGTTACGGTGATTGGATTGTTTATAATCCAGGTTTAAATTTTAATAGTTTAGTCCTATGGTTGTTGCCTTTAATTATCTTTATTATTGGTGGATTCTTAATATTCAGATTAAATAATAAGAAAAAAAAGTAGAATCTTTATTGCATTTCCGACAATTTTATTAAATAAAGGCTCATAAAAATGAATTCAAAAATTACTAAATTTTTTGGGATAATTTCTTTGTTATCTATCTCTCTAGTTTCAACGGCTAGATCAGAAGGCTTCACATTTTCAGTTGGAAAATTTGATCATAACGATAACAAAACAGACGCTGGAATGTTTCAATTAGATTATGATTTTGACAAAAAGCTTTTTGGTTCTCCAATCGGCGATTTTAAACCTGTAGTAGGATTTTTAGTAACAGATGACAATGCCAAGTATGGTTATGCAGGAGTTAGATTGGATTATAAATTAGCTAATAATTCAGTTTTAATTAGTCCAAGTTTCACACCAGGAGTTTATGGAAAAGGTGATGGAAAAGATTTGGGTCATAATATTGAATTTAAAACACAAGTTAGAGCGGCTTTAAATTTAAGCTCAACATCTAATATTGGTATTTCTTACAGTCATATTTCAAACGCTAGCCTAGGTGATAAAAATCCTGGCGCAAATAATTACAGCATCAGTTTTCAAAAAAATTTCTAAAACTTTATAATGTCGTTAACTAGATGCTTTAATGTTGATGATTTTAGAAAGTTAGCAAAAAGAAGACTCCCTTCCCCAATTTTTAATTATATCGATGGCGGCGCAGACGATGAGATTACTTTAAAAAGAAATACTTCTGCATTTAATGATTGTGATTTAGTTCCAAGCGTTTTGAGAGATGTAAGTACTATCGATATGTCGACAACTGTTTTTGGACAGAAAATTGATATGCCGTTATTTCTTGCGCCAACAGCAATGCATAGATTGTATCATCATGATGGTGAGAAAGCGACTTCAAGAGCAGCAGAAAAATTTGGAACCTTTTTTGGAATGTCGACGATTGCAACAACTAGTATTGAAGAGGTTGGAAATTTAACAGGTGGTCCAAAATTATTTCAACTTTACATTCATAAAGATAGAGGCCTAACAGACAATTTAATTGAGCGATGTCAAAGAGCTAACTTTAAAGCATTGTGTTTAACAGTAGATACTATTGTTGCAGGCAACAGAGAGAGAGATCATAGAACTGGATTTACAACTCCACCAAAATTAACCTTAGCAAGCTTGATAAGTTTTGCATTACATCCTGAGTGGACTTTAAATTATTTAATGCGTGAAAGATTTAAACTACCCAATCTTCCACATACAGAAAAAGATGGGCAGTCCATAGAAACTTCAGTGATCAACTATATTAACAGTCAATTTGATCCTACAATGAATTGGAAAGATGCAGAGTATGTTGCAAAGAAATGGAAAGGCGCTTTTGCTATAAAAGGAATTGTATCTGTAGAGGATGCAAAAAAAGCAGTAGATATTGGCGCAACAGCAATCATGATTTCAAATCACGGCGGAAGACAACTAGATGCCTCTATGTCACCATTTGATGTTCTTGCAGATATTGTAGATGCAGTTGGAGACAAAGTAGATGTTATTTTAGATGGTGGGGTTAGAAGAGGAACTCATGTTTTAAAAGCTTTAGCACTTGGAGCAAAAGCATGTTCATTTGGAAAAGGTTATTTATATGCATTGTCAGCGGGTGGTCAGCCTGGTGTTGAAGCAATACTTAGAATTATGCATGCTGAAATAAAAAGAGGAATGACTTTAATGGGTTGTAGAAGTGTAAAAGAAATTACTAGAGATAAAGTAATTTTTAGAAAAAAATGAAATTAGCAGACAGTCTTTTTAAACTTGGCACTGAAAATGCTTTTGTTGTTCTTGCAAAGGCAAAAGCTTTAGAAGCTCAAGGAAAAGAAATAATTAACTTAGGAATAGGACAGCCAGATTTTAGAACTCCAAAACACATTGTTGATGCTGCAAAAAAAGCATTAGATGATGGCTTTCATGGTTACACCCCAGCAAATGGTCTTTTAGAATTAAGACAAGGAGTATCTCGTCATATTAAAAAAATGTATGGAGCAAACGTAGACGCTTCAAGAGTAGTAATTATGCCAGGTGGAAAACCTACAATGTTTTTCGCAATGTTAATGTTTGGTCAGCCAGGTACAGAAATTATTTATCCAGAACCAGGATTTCCAATTTATGAATCAATGATTAATTATTCAGGAGCAAAAGCAGTTCCAATGTATTTAAGTGAAAAAAATAATTTTTCTTTTAAAGCCGAAGAAGTTTTAAAATTAATAAATGATAAAACCCGTCTAATTATAATCAATAATCCTCAAAATCCAACAGGCGGTCTTATCGAAAGAGAACAAATTGACAAACTCGTTTTAGGTTTAAAAAAATTTCCAGAAGTAGCAATTTTAAGCGATGAAATTTATAGCAGACAAATTTATGATGATAAAAAAATGCCTTCGTTTTTTAATTATCCAGAACTTTTTGACCGATTAATTGTTTTAGATGGTTGGAGTAAAACATATGCAATGACAGGCTGGCGTTTAGGTTGGAGCGTGTGGCCAGAAAAAATTATTGAAGATATCACTAGATTATGCGTGAACGATCACTCATGTCCTTGTGCCTCAACTCAAATTGCAGGTCTTGCTGCATTAGATGGTCCCCATGATTTTTTAGATGAAATGATGAGTCAATTTAACAGAAGAAGAAAATTAATTGTTGATGGTTTAAACAGCATCAAAGGGATTACTTGTAATAATCCTGGAGGAGCTTTTTATGTATTTCCCAATATTAGCGGAACTGGGATGAATGGTAATGAGTTTGCAGATAAATGTTTAAATGAAGCGGGCGTTGCAATTATTCCAGGCGTAAGCTTTGGTAAATCTGCCAAAGATTTTGTAAGATTTAGTTTTGCCAACTCTTACGAGAATATAGAAAAAGCTTTAGAAAAAATTAAAAAAACTGTTGTCAAATAAAGTTTTTTTTTCGACCTCAAAGACCTATATAAATCAATTAAAATAATATAAGTTTGAGTTATGTCCACGCTAGTAATGCCACAAATTGATCAATCAGTTTTAAATGATAGAGAAAAAATTGTTCGTGATTTAAAAAGATTTACTAATCCAATTAATATTATTTCAGATCCTGAAGGTATAACTCCTTATGAAACGGATGCATTAAGCGCTTATAAACAAAAACCAATGGTTGTTGTTCTTCCGGAAAATACAACAGAAGTTAGTAATATTTTAAAATATTGTCATGAAAATAATATTAAGATTGTTCCAAGAGGATCTGGCACAGGTCTATCCGGTGGAGCTTTGCCTTTAGCAGACTGCGTTTTGTTAGGTCTTAGTAAATTTAATAAAATTTTAGAAATTGATTTTGAAAATAGATGCGTTGTTACTCAGCCTGGAGTTACAAATTTATCTCTAACAAAAGCAGTTGAACACAATGGCTTTTATTATGCACCAGATCCTTCAAGCCAAATTGCCTGTTCGATTGGCGGAAATATTGCCGAAAACTCTGGCGGTGTTCACTCTTTAAAATACGGAACTACAACTAATAACGTTCTTGGCGTTGAAATTGTTTTAATGGATGGAACGGTTATGAAGTTTGGTGGAAAAAAATTAGAATCTGAAGGTTATGATTTATTAGGTTTAATTACAGGATCAGAAGGATTGCTAGGAGTTTTAACGGAAGTGACGGTTAAAATTTTAAAAAAACCACAGTCAGTTAAAGCACTACTTTTAGGTTTTCAAAGTGTTGAAGATTCTGGTCAGTGTGTTTCAGACATTATCTCAGGTGGAATTATTCCTGCAGGAATGGAAATTATGGATAAGCCTTTGATAAAAGCAACAGATGACTATGCTAAAGCCGGATATCCAAAAGACGTTGAGGCAATTTTAATTGTTGAACTGGATGGCACAGAAAGTGAAGTAAATATTTTAATAAAAAGAGTTGAAGAAATTGCTAAGAAAAATAAATCAACCTATTTGCGTATAAGTAAGAATGATGAAGAAAGATTAAGATTTTGGCTAGGAAGAAAAGCCGCGTTCCCAGCAATTGGAGATATGTCTCCTGACTATTTATGTATGGATGGAACAATCCCTAGAAAAAAATTAGCCGAAGTTTTAAAGGAAATTACCAAGCTTTCACAAAAACATGGATTAAGAGTTGCAAATTGTTTTCATGCAGGAGATGGAAATTTACATCCTCTAATTATGTTCGATTCAAATATTAAAAGTGAATTAAAAAAAGCAGAAAAGTTTGGTGCTGATATTTTAAAATATTGCGTCAAAGTAGGCGGCGTACTCACTGGAGAGCATGGAGTTGGAATTGAGAAAAGAGATTTAATGTGTGAAATGTTTAATGATGAAGACATTCAGCAACAACTAAATATTAAACAGGCGTTTGATGAGAAATCTCTTTTAAATCCAGGCAAAGTATACCCGATCCTTCATCGTTGTGCAGAAGGCGGAAAAATGCATGTTCATAAAGGAGAAGCAAAGTTTAAAGACATCCCAAGATTTTAATGCCAGAAATTTATTCGCCATCAAGCGAACATGAAGTTGCTGATTTTATAAAAAATTGCAATTCGCAAGAAATTCCAATTGAAATTACCGGACATAATTCAAAACCAATTGGTAGATTAATTCAGTGTTCAAAGTCCCTAAATTTAAAAAATCTAAGCGGAATTATCGAATACTTTCCAGAAGAACTTTATATTAAAGTTAAAGCAGGAACACCGCTTGCTTTAATTGAGGCAGAGTTAGATAAAAAAAATCAAGAGTTATCTTTTGAACCATCTGACATGGGTTTTTTATATAATGGTAAAAGTAATAAAGGATCTGTCGGTGGAGCTGTGGCGTGTAATTTATCGGGATCACGTAGGTTTAGAGCAGGCGCTTTAAGAGATCATATTCTAGGATTTAGAGGAATAAATGGCAAAGGTGAAATTGTAAAATCAGGGGGGACCGTTGTTAAAAATGTAACAGGTTATGATGTAAGTAAACTTATAACCGGATCATATGGAACCTTAGTTGCCTTGACGGAGATCGTATTGAAAGTTCAGCCGAAAAATGAAGAAAGCCAAACTTTATTGGTTAATAAT
Organism: Candidatus Fonsibacter sp.; assembly: GCA_018882565.1. GTDB lineage: Bacteria > Pseudomonadota > Alphaproteobacteria > Pelagibacterales > Pelagibacteraceae > Fontibacterium > Fontibacterium medardense. The sequence continues at coordinate 2,951 of VERQ01000037.1, read as the reverse complement.
ATTAATTTAAAAAAAGCTTTAAATATTTTTTCTAAATCAATGCAAACTTCCGTTGAAATTTCTGGGGCATGTTTTTATCCAGCAAAAATGTCTAAGTTTTTTAAATTAAATGATTTAGACACAACAACTTCAATTACCGCTATTCGTCTTGAGGGGCCTAAAATTTCAGTTGTTGAGAGAGTTAATACTCTAAAAAAATTGTTTGATGAATATAAAAAAACAATTTCAGTTCTTGAAAATTATCAATCAAGAATTTTTTGGCAAAATACAACCGATCTGCAATTTTTTAATAATAGCCCAAATGTAGTTGTGAAGATAATTCTACCACCTGTTAATACTGATCAATTTATAAATAAATTTGAGAATGAAGAATTAAAATATGTGGTGGATTGGGCAGGCAATTTAATTTGGGCCGAAATACCAGAGAATGATAGCGTACTACTGAGGCAATTAAGAACAGAAGTTATAAAACTTGATGGGCACATGACAGTTATTAAGGCGCCTAATCATGTACGTATCAAAGAGGATTTTTTGACAACTGTTGATGAGAATATTAAAGTTTTATCTTTAAAGATCAAAGAAAGTTTTGATCCTAAGAAAATTTTAAATCCAGGAAAAATGTATTCAGGAATATAATGCAAACAAATTTTACAAAAAAACAATTACAAGACCCCAACATTAGTTCAGCAGATGGAATCTTAAGAAAATGCGTACATTGTGGATTTTGCAATGCAACCTGTCCAACTTATCAGATCGTTGGAGATGAACTCGATGGTCCTCGAGGTAGAATTTATTTAATCAAAGATATGCTGGAAAATGACAAACCAGCCAATGAAAAAATAACAAAGCACATTGATCGATGCTTATCTTGTTACTCTTGCATGACCACTTGTCCTTCAGGAGTTAATTATATGCATCTTGTAGATCATGCTCGAAATCATATAGAAAAAACTTTTACCCGCCCTTTTTTTGATAGACTTATAAGAAGCTTACTTTCCAAAATTTTACCAAGCCCAACTCTATTTAGAATAGCCGGCTACTCTGCAAGATTATTTTATCCTTTTAGATTTCTATTTCCAAAAAAAATTAAAAATATGTTGAGGTATATGCCAAATTCTTTTCCGGCATCTAAACAAGAAAATAAAGAAATATATCCGTCAGCCGGAAAGACTTATGCGAGAGTTGCTTTGCTTACTGGCTGCGTACAAAGAGTTATTTCTCCACAAATTAATGATGCAACAATTGATATATTAAATAGGCATGGAGTTGAGGTCATTGTGCCAAAACAAGTGGATTGTTGTGGTTCATTAAATCATCATTTAGGGAAAGAAGATTTGGCTCATAAATCTTTTATAAATAACATTAATTCATGGTTTAATTGGTATGAAGAAAAAAATCTTGATGCAATTTTAGTAACCACTTCTGGCTGCGGCACTACTTTAAAAGATTATGGTTATATTTTTAGAGATCATCCAGACAAAGAACTTAGAAAAAAAGCAAAAATGGTTTCATCGCTTGCAAAAGATGTAACTGAATATTTAGGAAAAAATATTAAATTAAACTATATGAAAAAAGATAAGAAATTTAAAATTGCTTATCACTCTGCATGCTCAATGCAGCATGGTCAAAAAATACATCAGCAGCCAATGGATTTATTAAAAAAAACTGGCAATGAAATAGTCGAGATACCAGATGGTCATTTATGTTGTGGATCGGCTGGAACTTATAATTTGCTACAAGATGAAATGGCGACAGAACTATTAAAAAGAAAAGTTTCAAATATTGATAAAGTAAAACCTGACTTTATTTCAACTGGAAATATCGGGTGCATGACGCAGATTTCATCGGGAACCCAAATACCGATTGTCCATACCATAGAGATTTTAAACTGGTATACAGGCGGAGAAAAACCCAAAGCAATTAATTTATTATGAAGAAAAAGATTTTAGTTACTAAAAATTTATTAAAGGAAACAGAAGAGCGTGTTCAAAAGTTATTTGATGCAAAATTAAATAAAGAAGAAAAACCTTACACAACAGAAGACATTATCGAGTTATCTAAAGATTGCGATGGAATCTTATGTTTTGGAACAAATAAAATAGACGCAGCTGCTATCGGTAAACTTTCAGATAAAGTAAAAATTATTGCAAACTATGCGGTCGGATTTGGAAATATTGATGTTGATGCTGCCGCAAAAAAAGGAATAGTTGTAACGAATACTCCAGAAGTTTTAACAGAGTCAACTGCTGATATTTCTATTTTACTTTTACTAGGAGCATCAAGAAGAGCTTACGAGGGTAGAAAATTTGCTGAAGAACAAAGCTGGACTTGGAAAACTGATTTTTTACTTGGCAAACAAATGTCTAATAGAAAATTAGGAATTCTTGGGATGGGAAGAATTGGCAGAGCAGTTGCAAAACGTGCTCGAGGTTTTGGCATGGAAATTCATTATCACAACAGAACTAAATTAGCCGCTCACTTGGAACAGGGAGCAATTTATCACGACAATATTAAATCGTTATTTAACAATAGCGAATTTCTATCCATTAATTGTCCTGCCACTAAAGAGACTACAAATCTAGTTAATGAACAATCAATTAATTATTTGCCCGATGGTGCCGTTGTTACGAACGCAGCTAGAGGAGATATTATTGATGATGTTGCTATGATTAAAGCAATGAAGAGCGGGAAAGTTTTTGCTTTAGGTCTAGATGTTTATAATGGAGAACCAAAAATTAATCCTGAGTACTTAAAATTAAATAATCTTTTTTTACTTCCACATCTTGGTAGCGCAACTGTTAGAACTAGAATTGATATGGGAAATAGAGCAATCGATAACTTAGAAAATTTCTTTAATAATAAAAAACCTAAAGATCAGGTTAATTAGAATTTATTTAAATAAAAAAATATTTATAGTCTTGATATAAAAGATCTCCTACAACCCATAATAT
>VERQ01000088.1 GCA_018882565.1 Candidatus Fonsibacter sp. | reverse complement strand
TCATTTACATAAATCTTTATTATTGTTTCTTCATAAATCTTATCTTTACCGATGTAACCATTTTTATAAAGTTTTGCTTTGAAGTGATTGTTTGGACTTAAAAATTTCATTAAGTTTGATAAGTTTTTATTATCTGATTCTTCAGTAAATCTTAAATTGAAAAAATAACTGAAAAAAGAGAAAAAATTATTAATAGATGGAGTTAACTTATATTTATTTTCGAATTTATAATGAAATATGTCTCGATTATTCAAAAAGTTACACCATTTGGTTCGAATATCTCGAAAAAAAGTAGAAGTATATTGATCTGATTTTATATCAAAATTATTGTATTTAGAAATAAAATTGTAAAATTCATTAGTTTCATAACCATTTCCTATTAGACGTCGTATTTTATTAATATCAATTTTATTATCCTTACCAAAAATAATATTAATAAAACGTAGTAGTGATATTTCGAAACAATCTTTGTATTCAATAATATTATTAATTTTAATATTAGTTGATAAAACAGGTTCTGGATAGTTATAGATGTTCTTTTGTAAAATATTAATATTACCGATATCTTTATTTATATCGTTGGTTGGTTTACGGCCATAATGAAACATTAATAATTGGTTATTGTGTGTAAATAAAAAATAATCAATTTTTTTAATTTCTATGAATATAAAAATTAAAGAAATTAGAGTAAATTTGAGAATTTGTGATACTTCAATTTTTTTGAGTGATTTTATAAAACTTCAATTTATAAGATAGCTAATTTACATTATTAGTCTAAATCTATTTCTTTCTTTTTTTTCTCACGCCTTTCCCTAGCTTGTTTAGCTTTTAATGCTTTGAAAGCTTCTTCACCCATTTCTGTTTTCTTCTTTTCAATCGATTTATTGGCTTTTTCTCTGTTTTTTGCTTTATCATCGGTTTCTTCGCGATCAATAATTTTATTTGATGTTTTCCAATTTTGTGGGTTTATATTTTTGACAATTTCATATTTTCTATTAAATTTTTTATTTATTCTCTTTATAAATTCATTAACTTCATTATCCATATCATATGAATTAATTCTAACTCTATCTGATTCTCTTTCTGTATTGATGTTCATATTGTACTGGATATATTCGATATCATTAATTTTACAGATAGTAAAATATTCAAATAGTTTTGGTCTTGGTATATTTAAATTTATATTTATTTCTTCTTCATTAGTAATCAATTTAGTATTCAATTTAAAAAGATGAGGATTAATAACTTTTTCTGCTTTAAGATTGTAACCTGGATTATCTTTATTCAATTCGTTTATTAATCTTTCTACCTCAGCTTGAATATCATTTGACTTTATTTTAATCTTTTTCCGATATATTTTATCTGGTGTTTTTTTTATATATTGTAAATAGACTCCATTTTTATCTTCATATTTACTAACATTTTTTTGAAAATAAATTTCATTATCGGAAATAATCTTATTGGCTTCTTTATCTTCCTTAATTTTTTGATATCTATTTTTATGGTATTCTTTAGTTTCTTCCTTTTTAATTTTGTGTTCTTTATTATTTACTATTTGTTGTTTATTAATGTTTACTTCTTCTTTAATAATTATTTGTGTTTTAGTTTTATTATTTTTATTTAATTCAATTCTATTATTATTCTTAAGATGATTATATCTTTGATTTGCCCATCTATTTTTCCATTCAATAAAAAGTTCATTACTAGATTTTGCTGAATAAGCTTTTTTAATTTTTTCAATTTTACCTATTAAAAAATCTCTAGCATCTGAATGAGTAAAACCAAAATATACTCCTTTTGGATTATCACTCATATATTTTTCTCTACTTAATCCCAAATAATGTAATGTTTGACCAATAACAAAGAATTTTTTTGTATAATTTTTTCCTTTACTCATTAAATATTTTTTACATTTTTCAGTAAGTTCCTTAGGTATTTTATAAACTGAATTACCTTTAGTAACACCTACATATTTTAATTCTTTTAATCTATCGTATTGAATAGATTTTCCGTATAAACCCGTTGTAGTAATTCCTAAAAGTTCATCATTATATAATTCTTTATAAATTTTCAAAATTTCCTGTGAAAAGGCTAATTTAGATAATAATTTACCACCTGTAAAATTAAATCCAAATGGTTGAAGTGGAACACAAGTAGAT
>VERQ01000036.1 GCA_018882565.1 Candidatus Fonsibacter sp. | reverse complement strand
GGTTCCAATATCTTTTTTAGTAAAATTTAGATTTGAAATTATTGATAAAAAATAACCATTATTTTTTTTGGTTAATGTTTTAATAGTGCCAATATTTTTTATTATACCAGTAAACATAAAATTAATTATTTTTGAAATACAGTTAAAGTATTATCTTTCAAATTAACCTGCTGTAATTTATTTTTATTTTTAAACTTCTTTTCTAAAAGCATATAAATATTTTTAAAAGAATGAGAGGTTTTTTTGCTAATAACCTCATTATTTTTAAAAAAATAAAAAATATCTATTAAATTTAAATCAATAAATCTTTTTATAGTGTTGTAGCCCCCTTCTATTAGGACATTCTTGTAACCCAATAAGCCAATGGTAACTAGGATTTCTTTGCAATCCATATGCTTATTTTTGTTAAGCGGTAAATAAATTGGGTAAATATTTTTATTTTTGAGATAATTAATTTTATTATTATTTTTGTCGGAATAAAAAATATAAGTTTTAATTTTCTTCGCAGACATTATTAATTTTGAATTTCTATTAATTCTAAGATTTGGATCAATTATAAAACGAGCAGGACTTAAAAGATTAAGTCCGTTAATACGGCAATTTAATAAAGGATTATCTTTATTATGAGTATTTACCCCTATTAATATAGCATTGATTTCTGAACGTAAAATATGTGTTAGTTTTTTTGAATAACTATTTGTTATCTGAGGTCTATTTTTTACAAATGAATAATAATTTTTTGTCGTTGCAATTTTTGCATAAACTTTTGGAAAAAAATTTTTACTAAAGTCATTGTAAATTGCATAAAAATTCTTTTTATAAACATTACTAATTTTGCTAATTTTTATTTTATTATTTTGTAAAAATTCAAGACCTTTTCCTTGTACTCTAGGATCGTTGTCTATGTCTGAATAATAAAGACTCTTTACATTTTTATTAATTATAGACTTTGTGCAGGGTGGATTTTTTCCTTGATGATGACATGGTTCTAAAGAAACATAACAATCTAAATTATTACTTTTCTTTAAATTAAGTAAAGCTGAGTATTCCGCGTGAGGACTTCCTCCAACACCTGTCACACCATAAGATAAAATTTTATCATTTTTACAAACTAGACATCCAACTGAAGGATTGGTGCCTGTCATGTTATTGTGAATATTGGCTAAATTAAAAGCCAAGTTCATAAAATAAGACTTATTAAACTTACTTTTATTTTTTTGAGGGAACATTAAGTTGGTCTACAAATTGCTCAAAATCTTTTGCCTCTTTAAAGTTAGTATATACAGAAGCAAAACGAACATAGGCAACAGGATCCAGTTCTTTTAGACCTTCCATTACATATTTTCCAATCGTGCTAGATAATATTTCAGCCTGGCCTAGATCTTCTAAATTTCTATAAATCTTAGAAATAAATTTTTCTATTGTATCGCTATCTACCGGTCGTTTTCTTAAAGCAATGTTTATAGATTTAGCTAATTTTTCTCTATCAAAAGTAGATTTTCTTCCATTTTTTTTAACAACAATCAGTTCTCTTAGTTGAACTCTTTCAAAAGTAGTAAATCTTTGTTTGCAGCTACACTCTCTTCTTCTTCTGATAACGGTACCATCTTCTGTAGGCCTTGAATCAATTACCGAAGTTTCTTTTTCTTTACAAAATGGACAAATCACAAAAATTAAAATTTATAAATTGGAAATGCTGCGCACAAACTTTTTACTTTTCCTTGAACTTCTTTTTCTACTTGGCTGCTGTTATTGCTAATTAAACCTTTTAAAACTTGATCTATTAAAACTCCAACTGTTTTAAATTCATTTGTTGAAAATCCTCTTGTAGTACATGCCGGTGTTCCAAGTCTAATACCTGAGGTAATCCAAGGTTTTTGATCGTCATAAGGAATACCGTTCTTATTGCATGTTATATTTGCTCTTCCTAATGAATCTGAAGCATCTTTTCCTGTTAGTTTAAAAGGTCTTAAATCTATAAGTATTAAATGCGTATCAGTTCCACCTGAAAAAATTGTATAGCCTAAATTTTTTAAAGTTTCTGAAAGCGCCCGTGCATTTTCAACAACCGATTTTGCATAAGATTTAAAATTATCTGATAAAGCTTCTTTGAAACAAACGGCTTTACCAGCTATCACATGCATTAAAGGTCCACCTTGCAAACCTGGAAATACAGCTGAATTAAATTTTTTTGCTAATTCTTCATTATTTGTAAGAATTATTCCACCTCTTGGTCCTCGTAATACTTTATGTGTCGTAGATGTAACAACATCTGCATATTCGATTGGATTTGGATATACTCCTCCAGCAACTAAGCCTGAAAAATGCGCCATATCAACTAACAAGTAAGCACCAACTTCTTTTGCAATATCTTTAAAAATTTTAAAATCAATTATTCTTGAGTAAGCGCTACCGCCTGCGATAATTAATTTTGGTTTGTGTTTAATTGCCAAGTCTTTGACAGCATCATAATCAATTAGGCCGTTATCTTTCCTAACTCCATACGCAATAGCATTAAACCATTTTCCGGACATTGCGGGTGCAGCTCCGTGCGTAAGATGACCTCCCTGATCAATACCCATTCCTAAAATTGTATCCCCTGGCTTAATTAAGGCTAAAAATACAGCACCATTGGCTTGTGCGCCTGAATGGGGTTGAACATTTGCAAAATTACAATTGAATAATTTTTTTGCTCTCTCAATTGCTAAGTCTTCAGCAATATCAACAAATTCACAACCACCATAATATCTTTTGCCACTATAACCTTCGGCATATTTATTTGTTAATACGGATCCTTGAGTTTCTAATACTGCTCTTGAAACAATGTTTTCAGAAGCAATTAACTCAATATGATTTTGCTGACGTGAAAATTCTTTTTGAATTGAATCATAAACATCTGGATCTGAATCTTTTAAATTAGAATTGAAAAATTGTTCAATATATTTTTTGTCTACGCTCATATTTATTTATCTAGCTTTTTTACTCTTGCTGTATGTCTACCGCTTTCAAATTTTGTACTCATAAAAGTATTTATAATTTTTTTGGCGTTTTTAAAATGAATTAATCTTGCGCCAAGACATAATACATTAGCATTATTGTGCTTTCTAGCTAAAGATGCTGATATTTGGTTGTAACAAACGGCTGCTCTTATTTTCTTAAACCTATTTGCCGCAATAGAGACCCCTATCCCTGAACCACAAATTAATATTCCAAAGGAAGATTTTTTCTTAACTAATAAAGCAAGTTTTTTAGCATAGTCTGGGTAATCAACCCTTTCTTCTGAGAAAGTACCAAGATCTAGTGTTTTGATTTTAGATTTATTTAGAAAAATTTTAACTTTTTCTTTCATTAAAAAGCCGGCATGATCTGAGGCTATAATGATTGATTTAGTTAGTGATTTAGACACAACAGTTAATTACCAACTTCAAAATGGCTTGTATATTAAAAAGATAATTAATTATTTTTATATATTAAGCGGCTCTTGCAAGTTTTAATTCTCTCCAAATCTGATCAAGAGAATTCACAAGAAATTCTAACTTAGAATCATCATGTAAAGGAGTTGGAGTAAATCTAAGTCTCTCTAGTCCTTTGGGAACAGTTGGATAATTAATCGGCTGAACATATATTGAATAATCGTTTAGCAAAATATCTGATATTTCTTTACATCTTATAGGATCTTTAACTAATAAAGGAACTATATGACTATTATTTTTTATAATTGGTAAATTCTTAGCAAGCATCATTCTTTTTAATTTATCTGCCCTATCATAAAGAGCTTCTCTTAAACTATAATTATTTTTCACATAACGAATACTTGCAACCGCTGCAGCAGCTAAACTTGGTGGCAAAGAAGTTGTAAAAATAAATCCTGGAGCAAATGATCTTATTACATCAATAATATTATACTTTGCTGCAATATATCCACCCATCAATCCAAAACCTTTTGCAAGTGTGCCCTCGATAATATCTATTTCTGATGTTAACCCAAGTTTCTCAGATAAACCTCCTCCATTTTTTCCATAAAGTCCTACTCCGTGCACTTCATCTAAATATGTTAAAGCATTGTATTTTTTTGAAACTTCAATTATTTTTTCTATAGGAGCAAAGTCACCATCCATTGAATATACAGATTCAAATGCTACAATTTTTGGATGATTTTTATTAGAATTTTTTAAAAGATATTCAAGATGATCTACGTCGTTATGTTTCCAAATGAATTTATCAGAATTTCCTTTTCTAATACCTTCAATCATTGATGCATGATTATTTTCATCTGAAAAAACAACACAGTTAGGTAAAAATTTAGCTAAGGTACTCAATGCACATTCATTTGCTATGTAACCAGAAGTAAAAATTAAAGCTCCGTCCTTGTTATGAAATTTTGCTAACTCATTTTCTAACTCAACGTGATAATTTGATGTACCAGAAATATTTCTTGTTCCACCAGCGCCAGCGCCAACTAAATTTACAGCATTTACAAATGCTTCAACTACTAATGGGTTTTGCCCCATTCCTAAATAATCATTGCTACACCAGATAGTAACGTCTGATTTAATTCCATATTGATTATTATAAACCGCTTTTGGGAAATCACCTTTTTTTCGAGTGATATTGTTAAAGATCCTATAACGACCCTCTTGTCTTAAACCCTTTAATGCTGTGTTAAAAATAAGATCGTAATCTATGCTCATAACTAATATTATCCTAAAGAAAATACTTTTTTCAAATATATACTTTTACTGTATTGTCGCATTAAAAATTAAATCCTCATGAAATTTCCTAGCACTAGGTTAAGAAGAAATAGAAAGTCAGAATGGTCTAGACGACTAATAAATGACACTTACCTTGATAAATCTGACTTTATATTACCGATTTTCGTTTGTGAGGGTAAAAATAAGAAACAAGAAATTAAATCTATGCCTGGAATTTTTAGATATTCCATAGATAGATTAGATGAAATAATTTCAAGATCATCAAAAAATGAAATTCCTGCTGTTGCTATATTTCCATTAATAGAAAATTCAAAAAAAAATAATAAAGGTACCGAGGCATTAAATAAAAACAATGTAGTTTGTAATGCAATACACCAAGTAAAAAAATTAAATAAAAATATTGGTGTTATGTGCGATGTAGCCTTAGATCCTTACACTTCTCATGGCCACGATGGTCTAATTATAAATAATAAAATTGATAATGATGAAACAAATAAAGTTTTAATTAAACAAGCTTTAATACAGGCGCAAGCTGGTTGCGATATTATTGCTCCATCAGACATGATGGATGGAAGAATTGGTTTAATAAGAAATGCTTTAGAAAAAAATAAATTTATTAATGTTCAAATCTTATCTTATGCAGTTAAGTATGCTTCTAATTTTTACTCTCCATTTAGAGATGCTGTTGGCACATCTTCAACTCTTAAATCTGATAAGAAGACTTATCAAATGGATTATAAAAATTCAGATGAAGCACTACTGGAGGTTAAATTAGATTTAGATGAGGGAGCCGATTTTGTAATGGTTAAACCTGCTTTAGCATATCTTGATATTATTTATAAAATTAAACAAAAATTTAATGTTCCTGTTTTTGCTTATAATGTATCAGGTGAATATAGTTTGATTAAAAATGGTATTAAATCATCTTTGGCAAAAGAGGATATTATTCTTGAAGTAATTTATAGTTTTAAAAGAGCTGGCGCTAATGCAATAGTTTCATACTTTGCTAATGAAGTAATAGAAAAATACTTATCAAGATAGTTTTTTATAACTACTCGCAAAGTAAACTAGAGGTTTTTTTTCTTTTTTTAAATTAAATTTAAAAACTTTTGCAACAAAAAATAAATGATCGCCAATATTTATTTTTTTTATCGTTTTGCAATTAAGTTCGGCAAGATTATATTTTAATAATTTTTTCGCTATAACTGTATTTTTTTTAATTTCATTTTTTGATGAAAAATAATTAGAAACATCAATTTGCTTTGCTGATAAAATATAAATGTTAAAAAATTTTAAATTCTTAAACTTTTTAAAACTCGAAGATGTTTTGTCTAAACTCCAAGAAATATAAGGAGGTTTTAAAGATATTGAGACAAAAGAATTAACGGTAATACCTGTAAGAAAATTATTTTTATCTTTCTTTTTTATAACAGTAATTCCGGTAGCATATTTTGATAAAACTTTTTTATATGTAGAAATATTCATACTATTGTAAATGACATCTAATATTATTTTCAAAATTTCTATTCATGATCTGATTTTTATAATTCTTAATAACTTTTCCTGATTGAGCTCTTTTTCCATAATTATTCTCAATTGTAGATTTATCAAATAGAGTCTTATCTATCTGATCCTTAATAACTGATTTGGCATTAAATGCTGAAGCATTAATAACTTTTAGAGATTTACCTTTTACTAAAATAACTCCTCTTCCTTTATCTAATTTTGGAAGCTCATTTATATTAAATGCTAACATTTTGTTTTTTCCATCTAAATCGCAAATAATTGCTACTGAATCTGAATCTTTTGTGACTTTAGAAACTCCAATAACAATATCATCTCCTTTAACATTCATTACTTTTTTTCCAGTTTTCTTATTAGTTTCGAGATTCTTTTCTAAGGCAACAAAGCCATATCCACTTTTAGTATAAATAAAAATTTCACCTTCACTATCAAATCTAAAACCATCGATAATTTTTTCATTATCAGCAAGTGACAAGTAAGATGACATCGGTCTACCTGTTGAAGATCCTGTTAAAATATTATCGGCTTCAATTGTGTAAAATTTACCAAAATTTGATGCTAGTATAATTTTATCATTAGAACGTGCATGCATTAATAAAGAGCTATTTTCATTTCCAATTTGCTCTTCTAAATTTTTTACAAAAGATTTTTGCGATTTAATAAAGCCATTTTTAAGAATAGTAATAGTAAGAGGATCATCAGACTTAATCTCATTATCAAAAGTTTCTTCATTAACACTACCAAATTTATCTAATTTAGTTCTTCTTTTTCCCAACAGAGGATCATCTTTAAATTTTTTAATTAAAAAATCTATTTCATTATCTATTTCTTTCTTTTGTAAAGATTTAGAAGATAATAATTTTGTTAAAAAGTTTTTTTCAGATAATAAATCTTTATACTCTTGCTTAATTTCTTTTTCTTCTAGCTTTCTAAGATTTCTTAATCGCATATCTAAAATTGCGTTAACTTGATTTTGCGTAAATTTAAATTTTTTTATTAATTGTAGTTTTGGATCTTCGGCGTTTCTAATAATTTTGATAATTTTATCTAAATTGTGATAAACTTTTATAAACCCAATTAAAATTTCTATTCTATTTTTGATATTCTTTAATCTAAATTCCGATTTTCTAACTAAAACTTCATAGCGATGGGATAAAAAATTTGCCAAAACTTCTTTTATCGACATTACTTTTGGCTGAAGCTTTGAATTCAAAACGTTCATATTTAGGGGAATTCTTACCTGCAAATCAGTTTGTCTAAACAAACTTTCCATTAACACTTCTGGTTTAACATTCCTATTTTTGGGGCGAATAACAATACGAACTAACTGATCCGATTCATCTATAACGTTATCAATTAATTTGTTTTTTTTACTTATAATTAGATCTGCTATTTTTTCTATTAAAGTTGATTTACTTACCTGATACGGAATTTCATTAATAGAAATCTGATACTGGCTTCTGCCTAAATCCTCAATTTTATAAGAAGATCTCAATTCAAAAAAACCTTTTCCACTAGTGTAGGCTTTTAATATTTCAGACTTATTATTATTCAAAATACCACCCGTTGGAAAATCAGGGCCAGGCAATACTTTTAATAATTCTTTAATTGAAACATTTTTGTCATGATTAACAATTTTTAAACCCTCACAAATTTCAACGATATTATGCGGTGGTATGCTTGTTGCCATTCCAACGGCAATTCCTGATGCTCCGTTTGCTAATAAGTTTGGAAATTTAGCTGGAAATACTAATGGCTCCTGTAAATCACCATCATAAGTACTTTTAAAATCCACAGTTTCTTCATCTATGTTTTCAAGTAATAGCTCAGAAATTTCAGTGAGTTTCGCCTCCGTGTATCTCATTGCAGCAGCATTATCGCCGTCAATATTTCCAAAATTTCCTTGGCCATTTACTAATGGATAACGAATTGAAAAATCTTGAGCTAGCCTCACTAACGCGTCGTAAACTGATTGATCTCCATGAGGGTGAAATTTACCAATAACATCCCCAACTACTCTTGCAGATTTCTTAGGTTGCAATTTTGAACCCAAATTTAAAAGATACATTGCGTATAACAATCGACGATGAACTGGTTTTAAACCGTCTCTAACATCAGGTAATGCTCTATGCGTAATGGTTGACAATGCATAAGCTAAATATTTTTGACTAAACTCAGTTGCTAAAGATGCATTTAAAATATTATCTTTATTTTTCATTAAAAAAATTTTCTAATTTTATTCTATAAAAAGGAAACTTAACTTTATTTGGTTCAAAAATATAATTTAATAGTTGATGCTTATTAATTAATAAACCATTGTAAATGTCCTTATCTGTAAAGGATGCTGAATTGTCATGGAAATATTGTGGATAACTTATGTTTTTATTAAATAATTTTAAAGAATCTTTATTTTCTAAATCAAGATTGTAACCTAATTCAGATAATAAAAATCTCTCCCATAAAACATATTTTTTAAAAAAATCATTAGAGTTTAAGGAATTAAATAAATCTTCAAAAGAATTATAAACAGTTAAGTATACATTTCTTTCAGGTAATATTTTTAGACAAATACTTGTTGCTGATAATATTGCTGTTAATTTTTTATCATTATCAAAATATTTTGGCGCAACTGCATCGATTAATTCAAAATTATAATAACCAATTGCATCTTCTGATTTTGACTTCCAGGTAACTTTTATTTTATTACCGATATGTATTAATTTTTTTAACTTTGAAGAAGTTCCTCCATAAATTATTCCTTTATGGTGCCCATGATCTTTTGAAAGAATACTTATAATAGAGGAGTTTTCGCCGTATATATTAACTCCTAATATGTACCCCTCATCACTCCAAGTCATTGCTTAGATGTTTGTACGTCTAAAAATAAACTAACTTTGTGTTTAAATAATTTTTCAATTTCTTTTCTAGCTGCAATGCCGATTTTTTTAATAACACTACCATTTTTTCCTAAAACAATTTTTTTATGATTATTATTTTTTACATAAATAATTTGATAAATTTTATAATTTCTATTCTCTTTCTCAAATTTGTAGGTTTTAACGTAAATTTGATATGGCAATTCTTGATTTAAATACTTAAATACAGCTTCACGTGTTAGTTCAGAGAAAAAAACATCCTTTGTAATATTTGTTTCAAAGTTAATAGAGTTATCAAAATTACCTTCTGGAAGTTTTGCAACAATCCCATCTAAAAGATTGTTTATATTTTTATTTTTTAACGCTGAAACATAATAAATTTCATCGAAATTTTTAACAAATTTAGATTTATTGACTAGATCAAGTGCAAACTCCTGTGAAACTT
>VERQ01000035.1 GCA_018882565.1 Candidatus Fonsibacter sp. | reverse complement strand
GAGTTACAAGATCAATTAATCTTGCTGTTAAATCTGGTTTTTTATCTGTTTTACTAGACTCAACTTCTAAATTTATTCGCTCGTCAGGGTATAGAGGGGTTAAGTTATCAAAATTTATTTTATTTCTAGATTTTTCAGGATCTTCAAAATTTATTTTGCTAACTTGTAAAAGCGCAAAATATCTCTCAGAATCTTTTGGGGCCCTAATTTCTCCTTCAACTGTATCTCCTTTTCGAAGACCAAATCTTCTAATTTGACTTGGGCTTACATAAATATCATCGGGTCCTGGTAAATAATTTGACTCTGTAGCTCTTAAAAAGCCAAAACCGTCTTGTAATGTTTCAAGAACACCGCTTCCTGTAATTTTTTCATTCTTTTCGGCAAATTTTTTAAGTATTGCAAACAAGATTTCTTGTTTACGCATTGTACTTGGATTTTCGATTCCTAGCTTTTCAGCTTCTAAAATTAAATCTGCTGGTGTTTTATTTTTTAATTCTTGTAGGTTCATTTATGTTTGGGATTGTCTTGTGAAACTTTTAGGTGTGAAAGGAGTATAACAATAATTAATTATATTTCAAGCGGGTTTAAAAATAACCAAAAAGACAATGATTATCAGTATTATAGTTGGTATTTCATTTATAAACCTAAAAAATTTTGAACTTCTTTGATTTCTATCGAATTCAAAATCCTTCAAGCATTTAGATAAAAAACCATGATAGCCGGAGAGAACAATTACAAATAAAAATTTAATAGATAACCATAAAGAGAAAATATTATTAAATCCTAAAATCCATAAAACAGATAAACCAGACAACCAGGTAATAATCATGGCTGGGTTCATAATTATTTTCATTAATCTTTTTTCCATCACTTTAAAAATTTTTGAAGATTCGGGGCTATTATTTTCAACGTGGTAAACAAATAATCTTGGCAAATACAAAAGTCCGACCATCCATGAAATAACGGCTATAACGTGAATTGCTTTAAGCGTTAAATATAAATTCATTAATTAATTAAATATTTTTTAACAATATGTTCCATCATTTTAATGTGATCTTCATTGTCATTTAGACATGGGACAATATCATAATTTTCCCCGCCTTTTTCTATAAAGCTTTCTTTTCCTTGAATTGCTATTTCTTCTAAAGTTTCAACGCAATCTGATGAAAAGCCAGGACATATCATAAGCACATTTTTTTTGCCCTTGCTAGGAAGCTCTTCTAAAGTTTTGTCCGTGTAGGGCTTTAGCCATTCATCTGGCCCAAACCTTGATTGAAAGGTTGTCTCAATAGGAATGTCTTTAAATTTTTCTTTCATCAGTCGCGTCGTTTTTTGACAATAACAGTGATATGGATCTCCCTTTGTAAAATATTTCTTTGGTATGCCGTGATAAGAGGCTAAGATTAAATCTGGCTTCCATTTAATTTCTGAAACTTTCTTTTTTATACTTTTGACAAGCGCATCAATAAACAAGGGTTCGCTTTCATAGTGTGGTATCGTTTGTAAACTAGGCTGCCATCTCATTTTTATTAAATTTCTATAAACTTCATCGCACACTGTTGCTGTGGTCGCTGCTGCATATTGTGGGTATAAAGGGAAAATAATAATTTTTTCGCACCCCTCTTTTTGCAAAAAATCTAATTTACTTTTTATGCTTGGATTTCCATACCTCATTGCAAAATCAACAATAACTTTACCACTGCCTATCTTTTCTTTTAATTTTTGCGTTTGGCTTTTAGTATAATATCTAAGCGGCGATTCGTTGGTATCATTCATCCAAATTTGCTTATAGGCATGCGCTGTTTTTGAAGGTCTGAAAGTTAATATAAATAAGTTTAAAATTATTTGCCAAAGAATACGATTAACCTCTATTACTCTTGTGTCAGATAAAAACTCTTTTAAATATTTTCTAATATCCCACCAACTCGTTGAATCTGGCGTCCCAAGGTTAACCAGCAAAACTCCTGTTTTTCCAAATTTTATTTTTGGGTGATTTATTTTATCTAAATCAAAACTCATAAATTATAGCTCCTTACAAACTCAACAAGCCTTTTAACGTTTTCTGGTTTTGTTTTTGGCAATATTCCATGTCCCAAATTAAATATGTATGGTTTGTTTTTAAAAAAATCTAAGTATTTTTTTGCCTCTTCAAACATTTTTTTATTATTTCCCAATAGAAATTTTGGGTTCATTCCGCCTTGAAAAACCACATCATTATTTAAATTTAAGTTCTTAAGATTAATATCATAATCAATGCTAATGCCATGTGGATTTACTTCTTTTATAAAATTATTGATATTTTGATTAATTCCTCTTGGGAAACAAATAACCGGGTTGTTTGGAAAATTTTTTTTAATTTTGTTAACAATGTTCTTATTTGGATTAATACAAAATTCTTTTAGGTTTTTTTTTTCAATTAAACCAGCCCAACTATCAAACAACTGTATAATGTCGGCTCCGGCTAATATTTGCTCTTTGCAATGGGTATAAATCAGATGCTCTAATCTTTTGATTATTTTTATTACTTCTTTCTTTTTAAGGTTTTTTAAGAATTTTATATTTTTTTTTGGTGAACCTTTGTTAATCATGTAGGTTAAAAGCGTCCATGGGGATCCGGCAAACCCTATTAATGATTTTTCTTTTGGTAGTGTTTTTCTTGTTTTTTTTAATATTTCATAAACATTTTTTAGTTTTTTTATAAAAATTTTATCGTTTGTTTTATAAAATTTATTTAAATTGTAATTTTTTAAAATTGGTCCTTTTTTTTCTTTAAATTCTACTTTTTGTCCCACTGCATTTAAAATTAATAAAATATCAGAAAAAACTATTGCTGCATCTAAATCAAATCTATTTATAGGTTGTAATGAGACTTTTGTTGCATCGTTTATATTTAAACAAAAATTAATAAAATTTTTATTTCTTCTTCTTATCTTTTGATATTCTGGAAGATATCTTCCTGCTTGTCTCATAAACCAAATAGGAAAATTCTTTTTTTTATTTAAAAGAGAATATTGAAGAGAACTACTCATTAATAAATATTAGTTAAAATAGTAGTATTATATGGTTATGTTAGTAATGTGTTTATATTTTTATTAACAACTTATTAACAAGTTTTGTTGATTAAATTTTTTTAATAACTTTATATTTATGTAGTTTATTTAAAATTACCAACAACACTAAAATATTAAAAAACAAACTTATTAATGTTATTAATTACATAACAATAATTTATTAACTGTTAACCTTTGCCTTTTTTAAAGTTAGAAATGTATAAAGGATAATTATAAAGGCTTACCAACAGAGTTATGGACAGAAAATATAACGTTTTTTTAGTGTCAGATTCAACCGGCGAAACTCTTGATAGAATATTTCTTGCTTTAAAGGCTCAGTTTGAAAATTTTAACAACAGCTTACACCATTTTTCTTTTGTTAGAACGGAGGCACAAATAACAACCTTGCTGGAAAAGTGTAATAAGCTTGGAAATCCAATAGTGCTTTATACTCTTGTAGAGTCTGCCGTGACAGCTTTTTTAATCCAAGAAACACAAAAACACAAAATTCCTTGTTTTGGTGTTCTAGATTATTTAATTCCAAAATTTGAAACGGCCCTTAATAGAAAGGCTAATAGAAAACCAAGTGGTCAGCATATTTTAAATAAAGAATATTATAAAAAAATTGCCGCAATGCAATTTAGTATCGAGCATGATGACGGTCAAAAATTAGAAACAATTTTAGAGGCCGATATAATTATTTTAGGAATTAGCAGAACTAGCAAAACTCCAACAACAATTTATCTTGCAAACAAAGGCTACAAATCAGCCAATATTCCGATGGTCCCAAATCAAAAAATACCAGAAGAAGTTTTAAAAGATAAAAAAAAGACAATAGTAGGGTTGATTGCTGACCCAGAAAGATTGGTAGATATAAGAAAAAATAGACTAAATACATTAAGCGAAGAAAAGCACACTTCTTATGTTGATCTAGAAAGAATAAGGGAAGAGCTAGAAGAAAGTAGAAAAGTTTTTAAAGCAAACAACATCCCGACAATTGATGTAACAAGAAAATCAGTAGAAGAAACGGCCGCCTCAATTATAAAGATTCACGAAATTAAAAATAGCTAATGAGAAATATAATTTTAGCATCCGCTAGCGGAATAAGGCTAAAAATATTAAATGATTTTGGCTTTAATGTTAAAGTAGAAGCGACAAATATAGATGAGGATGAAATTAAAAACTCTTTGTTGGCAGAGAAATTTAGTTCATTTGATATTTCAAGAGCCCTTGCTGAAACAAAAGCAAAAAAAATAAGTAGCAAAATTTATGACCGGATGATTCTGGGCGCTGATCAAGTTTTGGATTTTGGGGGCAATATATTTAACAAACCAGAAAATATGGAATTAGCAATGGACTTGATGAAAAGATTAAATGGCAAAGAACACTCTTTGTTTAGCTCTATTTGTTTGAGTAAAAATGGTTCGACTATTTGGATGCACACAGAACAGGTTGTTTTAAAGATGAAGCAGTTTTCGGATAATTTTATTAAAGATTATTTACAAAAAGTAGGGTTAGAAACCATCAAGAAATATGGTGTTTATCAAATAGAAGGAATGGGCAAAGATTTATTTGAAGAAATAAAGGGAGATGAATACTCTGTAATGGGAATGCCAATTAAACAATTAATTAACTATTATAAACTAAATGAAAAATAGAAAAAATTTTTTAGTTATTGGAAATCCTATTAAGCATTCTTTGTCTCCCCTTTTACATAATTATTGGTTTCATAAAAATAAAATTAATTGTGAATATAAAAAGTTAGAAACGACAAAAAGTTCAATAAAGAAAATTTTAAACAGAGTTAGAAAAAGAGAGATAGAGGGAATTAATGTAACTATCCCTTTCAAAAATAGTGTTATTAAACATTTAGATGTTTTAAAGGGAGATGCTCTAAAAACTTCTTCAGTTAATACTGTTTACCTGAATAAAAATAAATTAATTGGCGATAATACTGATGTTTATGGTTTCTCTTCAGGTGTTTTAAGAAAAGTTAAAACCAGAATTAAGACGGCGGGAATTATTGGTGCTGGAGGTGTAACTTCTTCTATTATTCTTGCTCTAATCCAAAAAGGAGTAAAAAAAATATATATAACTAATAGAACTTTTTCTAAACTAAAAGTATTTAAGAAAAAATTTAAAAAAGTCATTTACCCAATCAAATGGAATGATCGTTATAAAGTATTCGCAGATGTTCAAATTTTAATTAATGTTACAAGTCTTGGGATGCTTGGACAGAAGGATCTAAAGTTTGATTTTAGTATTTTTGATAAAAAAATTAATGTGGTGGATATTGTTTATAACCCTGAAAATACAAGGTTTTTAAAAGATGCAAAAATAAATGGTCACAAAACTTTTACAGGTTTAGATATGTTTATTTATCAAGCTCAGAAGGCATTTTATATTTGGAATAGAAAAAATCCCAAAATAACAAAAGATATTTATAAAAAACTTAGAAAAAAAATTAATGGTTAGAGTTGGTATTTTAGGGTCGGTAGGAAGTGGCAAAACTTTTATTGCAAATATTTTTAAAGAACTGAGTTTTAATATTTTCTCAGCAGATAATGAGGTCGCTAATATTTATAAGAACAATAAGATCGTTAACAAAAAGATTGCTAAATTTTTTAAGTTAAAACTTTATAAGGGTAAAATAAATAAACAGGATCTTAGGGATTCACTTAAAAAAAACCCAAAAAAATTTAAATTTTTGAACAAGACTATTCATCCAATAGTTAGAAAGAGATTAGCTATTTTTTTGTCTAGATTTAAAAAAAACAAGTTAGTTGTTTTAGATATCCCGCTTTTAGTGGAGAATAAAATGCTCAATTTTGTTGATATTCTTGTTCTTGTTAAAACTAGGTCTAATTCTTTTTTAAGCAGAATAAAGAAAAGAAAAAATCTAAATAAACAATTTTTAAATATATTAAAAAAACAGCAGGTATGTGAAAAGATCAAAGAAGGTTATGCGGATTTCATAATTTATAATAGTTCCAAAAATAAAGTTAAATTGCAGGTAAAAAATATTATTGATAAGATTCTTTTAAATTAATGATTGAAGTTATTTTAGATACAGAGACAACGGGGCTTTCAGCAGAGAAAGATAGAATTGTTGAAATTGCTTGCGTGGAATTAAACAATCATATCCCGACAAAAAATATTTTTCACACTTTTTTAAATCCTGAGACCAAGGTATCAGCAGATGCCTTTAGTGTTCATGGTTATTCTGATGAATTTTTATCAAACAAACCTAAATTTAAAGATATTGTTAAAGACTTTCTTAATTTTATTAAGGACAAAAAACTTATTATTCATAATGCAGATTTTGATCTTGGATTTTTGAATAATGAATTAAAAAGATTAAATATAAAACCTATTTTAAAATCTGATATTTTAGATACCCTTCAGGTTGCTAGATCTAAATTTCCAGGCGTTGGGAATAGTTTAGATGCCTTGTGTAAGAGATTTAAAATTAATATTGAGGCTAGAGAAAAGCATTCTGCATTATTAGACTGTCATTTACTCTCAAAAGTTTACATCGAATTAATTGATAAAAAGGAATTAACGCTTGATCTAACTTCCAATGATAAAATTTTTAATGAAAAGATGAAATTGAGCAATGAGAACAGAGAAGGTATAGTTGTTAAAGTTTCTCCAGAACAGATAGAAGAATATAAGAAGTTTTTAAAAAAGAATGTTTCTAATGCTTTTGCGTTAGATTAGCAGACTGTTGTTCGTATAGTTCTTTAAAGTTAATTTCTTTCTTAAATTTAAATTCTTTAAAGCCAGATTTTTGAAATAATTCAGTAATAAGATCTGTTAGTTTTTTTGCATATAAATCAGGTATTTCTGCAAGAATGATCCTTTTAACTTCTTCTGCTTTTAATTCTGTATCTGTAATTTTAAATACTACAGCCAGACATGCTTCTGCATGAATCTTATTTTGTACTTCTATTGGGGCTTCAAAAATAAGTTTACAATTTAGTTCTAGCATCCCATTTTTTAGAGGCTTGTTGGAAATATCAACTTTTGTTTCATATTTACCAAGATTTTGAGCTGCATCTACAAAGCAATCTGGCGACGGAATCTCAAAAGATAAATCTTTTACGTAGTTTGTAATAATCTGGTACTTAGAATTTTCTTTATTTTTTTCTTCCATTTTAAAAATATGATTTTTATATAATTTAAATATATTTTTTTATATTAAATATCATTTAATTCGATCTAAATTTAGATGTATTAATTTTTAACTATTTAATCTAAAATACCCTTAAATGAATGATAATTTTGGCTACATAGATATCGTACTTCTTGCCATAGTGGCTGGCATAATTATTTTAAGACTTAGGAATGTTCTTGGTAAAGGAGCTGAGGATGGTGCTGTTAGAGCAAAGAAATCAGTGGTGGTGGATGCTCAATTTGAAGATGTTAACCCTTCTAGAGGTGAAGAAAATATTAATTTAAGAGAATTTAAAGAAGAGACTTTTATAAAAGGCGCTCAAGCTGCTTATGAAATGATAGTTAATGCATTCGCAGCTGCAGACAAAAAGACTTTAAAAGACTTAACATCACCAGAAGTTTATAAAAGCTTCGTTGGCGTTCTTGATGAAAGAAAAAATAAAAAATATGTTAATCAATTTACTTTCATAGGAATTAAAAAAGCAACAATAGAGAATGTAGACAAGAAAGATAGTTTTTATACTGTCAAAACCAGATTTGTGAGTGAAATTATATCCTGCATTAAAGATGCCAATAATAATATTATTGAAGGAAGCCCTGAAGAGATTCAAACGGTTAATGATGTTTGGAGCTTTTCAAGAGATCTAAATTCTGATGATCCTACTTGGAATCTAACTGAAATTGCACAGGATGTGCATGTCAAAGAATAATAAAAATTCTACAAACCCAGAAGATATAAAAGCTTGGGAAGATTTTAAGAACCAAAAATTTTTAGATGGTGATAAAGGCGAAATATCTAAAAAATCTATAAAAAGAAAAAAAAAACAAGATCATATTGATTTTAAAATAGATCTCCATGGTTATTCTTTGCAGGAATCTTTTGAAAAGATAAAGAGCATTGTAGAAAATTGTTATCAGAAAGATTTAAGAAATATTTTAATTATTACAGGCAAAGGCTTAAGGTCCAAAGTTAAAGAAAATCCTTATTTGTCAGAAGATTTAAGCTTATTAAAATATGCAATCCCAAATTTTATCAAAGATAATTTTTCGGATATTATTAATTCTATGGAAGAGCCAGATCAAAGTTTAGGTGGATCTGGAGCTTTTTTATTACGACTAAAAAAAAGATTATAGAATAGTATTTATTTAACTATTAAAGCTAATTTATTGATAAGGTTAGTTTTTCTATATATAGATTATTAATTCATATGAGGATCGCAAAAGTTAATAGAAAAACCAAAGAGACATCTATAGAGGCAGAAGTAAATCTAGATGGCAAAGGTATTTATAAAATAGATACGGGAATTGGTTTTTTAAATCACATGCTTGAACAGCTATCAAAACACTCTCTAGTAGATATAAATTTAAACGCAAAAGGCGACTTACACATTGATCTTCACCACACGACAGAAGATTCAGGAATTGTTTTAGGAGAAGCTATTGCTAAGGCTTTGGGTGATAAAAAGGGTATTAAAAGGTATGCGCATGCTTACATCCCGATGGATGAAACATTAAGTAGAGTTTCTCTCGATATATCAAACAGACCTTATCTAGTTTGGAATGTAAAATTAAAAGTAGAAAAGCTTGGCGAAATGGACACAGAACTATTTAAAGAATGGTTTCAGGCCTTTTCACAAAGTGCCGGCATTACTTTGCACATAGAAAATATTTATGGTGATAACAGTCACCACATTATTGAATCTTGTTTTAAGGGATTGGCGAGAGCTTTACGTCTAGCATTAGAAAAAGATGCAAGGGCTGTAGATTCTTTGCCTTCCACTAAAGGAATTCTTTAAAGATTTTTTAAATGTATGTATCAATTGTTGATTATGGAACTGGAAATCTTAATTCCGTTTCAAAAGCTTTAGAGGCTGCAGCTACAAAAATTAATAAAAAAATAAATATAAGAATATCTAATAAGCCTAAAGATATTTTAGATTCAGATAAAATTATATTACCTGGCCAGGGCTCTTATAGACAGTGTGCATTAGGAGTAAAAAATATATCTGGATTATGGGATTCTCTTAATGAATTTGTTTTAATTAAAAAAAAGCCAATTTTTGGAATTTGTGTTGGTATGCAGCTTTTTTCAGATCAGGGATTTGAAGAAGAAGTTACTAAGGGATTTGGTTGGATTAAAGGTTCTGTACAAAAGATAAAACTTAATAACAAAGATTTAAAATTACCCCATATGGGCTGGAACGAAATTAAGATTGTTAAAAAAAATGATTTATTTTTAGATATTGAGAATTTGTCCCATTTTTATTTTGTACATAGTTATGCCTTTGAAGCGGAAAATATTAATGATGTCGTTTGCACAACTGATTATGAAAAATCAGTTGTTGCTGCTCTTTTAAAAGAAAATATTTTTGGTACTCAATTTCATCCTGAAAAGAGTCAGGAAAATGGAATTAAGTTATTGTCTAACTTTTTGAATTGGAATTTATAATGATAATATTTCCAGCAATAGATTTAAAAGATGGAAAATGTGTAAGACTTTACAAAGGAGATTTTAATAAAACTACTATTTTTAATTCCTCTCCGTACAAT
>VERQ01000087.1 GCA_018882565.1 Candidatus Fonsibacter sp. | reverse complement strand
ATGACGACTAGGTAGTTTTGATTTATCAAATTTCATAATTAATTTTTAATAGATATTATACTTTCTAATTGATTTAAATCATTTACTAATTTCTTTAAAATATCTTTTTCCTTATCAACTATATCTTTTGGAGCTTTATTTATAAAAGATTTATTAGAAAGTTTATTTTTTGTTGAACTGATACTATTTTTTATTAAATCAATCTTCTCTTTTACTTTAATAATTTGATCTTTTAAGGAGATTTCTATTGTAAATTTAATAAGGATGGCGTCACCATCTAAATATACTGGCAATATATTATCGTTTTTTTCGTCTTTTTTAAAATAGTTTGCAATTCTAGAAGCTTTCTTAAAAATTAAAAAATTTCTATCTAAAAAGCTTTTTTTATCTTTAGGTAAATGATCAATACAAACATCTACAAAATTGCCTGGAGAAACTTGTAGAATAACTTTTGTAGATCTTATTAAGCCAACAAGTTTAATCAGCCAATTAATTAATTCAATATTATTATCTTTTATTAACTTAATTTCCTTATGAGAATTAAAATTTATTAAAGGACTTTTATATAATTCTGAAAATTTCAATCTGTTCCAAAGTTCTTCAGTAATAAAAGGTATAAATGGATGAAGAGTTAAAAGAATATTTGAAAATATAAATCCAAAAACTTTTTTTGTTTCTTTTATTTGATTTTGATTGTCCGAATAAAAAATTGACTTTGAAAATTCTAAATACCAGTCGCAAAATACATTCCAAACAAAATTATAGATTTCTTTAGATGCCTCATCAAATCTAAAATTTTTAATATGATTGTCGATATTATTTTTTGTATGAACATATTCATTAAAAATCCATTGATTAATTTCTAATTTTAATTCTTTACTGTTAATTTTAATATCAAGATTACATTTATTAAAATCACAAAATTTAGAAACGTTCCAAATTTTAGTTAAAAAATTTCTATAGCCTTTAACTCTTTCTTCTGAAAGCTTTACGTCTCTGCCTGGCGATGCCATCGACATTAATGTAAACCTTAAAGCATCAGCTCCATATTTTTTTATTAAATCTAAAGGATCAATAACATTACCTTTTGATTTAGACATTTTTTGTCCGTGCTCATCTCTAACTAAAGCATGTATATAAACTTTATCAAAAGGAACTTTTTTTGTTAAAAACAATCCCATCATCATCATTCTAGCAACCCAGAAAAATAAAATATCAAAACCCGTTACTAAAACTGATGTTTTGTAAAATCTTTTGAAATTATAAGTTTTTTTAGGCCAACCTAGACTTGCAAACGGCCATAGAGCTGATGAAAACCAAGTATCTAAAACATTGATATCTTGATTAATTAAAGAATTTTTTTTTTTATAAAATTTATCAGCTTGTTTTTGTGCATCATTTTGATCCTTTGCTGAAAAAATTTTTCCGTCACTTCCATACCAAATAGGAATTTGATGACCCCACCAAATCTGTCTAGAGATGCACCATGGACGAATATCTTTTAGCCATAAATTATAAGTTTTTGTCCACGACTCTGGAAAAAAAATAGTTTTTTTATTTTTTACAGCTTTTAAAGCCTCCACTGACATTTTTTTAACATTTAAAAACCATTGTTCTGTAAGATAAGGCTCAACTATAGAATTTGATCTATCTCCGTAAGGAACGTTATGTTTTATTGTTTCTTCTTTTTCTAAAGCATTAATTGATTTTAAATCTTCTATTATTAATTTTCTTGCATCAAATCTATCAAGTCCTTGATACTTTTGGGGACAATTTTTATTAAGTGTTCCGTCAGCTTCTAAAATATTAATTTTTTCTAAATTGTGTCTTAATCCAACTTCATAATCATTAAAATCATGAGCGGGAGTAATCTTTACAGCTCCAGATCCTTGATTGGGGTCGGCATAATAATCAGCGATTATTTTAATAAGCTTATCTATAATCGGAATTTTTGCATATTTATTAATTAGTTTTTTATACTTTTTATCTTTTGGATTAACTGCAATTGCTGAGTCGGCAAATATTGTTTCTGGTCTTGTAGTGGCTATAGTTATAAAATCATTTTTATTAATAAAATATTTAATATAGTAAAGTTTTCCCTCTACTTCTTTCTGTACTACTTCTAAATCAGAAATTGCAGTTTTTAATACTGGGTCCCAGTTAGATAGTTTAAAATCCTTATAAATAAGTTTTTTTTTATGTAATTCTAAAAAAACTTTTACTACTGCATCGGACATGTTTGTGTCC
>VERQ01000034.1 GCA_018882565.1 Candidatus Fonsibacter sp. | reverse complement strand
TTAATAAATTTTTATTATGCTGGCCAAATAAAGAATCAATTTTTGAATTTGTAAAAGAATAAGTAATTGTCTCCATAAAACCTTTGTTAGCTATAGACCTTTGTGCAAATCGATATAATTTTTGCTTTCCTGTTAAAATGTCTTTTGAACTATCCGCTTCTGGCTTAATAAGCTGAATTTTATCATAGCCTCTAATTCTTATTAACTCCTCAACTATATCAACTTCTTCCTTAATGTCCGGACGCCAAGTTGGGATATTTATTGAATATGTATTTTTACTTTCTTTAAATTTAAACCCTAGATTATTTAGAATTTTTTTAATTTCAGTTGATGAAATTTTACTTCCAATAACTCTTTCAAATTTATCTAAATTAAATTTAATTTGTTTATTTTTAAAATTACTTTCTCCAGAAATAATAATATTACTTATTTTTCCCCCACATAATTTATTAATAATTTTTGCTGCAAGTTTTAATCCATATTCCATAATGTTAGGATCAACTCCCCTTTCAAATCTAAATTTAGCATCAGAATTAATGCCTAATTTTTTTGCAATTTTTGATATTTTAACAGGATCAAACAAAGCAGATTCTAAAAAAATATTTTTGGTATCTAAAGAAATTGAAGAGCTTTCTCCGCCAATTACACCTCCTAAACCAAGAATTTCTTTATCATTAGTAATTAGACATGCATCTTCTTCTAGTGAATATTTATTTTTATCTAATGCTAAAAACTTTTCTCCCTTTTTAGATGAGCGCACAGTAATTTTTCTATCAACTTTATCAGCATCGTATGCATGTAGAGGTCTATTTAAATCAAGCATGATATAATTTGTAATATCAACAACAGCTGAAATTGGACTCATTCCGATAGAAATTAATTTATCTTTTAACCATTTTGGACTTTCTGTATTTTTAATTCCTTCAATGTAGCAGTGAGCAAATGAAGAACATCCAGAATTAGGCTGAATAATAACTTTAAAAGGATTTTTAATATTAGTTTTTAATTTAATTTCTTCTAAATCGATTAACTTTCCAAGACCTGCTGTTGATAAATCTCTTGCAATGCCTCTTACTCCTAAACAGTCAGATCTATTAGGAGTTACAGATATATCAATTGCTGGCTCGCTATTATTTTTAAAATAACTATTTCCGATTTTAAACTTTTTTGAATCTAATTCAGTAATTCCCTGACTTTCATCAGATAAACCTAATTCAGATTCGGAACAAAGCATTCCATAAGAATCGACGCCTCTAATATTAGTAACTTTAATCTTAAGTTGATTTTTTGGAATAATGGCCCCTGGTCCTGCATAAACAGTTATTAAACCATCTCTAGCATTTGAGGCACCGCAAACAACTTTTAGTATTTTTCCAGAGCCAATATCAACATCGCATAATTTTAATTTGTCTGCATTTGGATGTTTTTCAGCCTTAATAATTCTTGCTACTAAAAAAAAATTATTCTTGTCTGTTGTTCCAACACTTTCAACTTCGAGCCCTATATTATTTAAAGTTGAAACAATCTCTTTAATATTTGCGCTTGTTTTTAAATGATCCTTTAACCAAGAAGAAGTTATTTTCATCTACTAAAACCTCTATAATTTGCTGGTATATCCAATGGATCAAATCCATAATGTTCTAACCATCTAACGTCTGTTTCAAAAAAAGATCTTAGATCATTTATTCCATATTTAAGCATAGCTAATCGATCAATTCCGATACCAAAAGCATAACCTTGATAAATTGAAGTGTTTACTTTGCAATTTTTTAAAACGTTAGGATGAACCATTCCGCAACCTAATATTTCAAGCCACTTGTCTCCTTCACCAATAACAATTTTTCCATCTTTTAATTCATAACCAATATCAACTTCTGCTGATGGTTCAGTAAAAGGAAAGTGACTGGGTCTAAATCTCATTTTAATTTTATCTACTTCAAAAAACTTCCTGATAAAATAATCAAGAACTCCTTTTAAATGTCCCATGTTTACATTTTTATCTATATGCAAACCTTCAACTTGATGAAACATAGGAGTGTGAGTTTGGTCGCTATCACATCTATAAGTTCTTCCAGGTGCAATAATTTTAAATGGTGGCTTTCCTGATAACATAGTTCTTATTTGCACTGGTGAAGTATGAGTTCTTAATAAAATCTCTTTGTCCTGACCTAAATAAAAAGTGTCATGCATATCCCTTGCTGGATGATGCGGTGGAGTATTTAATGCTGTGAAATTATTATATTCATTTTCAACATCAGGTCCCTCTGCCACTGAAAATCCTATTTCCCCAAAAATAGCTGTTACTTCATCAATGACTTGCGTAACTGGATGAATTTTTCCAAAAGAAATGGGCCTTCCTGGCAAGGTAACATCAATTCTATCCTCTGATAATTTTTTATTAATCTCTTTTTGTTCAAAGAGATTTATTTTGGAATTGATAAGATTGTTAATATTGTCTTTTAATTTATTTAGATTTGAAGCAAAATTTTTTCTATCTTCTCCTTGAAGAGTTGTAATTTTTTTAAAAAGTTCGCCTATCTTTCCACTTTTACCAAAAGCTTCTGATTTTATTTGTTCAATTTTTTGAAGATTATCGGACTGATCTATTTTAGATTTAAATTCTTTTTCTAAATGTAAAATTTCATCCATGATGATCTACTAGTATTTATGAAACTAGTTTTCTAATTTAGGCTAGACTGTACCTTTTTTACGATGGATTTAAAAGCCTCTGGATTTTGATAAGCTAAATCTGCTAAAATTTTTCTATCAATAGAAATCTTTGTTTTATTAAGACCGTTAATAAATTTAGAATAAGTTAAACCTTGCTCTCTAACGCCAGCATTAATTCTTTGTATCCAAAGTGATCTAAAATTTCTTTTTTTAGCTCTGCGATCTCTATAAGAATATTGTAAAGATTTTTCTACTGATTGCTTAGCAGTTCTAATTGTATTTTTTTTTCTTCCGTAAAAACCTTTGGCAGCCTTGAATACTTTTTTATGTTTTGCGTGACTGGTTACCCCTCGTTTAACTCGTGACATAAATTATCCTCTTAGACTATTTGGCATGTAAGATTTAACAATCTTAGCATCAGGTTTTGACATAATCGCCATTCCTCTTTGTCTTCTAATTTGAGAATTGGTTCTTTTTATCATACCGTGTCTTTTTCCAGCTTGAGGCATTTTTACTTTGCCTGTTGCTGTAATTCTAAATCTTTTTTTAGCTGAGCTCTTAGTTTTAATCTTATACATAAAATAAATACCTGCGGTTTATACTAATATTAAAGATGAAAAACAATAAGTATGAAAGTGAAGAAACTGCTATTTTAATGGCTGAATAATGAAGGTCATTTGCTTGCCTTCCATTTTTGGAGCCTGTTCAACTTTACCCGTTATTTTTAAATCGCTTACTATTCTATCTGCAAGATCTTGGGCTAGTTTTAAATGCTGCATTTCTCTTCCTTTAAACTTAATTGTAAATTTTACTTTATCTCCTTTAACTAAAAATTTCTCAGTGGCTTTCATCTTAAAATTATAATCATGAACATCTGTTCCTGGCCTCATTTTAATCTCTTTAAGCGTTACAACTTTTTGTTTCTTTTTTGCTTGGCTAGCTTTTTTTTGTAACTCGTATTTATACTTTCCAAAATCAGTTATTTTACAAACTGGTGGTTTTGCATTTGGAGCAATTTCTATTAAATCTAAACCCTGCTCTTTTGCTGTCATTAACGCATCATTTAAAGAAACGATTCCAATATTTTGACCATCGCTTCCTATTAACTGAACGTCAGTTGCTCTAATTCTATCGTTTACTTTTGGTCCACGATTTGAAGAACTATTGGACCTAAAATTACTTCTGTTGTTTTGAAAATTTTGATTAATAACTATACTCCTAGATTTTTGGTGCTAAAGATTCTTTAACTAATAAATCCACAGCTTCTTTTAAAGGTAATGTATCTTGTTTTTCTTGGCCAAGTCTTCGAAGTGTAATTGACTGACTCTCTTGTTCTTTAGATCCACAAATCATTAAAATTGGAGTCTTAGATAAAGAGTGTTCTCTAATCTTGTAGTTAATTTTTTCATTCTTAAGATCGATATTATTCCTTATTTTGTTTTTATCAAGTTCAGCTGATACTTTTTTTGCATAATCATCAAATTCTTGAGAAATTGGAAGTATTGCAACTTGTTTAGGTGACAACCATAAAGGAAGTTTGCCTGCATAATGTTCAATTAAAATACCAATAAATCTTTCAAGCGATCCAAATAATGCTCGGTGTAACATGACAGGATTCTTTTTAGTTCCGTCTTTATCAATATAAGTAGCGCCTAATCTTCCTGGTAAATTTAGATCTACTTGTAAAGTTCCACACTGCCAGTCTCGACCAATTGTATCTCTTAAAACAAATTCAATTTTAGGACCATAAAATGCTCCTTCACCTTTATTAATAGAATAATCTAGTTTTGAAGCTTTGACTGCTTCTAATAAAGCCGCTTCCGCTTTGTCCCATAGTTTATCATCTCCAACTCTTTTTGCTGGGCGATCTGAATATTTTAAAATTACATTTTCAAAACCAAAAGCTTTATAAATATCTAAGATCAGCTTAGTAACTTTCAATGACTCTTCTGTAATTTGATTTTCAGTACAAAAAATATGAGCATCATCCTGTGTAAAAGATCTAACTCTCATTAATCCATGTAAAGATCCTGAACTTTCGTAACGATGAACTTTGCCAAATTCTGATAATTTTAAAGGTAAATCTCTATAACTTTTAAGTCCTTGGTTAAAAATTTGAACACAGCCAGGACAATTCATAGGTTTGATCGCAAAAACTCTCTCATCTGGAGTTTTTGTTGTATACATATGTTCTTGAAATTTTTCCCAATGACCGGATTTTTCCCATAATGTTTTATCTAAAATATCAGGTGTATTTACTTCTCGGTAACCTGCTTCGGTTTGTCTTTGACGCATAAAATCAATAAGAGATTGAAATAATTGCCAACCCCCTTCATGCCAAAATACAGCTCCTGGGCTTTCTTCTTGGAAATGAAATAAATCCATAACTTTTCCAAGTTTACGATGATCTCTTTTTTCAGCCTCTTCTATTCTATGTAAATATTCATCTAACTCTTTTTTATTTCTCCAGCTTGTTCCGTAAATTCTTTGAAGCATTTCATTATTTGAATCTCCTCGCCAATAAGCTCCTGCAAGTTTTGTCAGTTTAAATGCTTTGCCTATTTTTCCAGTAGAAGTTAAGTGTGGTCCTCTGCATAGATCATGCCACTTACCGTGAAAATAAATTGAAATTTCTTCTTTAGTTGGAATGCTATTTATTATTTCAGCTTTATAAAGCTCTCCTTTTTTTTTAAAATGTTCTATTGCTTTTTCTCTGTCCCAAACTTCTCTTGTTGTGGGTTCATCCCGATCAATAATTTCTCTCATCTTCTCTTCAATTTTTACTAAATCTTCATCGGTAAAAGGTTTCTTTCTAGAAAAATCATAATAAAAACCATTTTCAATAACTGGACCAATAGTAACTTGAGTGTCTTTGAATAGTTCTTGAACTGCCATAGCAAGAACATGTGCAGTGTCGTGTCTTATAACTTCCAATCCGTAATCATCTTCAATTGTAATGATTTGTACCGTAGAATCTTTTTCAATAAATGAGCTTAGATCCTTAAAGCTATCATTTACTTTTATAACTAAAGCTTTTTTTGCAAGTGAAGGACTAATAGTTTTTGCTATCTCATGTCCATTAACTTTTCCTGGAAATTGAAGTTTTTTTCCATCTAAAAGCGTGATGTTAAGCATGTCTCTTATTAAACTAAGGATTTATAAATTTCTAGTGTTTTAGAGCACATTTGATCTACCGTATAATTATTAATAACATTAGCTCTACCCTTTGCTCCTAAATCTTTTAAAAAACTTTTATCTTTTTTTGAAATTTCAATAATCATCTTCGCCAAATCTTTTTCATCATCAGATTTAAATAGCCAGCCTGTTTGTCCATCAATAATTGTTTCATTGGAACCGCCAATATTACTTGCTAGTATTGGTTTTTCCATTGCTTGTGCTTCTACTGCCACTCTACCAAATGCCTCTGGTTCAATAGAAGCTGATAATACTAAATTACAAGCGTTATAAGCTGATGGCATAAAAGATTCGTGTGAAACAATCTTTACATTCTCTTCTAATCGGTGCTCTCTGATAAAATCTAAGAGATATTCTCTATATTCAGTTCTACCTTGATCGTCGCCAAGTATAATTGCACTAATACTATTTAATAAATTTTCTTGTTTAAGAAACAATAAAGTATTTAAAAAAAGAAACTGTCCTTTCCAAAAAGTTAATCTGCCTGGAAGTAATATTAAAAAATTATTACTGGAAATACCCCAACGCGTTCTAACACTATTCAGTTCTTCAATATTTGAATTTTTTGGGTTAAAATAATTAATATCAATTCCTCTTGGTATAAGAAAAATCTCTTTCGAGTAATTATAATTATTTTTTATATGCTCAAAAATGAACCTTGAGCCGGCTATGACAGAGTTGCCTCTTAGCATAACTGAATTGTAAAATTTTTTTAAAGGATTGTTAAAATTATAAGTACCATGAAAAGTAGATATCAAAGGTACTCCTAATAATTTACTTGCAAAATAACATGACCAAGCCGGAGCACGACTCCGAACATGAATAATGTTAATTTTATAAAAAAAAACAATAAATAAAATTACAAATATATTAAAAAAAATTACAAATGGGTTTTTGCTCTGGACTGAAAACTTGAAAATTTTTACTTTGGTTTGATCAATATTTTTAATTTGTTCTCCTCCTGAACATAAAATTGCAGAAAAGTAATTTTGGTTAGCGATATATTGTCCAATATCTTTGCAGCCTGTTTCTGCACCACCCACATCTAGTCT
This sequence comes from Candidatus Fonsibacter sp., assembly GCA_018882565.1. Lineage (GTDB taxonomy): Bacteria > Pseudomonadota > Alphaproteobacteria > Pelagibacterales > Pelagibacteraceae > Fontibacterium > Fontibacterium medardense. Next base: position 2,967 of record VERQ01000034.1, on the reverse strand, counting down.
TGGAATAACTTGCAGTAAACGAATTTTTTTATCCATTGAATTAATATGCTATACTTTTAAAAATGAATAATCCAAAGCAAAATTTTTTTTTAACAAATAATAATCAAAAAATTCATTACAAATTTATTAATAATAAAAGTCAAACTACAATTATTTTTCTTCACGGGTTAATGTCGAATATTCAAAGTAAAAAAGCTAAATACTTAAAAAATTTTTCCAATCAAAATAAAGTAAACTTATTATTATTTGATTATAGCGGCCATGGAAGATCTTCAGGTCAATTTATAGATTTTAGTATTAAAAATTGGGTAGAAGATTCAAGATTAATTATAAAAAGATTAATCAAAAAAAATAAAATAATTCTTATTGGTTCAAGTATGGGTGCTTGGATTGGAATACTGTTAATTAAATATTTTTATAAAAGAATTAAAGGGGTTATCGGTATTGCTGCTGCTCCTGATTTTACTAAAGAATTAATATGGAGAAAGTTAAATATTGTCGAAAAAAATAAAATAAGAAAAGATAAAATCTATAAATTAAAAAGCAGTTATAATAATTTTTATCCTATAACTAAAAAATTTATATTTGATGCGGAAAAACTCTTAGTTCTTAATAAAAAAATTAAATGCAATTTCCAAGTTGAGCTATTGCACGGCCTCAAAGACTCTTCTGTTCCTTGGTTTTATTCAATAAGATTAATAAAAACTTTAATAAGTAAAAAATTAAATTTAACAATTATTAATGATGGAGATCACTCTTTATCAAGGGCTAAAGATTTAAAAAAATTAGATTTAGCGATTAAAAATATTATTTAAAATACTTTTAAAGCCTTCTTTATACGTTGGGAAATATAATTTTACTTTTAAATTTTTTTTAATTTTCGCATTGCTAACTTTTTTTGAATCTTTATAGAAACTTTTCATTTCACCTTCATTTAAAGATTTAAAAAGCATAGGAGATGGCGTTTGGATTCCCATTAGACTGCAAGCATAAGATATAGTTTCGTCATAAGAACATGGCATATTATCTGCTACATTATAAATTTCTCCAGATTTTGAATGACTTAAAGATTTAAACAAAACTTGAGCTATATCAGCAACATGAGTTCTTGAAAAAAAATGATTATTTTTTTTAACGTAACGAACTTGCCCATTTGTTAATCGTAAAAATATATTTCTTTCTGGAGAATAAATTCCTGACAATCTAAATATTCTTGTTGGAACAAACTGGTATCGATTTAATTTTAACCATTCATTCTCGGCTACAATTCTATTTATTCCTGTATCGTTATTAGTTAACAATTTACTTTTTTCATTAACCCATTTTCCATCATGATCCCCATAAACACTGGTTGAAGAAAGATATCCTAACCATTTAATTTTTTTATTTAAAGAGATTTCGTTATAAAAGTTTTCAATAACAAAATCTTTCCTATCTCTTGGTGGAATCGAAACTAATACATGACTTGCATCTAAAATATATTTTTTAATTTTTTTATCAAATTTGTTATTATCAAAATAAAAATTTTTATAATTAATATTTAAAAATTTTTTATTTGAACTTTTAGATCTAGAAGTTGTAATTAAATTAATTTTATATTTGTTTTTTAATAACTCTTTTACAAAGTATTTTGCCGTTAAACCAAAACCAAAACAAACTAAACTAATTGATTTAGACCGCTTTTCCATGAACTGCCTTATTCGATAATGGTTGTTTTAACTTATTTAACATTTCTTTAGGGCAAACTTGATAAAAATTACTCTTTTCATTACTCCATTGTTGAATAATTTTTTTTGAATAAACTGATTGAGTTTCTTTTTCATGTAATTTTATTAAATTTAAAAGAAAGTCATTCCAATAATCTGTTTCAATTCTTTGCCAAATAACAGAAGAAGGATTTACATAGTTCTCAAAGCTATTTTCTGGATCATAAACAAATGCCATCCCACCTGTCATTCCTGCTGCAAAATTATCTCCTACTTCTCCTAATATAACAACGGTGCCACCGGTCATATACTCACAACCATTTGTTCCGCAACCCTCAATAACAGCCTCAGCTCCTGAATTTCTAACTGCAAACCTTTCCCCTGCTTGTCCTGCCGCAAGCAACAACCCTGATGTTGCTCCATATAAAACAGTGTTTCCAATAATTGTATTTTTTGAAGTTTGTATTTCGCTGTTAGAGGCTGGTTTTATAATTATTTTTGCACCAGACAATCCTTTGCCAACATAATCATTTGCATCGCCTGTTACTTCTAATTTAATTCCTGAAACTCCAAATGCCCCCAAAGATTGTCCCGCAGAACCTCTTAATTTAATTAAAATATGATCGTCAGATAATTTTTTATTTTTAAACTGGGTTGTAATTATTGAACTTAGTCTTGTTCCAACAGATCTATGAGTATTTTTTACTGCATAACTTAATTGAAACTTTTGTCCTTTCTCGATTAAAGAAAGTGAATCTTTTATAATTTGTTTATCTAAACTATCAGGGACTTCTTTTCTTTCTCTTTTTAAGCAATATCTTGGATTTTCTCCGGGGTCTGCTTGAACTAAAAGAGGATTTAAATCTAAATCATCTAAATTAGCGGATCCTCTACTTACTTGTTTTAACAAATCTGTTCTTCCAACGATTTCATTTAAAGATTTAAAACCAAGACTTGCTAAAATTTCTCTTACTTCTTCAGCTATAAATGAAAATAAATTAACAACCTTTTCTGGTGTTCCTGTAAATTTTTTTCTAAGCTCTTCATCTTGGGTACAAATTCCAACAGGACATGTATTAGAATGACATTGTCTAACCATTATACAGCCCATCGCTATTAATGAAGTTGTCGCTATTCCAAAATCATCCGCTCCCATCATTGCGGCCATAACAACATCTTTACCTGTTTTAATTCCCCCATCAGTTCTTAAAATAACTTCATGTCTTAAACCGTTTAAAGTTAAAATTTGATTGGCCTCTGT
>VERQ01000033.1 GCA_018882565.1 Candidatus Fonsibacter sp. | reverse complement strand
TTTAAACCTGCGCTAAAATAAAAACAAATTAAGGATATACATAGAAAAATAACCGAAAGATAAGCTCCAAAAGAATTGTTCTTTATATTTAATTTTTCAGAAATAAAATTAGCAACAAACCCCCCAAAACCATTATCAGGAAGCCAAAAACTTTGATCAATGTTAATTGAGAAAAATAAAGCTCCAAAAATAATTGATAAAATTAAAAATAATAGTTTTAAAGAAAAATTTTCAATTTTTTTTTTGAGAATTAAATACCCGCCCCAAATAATTAAATTTAGAAATATTAAAAAAGCCAAAACACCAAAAGCTTGAAGAAAAAAATCAGAAAGATAATAAAAAAGAGAGAAAAATTTATTATGAATATTTTTTTCTGCTGGGAATACATAGCTTATATTGTTGGCTGAATAGGTTGCCAAAGAGACAAAATACGCAAGACTTGAAAAAATAATTATTACACCCGCAAGCTCAATTAATTTTACTTTAATAAATGTTATTATTTTTTTCATATTTTGCTTGGCGAATCACAATTAAAACCTTTGTATCATTAATATTCAGTTGATAGAATTCCAAAGCAAAACGTAATCATGCTTAACTCTCAAAAAATTTGTATTATCGGTTCTGGTCTCACAGGCTTAATGATTGCCTATTTGTTATCAAAATTTAGATTGCAGATAGATATAGTTGAGCAGGATTTTAATAAAAAAAAAATTAACCCAACAAAAATTGCATTAAGCAAAAGTTCTTTAGATGAATTATGTCGTTATGGGCTAAAAGATATTAAAAAAAAATCTAATATTATCAAGAATATTTACTTACATGATTCTTATTCATCCATTAGCCTAAAACAAGATCTTCATTTCTCCGTATCTAACAAAAAAGAAGCGCTTGCTTATATTATTGATAGTAATACTTTATTTTCAGATATTTATAAAAAATTAAAGAGTTTAAAAAATATTAACTTTCTTAATAAAGAAATATCGTCGATTAACGATGAAAAATTTTTCAAAGAAATTACTTTTAAAGATTTAATTAAAAAAAATTATAATCTTATCATCTTTGCTTCTGCTAATAATCTTTCTTTATTATCAAAATTTAAATTAAGAAAAGTTGTAGACAAGTCCTATAACGAGGATGCATATGTTTTTAATCTATTTCATGAAAAAATTTTAAATAATTCTGCAAGGCAATTCTTTTTAAAAGATGGACCTTTGGCTTTTCTCCCAGTTTCAAGTACAGAGACTTCTGTAATTTGGTCTATCAAAAATAATTCGATTAATAAAAAGTATGTGTCAAATAAAAAGTATTTATCAAAGTTTTTTAATAATCATTTTAAAGAATTATTTAAAGAAATAATTTCTATCTCTGAGATTAATAAGTTTAATCTAAATTATAGTTTTAATGAGTTAAAAGATTCCAAAAGAACTTTACTGTTTGGTGAGATAGCTAATAAAATTCATCCTATAGCCGGTCAGGGCTGGAATATGACTTTAAGAAATATATTTTCTTTAATAAAGGTTATTAAGCATTCTATAAATTTAGGTTTAGAGATTGGTAATGATATTTTTATAAAAAAATATTTAGATGAGACAAATTTAAATAATCTGGCTTTTGCAACATTGATTGATGGGATTAGAAAAATATTTGATATAAGAATCGATAGTTATGCTGCCATAAGAAAGAATACACTTTCTAATCTTGATAAGAATTTTTTTATTAAAAAGAATTTAATAAATATAGCTAACAAAGGTTTATTTATTTGAGTCCTCAATTTTAAGTATTTTACTTTTTAAGTTAACCCCGTGTTTTGCCGAAAAACCACCTAACAAACCATCAGATCTAATCACCCTATGACAAGGGATAAAAAGCAATAATTTATTTTCACCACATATTCTTCCAACATGTCTTGGATGTATTTTTGTTTTTTTAGAAATGTAATTATAAGAGACAGTCTTTCCATAGTTTATTTTTTTTATTTGATTCCAAACTTGTAATTGAGCCTTTGATCCAATAGCTTTTGTTTTGAAGGTAAATCTTTTTATTTTTTTATTTAAAAATTTTTTAATTTGATCTCTAGCCTTAAGTAATTGCGAGCTGGTTTTTTGTTTGATTATTTTTCTAAAATTTATATCAGTAATATAACCATCCTTTTCTATAATTGAGACAAAACCTAGTGTTGTTTTAAAAGATAATTGGAAAGTTGACATTTATATTAAAACTAAATCATATCGTTTTTTTATGTCAATATTTGCATTAGCCACTGCACCAGGAACATCTGGTTTGGCAGTTATAAGAGTCTCTGGAAAAGAGGCTTTTAAGGTTGCTCAAACTTTAACTAAATTTAAAAAAATTAAACCAAGAGTGGCTAATTTTTCTTCCTTTTATGATCATAAAAATAAGCTCATTGATAAAGGAATTTTTATATTTTTCCAAAAACCTAATAGCTACACAGGTGATGATGTAGTTGAATTTCACATTCATGGAAGCAATGCTGTAATTAAATATTTTTTAAAAACTTTATCTAATTTTAAAAACTGTAGATTAGCTAAACCAGGTGAATTTACTAAAACTGCCCTTCTTAATAAAAAAATTAATTTATTACAGGCTGAGAGTTTAATTGATTTAATAAATTCAGAAACTGAACTTCAACGAATTCAAGCTTTAAAAGTAATGAATGAAGATACAACAAAAGTTTACAATAATTTAAGAGATCAAATGATAAAAATACTCTCAGATTATGAGGCGGTTATTGATTTTTCTGATGATGAAGTAGGTGATAATGTATTTTCAAATAATAGAGATAAGTTATTGAAAATAAATGATAAAATTAAAGAAATAATACTTAAGGGAGAGAATTCAGAGAAGATTAGAGAGGGATTTAAGATATCAATCATAGGACCGACTAATTCTGGAAAATCATCTTTAATTAATTGCTTGTCAAATAGGCAAGTGTCTATTGTTTCTAATGTGCCTGGCACTACTAGAGACATTATAGAAACAACTATTATGCTAAATGGAAAGTTAGTAAGATTTTTTGATACAGCTGGTTTTAGAAATTCAAAAAATATTGTTGAAAAAAAGGGAATTTCATTAACTAATAAAAATTTGAAAGATTCAGATTTAAAGTTAATTATTTTTGATCACACAAAAAAAATAGATAAAAAAATTTTAAAATTATTTGATTTAAAATCAATTTTAGTTCTAAATAAAATTGATATTAAAAGTTCAAATAAATTTTTAGAAGATAAAATTTATAAACCTATAAGAATTTCAGCAAAGAAAAATATAGGAATTTCTAATCTTGTAAAAACAATATCAAAAAAAATTGATGATCACTTTACGGTAAATAAGGATAATATAATTTCAAGACAAAGACATACAAAAAGCCTTGAAAATACAGTGTTTTTTATTGAAAGATGCCTTAATAAAAAAACTATCGATCAAATTGATTTAGCGGCAGAAGATTTAAGATTAGCAGTTAGGAATCTTGGAGAAGTAGTTGGCTATGTTAATGTTGAAGAATTATTAGATAGAATATTTAAAGATTTTTGTATCGGTAAATAGCATAAAAATACCTTATCTTTTAAGTTAATGGGATATATAAACCCCATATGAATTTAGAAAAGAATTTTGACGTAATCGTAATTGGAGCCGGTCACGCAGGTTGCGAAGCTGCTGCTGCTGCAGCAAGATCAGGCGTTAACACTGCTCTTATCACAAACTCACTTTCTACAATTGGCGAAATGTCATGTAATCCTGCAATTGGAGGATTAGGCAAAGGTCATCTAGTTAGAGAAATCGATGCTTTAGACGGCATTATGGGAATTGTTGCCGATCAATCAGGAATACAATTTAGATTATTAAATAGTAGCAGAGGACATGCTGTTAGAGGCCCAAGAACTCAATCTGATAGAGAACTTTATAAAAAATATATGCAAGAAATGTTACTAAGTTATTGTAATTTAAGCCTTTTATATGACCCTGTAACAAAGTTTGAATTTAGCAAAAATAAAATTATTTCGATAGAAACTCAATCTGGAAATTCATTTTCAGCAAAAAAATTTATTTTAACGACCGGAACTTTTTTAAATGGCCTTATTCATATTGGAGATGAAAAGATTTCAGCTGGAAGAATAGATGAGAAACCAACCTTAGGACTAAGTGAGCAGTTAAAAAAATTAAATTTTAAAATTGGCAGATTGAAGACTGGAACACCTCCAAGACTTGATGGAACAACTATTAATTATGAAGAGCTTGAAATGCAAGATGCTGATGAAAAACCTTATTTTTTTTCTTATTTAACAAAAAAAATTAATGCCAAACAGATTTCCTGTGGGATGACTTATACTAATGATAAGGTTCATAGAATTATTGAAAAAAATTTAAAGCGAAGTGCCATGTATTCCGGATCAATCAAAAGTGTCGGTCCTAGATACTGTCCTTCTATAGAAGATAAGATCGTAAAATTTAAAGATAAACAGCGTCATCAAATTTTTTTAGAACCAGAAAGCCTTACAACAAATATAGTCTACCCAAATGGCATATCAACTTCACTTCCTAAGCAAATTCAACAAGAAATACTATTTAAAATCAATGGTTTACAGAACGTTCGCATGATAAGACCTGGGTATGCAATTGAGTATGATTATGTGTTCCCAACAGAGTTAGATTTCACTCTTAAAACAAAAAAGATTGAAAATTTATATCTTGCAGGTCAAATTAATGGAACAACAGGATATGAAGAGGCCGCTGCACAAGGAATTGTAGCTGGTCTTAATGCTGCTCAATCTGTTAAAAATTTAGAACCAATAAAATTTGAAAGATCGCAGTCTTATATTGGAGTGATGATTGATGATTTAATTACTAAAGGCGTCAGCGAACCTTACAGAATGTTTACATCACGAGCTGAATATAGATTAACCTTGAGAGCAGACAATGCAGATTTAAGATTAACCCCTTTAGCAATTAAATATAATTTTATATCTGAAATTAGAAAGTCTAAATTTATCAATAAAATCAATGACTTAAATGATTTTAAAGTTATTTTGTCAAACAAGATAGTGTCACCTACTGTTTTAAAAAAAAATGGAATTAAAATTTCTCAAGATGGAAGAAAAAAGTCTCTTTTACAGATTTTAAAATTTAAAGATGTCACTTTAGAAAAAATTAGATCTATATTCTCAGACATACCAAAGTATGAAGATGAAATAGAAGACTTAATAAAAACTGAGTCCCATTACAGCGGTTATATAGAACAGCAAAAAAGAGATATAAGCATATTTGAAAAGGATGAAAATCTCATAATACCTAAAAACATTGACTATGATTTAGTTTCTGGTCTTTCAAACGAGATAAAGAGAAAACTCAAGGAGATAAGACCATTAACTTTTGGTCAGGCATTAAGAATTGACGGAGTGACACCTGCCGCAATTAATATATTGATGATTTATTGTAAAAATACCCTTAGAAAAGCATCATAGAAAACATGAATAATGATATTGAATTTTTTATAAAAAAATTCAATGTTTCACGTGAAACAATAGAAAAACTTAATATATACAATGATTTTTTATTAGAAAATAATAAATTATTGAATTTAATAGGAAAAACAACAGAAAAACATGTTTTTTCAAGGCATTTTAAAGATTCTGCTCAGATATACAATTTAATTGATGATAAATCTGAAATTATAGATATTGGTTCAGGAGCTGGATTTCCAGGAATTATAATAAAGATTTTGATGGTTAATGATAAAATAGAAGGAAACGTTGTATTAATAGATAAAAGTCCTAAAAAATGCAAATTTCTTCAAGATTTATCTAATAAACTTTCTCTAATATTGAAAATTGAAAATTTAAGATTAGAAGATTATAAATTTAATAAAATTTCAACCGTAGTTTCTAGAGCATTCAAAAAAACTGTCGAAACAATTGATATACTTTTTAAAAATAATGAAAAAATAAGAAATATTATATTAATTAAAGGTAAAACTTATCAACAAGAATTAGATGATGCTAAAAAAAAATATACATTTCATGTAGAAAAATTTAGAAGCATTACATCTGATGAATCTTATATTCTTAAAATTAGTAACATTAAACTTGCTACAACTTAGGGTTGCAAATGCCTAGGATAATTTCAGTTATAAATCAAAAGGGTGGAGTCGGTAAAACCACCACTGCAATTAATCTAGCAGCAGGTCTGGCTCTTAAAAATTATAAAGTTCTGCTTATCGATCTTGATCCCCAGGGCAACGCATCAACTGGTGTTGGTATCAGTCAGGGCGAAAGAGATAAATCGATTTATGATTTACTAATAAAAAAAGATTCTTTTTTAGAATGTATAAAAAAAACTAAGATAGAAAATTTAAGCATCATACCAGCTAATGCAGATCTATCAGGACTTGAAACTGAAGTTGCAAATAATTCTCAAAAAGCTTTTTTATTAAAAAATATTATCGATGATCCAGTAAACAATTTAGAAAAAGAGAAATTTTCATTCATCATAATAGATTGTCCTCCATCGCTTAGTCTTCTTACAATCATGTCTTTAGTTATTTCCGATTCATTAGTTGTTCCATTGCAAACAGAGTTTTTTGCGTTAGAGGGTTTAAGTCAATTAGTTAAAACAATCGACCGCATAAAAATTAATTTAAATCCAAGTTTAGAAATACAAGGCATAGTTCTCACTATGTATGATAAGCGAAATAAACTTTGTGCTGACGTTGAAAAAGAAGGAAGAAATTTTTTTGGAAATAAAGTCTATAATACAAATATACCGCGTAATGTAAGAATTTCAGAGGCACCTTCATTTGGAATGCCAGTGATTTTGTATGATAAAAATTGTTCGGGTTCATTGGCTTATAATCAGTTCGTAGATGAGTTTTTAATTAGAGAAAATTTAGAGCAAAAAAAAGTTGCATAAATGATTGGAAATAAATTTAAAGGTTTAGGAAAAGGTCTATCCGCACTAATGGGAGATGTTCCGCCAGAAAATATTCAAACAAAAAGCTCTTCAGAAAAAATTCCTATACATTTTGTATATGCTAACCCATCTCAACCAAGAAAAAATTTTAATCAAGAGCTATTAAATGAACTTTCAGAGTCAATTAAGGAACAGGGAATTATTCAACCAATATTAGTTAGAAAAAAATCAGAAGATAAATATGAAATTGTTGCTGGAGAAAGAAGATGGAGAGCAGCTCAACTTGCAAAAATTCATGAAGTTCCAGTTATTATTTTAAATATTGATGATAAAAAATCTTTAGAATTTGCAATATTAGAAAATATTCAAAGATCAGATTTAAATGGAATAGAAGAGGCTTTAGGTTATGATAATTTAGTAAAAAAATTTGGATACTCTCAAGAAACATTATCAAAAATTTTAGGAAAAAGCAGAAGTCATATTGCTAATACACTTAGATTAGCTGGTTTGCCTGATGAGATTAAAAAAATGATATCAGATGGATTGTTAACTTCAGGACACGCAAGGTGTTTAGTCAATGTTCCAGACAACGTTAAACTTGCGAAAATAATAGTTAACAAGAATCTTTCTGTAAGGCAGGCTGAATTTTTGGTCAAAAAAGAACAAGTTTTTTCCAGCTTAAAAAAAATTAAGACGAATAGCAAAGATACTAATATCAAATCCTTAGAAAGCGATCTTGGACTATTGATGGGAATAAAAGTGGATATAAAAAATAAGAAAAATAATTCTGGAGATATTAAATTTTCTTACAAAAATCTTGATCAATTAAATAAAATTATTAGTGTTCTTAAAAGCTATTTTAGATAAGTTTTGAGTTAAGAAATAATAAAATTGGGTATCTTGATTTAGATCATTCCTTTTAAATTCAGTCTCAATAACATTTAAATTACTAAGGAATTTTTCAAGGTTATTAGTATTCCAAATTTTTAAGATATTTTTTATTCTATCTTTGTCTTTCCAGAAAATCGGAGGCTTGTATCTTTCAATTCTTTCATCAATTGAGAGATTTTTATTATTTTTTTGTATATCAAGAATTTTAATTATGAACGATCTAAGAATTATAATTATCTCTATAAAATTTTTTTCATAATTAGACATATTAGATATAAAGTCATTAATATTTTTTTCATTTTTAGACAGCAATATATCAATAATTTCATCATTCTTTTTTAGATCTGCGTCAGTGCAAATTTCATCAATTATTTGATCTGTAATTTTTTCTGAATTTTTATATAAATTTATTTTTTCAATTACTTCTTTAATCTTTGATCTTTTCAAGGAAGATGAAACAATAATTGTTTCACTTTGAGAATCTGATAATTGAATATTATTTACCTGGAGTTGCTGAGTAAGAAATTTTTTTATATCAAATTTAGTTTCTTGATAACAGGGAACACAAATGGCTAATTTATCGTATTCTCCAAATTGTCTTAGTTTAGAATTTTTTAGCAGTAATTCAGAGTTCAGAATAATAATATTATCATTAATATTATTTTTTATTTTATTAATAATATCTAATATTTTGTCTGAACAGTTTTTAATTATTGAAATATTTTTATTATCATCAAATAATGATCCATTAAGATAATAACTAATAATATTTTCTGGATTCTTAATTATGTCTTCTTCAAAAAAGGATTTTGAGATTTTTTCTTCCTCTATAAATTTAGATGTAATTTGTTGATTTAAATCATTAATTAAATCTTGATTTTCTCCGTACAGAAGAATTACTTTTTCTTTAAAAAAATCTTTTTTCTTTAGACTTATCTCTTGTGATTTTAAGAGCATTTAAACTAATTTAATGAGACTCTAGATTTGAATAAGATATTTTGAATTATAGAATCTAATAATACTCTTTTTTCATTATTTTTTACGAGAATATTATTTGATAAATTATCAGTAACAGAAACTCTTTTGTCTTTAGATATGGCATCTTGGTATATTACAACACCATTTTTATCTTGAAATTGATAGCTTACTGTTAACTTAATAATTTCTTCAGTAGCAATTCCCCTTGAATCAACAAGAGAACTTTCCGCTGTATCATAAATTTGAGCTTTGAATATATAAGCATTAAAATTTTTTTCATCTTTTTTAAAATTTAATTTTTGCTCTAAGTTAAAAGCCAGGTCCTTATCACCAATTATTTCTGATTTTGAAATAATTACTTGTTTAGAACTTCCAGTATATATAGGTGAAAAACCGCAATGAACTAAAGTAAATGAGATCACAATAGTTAAAAAAAATTTATTTATCATTAGTAACAATATTAAGCAGTTTGTTTTTTATAAAAACTTTTTTTATAATTTTTTTTTCCTCTAATATAACTTTAATATTTTTAATTGCTAAGGATTTGCTAAAAATATTTTCTTCACTTTCGTTGTTAATAGCATTGATAATTGCCCTTTTTTTACCATTTATTTGAATTACAACATCAAAGTGATCTTTTTTTATAAGAGTATTTTCGATTTTAGGCCACTCTTGTGAACTTAGATTATTTTCTTTTGTAATTTTTTCCCAGCATTCATTTGCGATGTAAGGAATAAAAACAGATATAATAACTAAATATTTTTTATAAGCATTGATAATATCTTCCTCATTTAAAGTCTTTTTATCAATTTCTTCACTAAGGTTGTTTAAAAAAACATAAAGTTTAGCAACAGCAACATTAATATGAAATTTTTCTATACACTCTGTAATTTCTTTTATTAGGATGTTAGTTTTAATTAAAAAATTATTATCAGTCGTTTCTTTTTCTTTTTTATAAATCTTAATTTTTTCACAAACACGCCAGATTTTTTGTATGTATTTAAATGCACCTTGAATGCCACTATCACTCCATTGAATATCCCGATCTGGCGGGCTATCTGACAAGATAAACCATCTTACAGCGTCTGCTCCATAAATTTTGATAATGTCATCTGGATCAACAATATTTTTTTTAGATTTGGACATAGCCTGACTGTCCCCTTTCAAGATTTTTTCTTTGTTATCTAAAAAATATAATCCATCTTTTTCAATAACATCCTTTGGAAAAACCCATTTCCCCTTTTCTGTTTTAAATGTCGGATGACATACCAT
>VERQ01000032.1 GCA_018882565.1 Candidatus Fonsibacter sp. | reverse complement strand
AGATAAATTAGGTCAGTAATAATGAATCAATTTATGAAGTTTATTAATAAATAAGTAAAATTAAGGTTTTTTATTAATATTCAATTAATAATTGTAAGCAATGTTTAACTAATAATTAAATTTATAAAGCTATCTGCCTAGACTAAAGCTTTAATTATGGATGAATTTATCAAAATAATAATTCTTGGAATCGTTCAAGGTATTGCAGAATTTTTACCAATCTCATCGAATGCCCATCTTATTATGCTGGAGCAGTTATTAGATTACCATAATCATAATGAAATTTTAAATCTTGTTTTTCACTTAGGTTCTTTACTTGCAATTATTACTTATTTTTTTTCAGAGCTTTTAGGTTTGTTAAAAAAACCAAAAATGATTTTTAATATAATTGCTGCAACTATACCTGTAATTATTGTTGGATATTTTGTTCATAAATTTCGCCTTATAAATTATGGATATTTTTCAATAAAAATAATTGCTATTACTTTAATTATTTTTGGGATTCTTTTATTTGTTAGCGACAAGATTAGTCATTCGAAAACATTGTATAAAGATCTTAATCTAAAAAGTTCTTTAGTAATTGGAATGTTTCAAATTATCTCTCTTATACCTGGCGTAAGTAGATCAGGCATTACTTTAACGGCAGGACGTTTTTTAGGATATTCAAGATTTGAAGCTGCAAAATTTTCATTCTTTTTATCAATACCAACAACTGCTGGGGCTTGTTTTCTCGGAATTATAGATTTAATTAAAACAAATAATTCAGATTTAAATTATATTGCGATAGTTGCTTTTATTACTTCTTTTCTATCTTCTTATCTTACAATAAAATTCTTTTTATCTTTTATATCTAAATTTAATTTAAATATTTTTATTTATTACAGAATTATTCTTGGTACATTTATATTGTTATTTCTTTAGCGAATAACCTGACTAAAAATATAATTAGGCAATATTATTTCAACAGTTCTTGTTGATATTCCAAGCTCTTTAAAGCCCGGATATTGATTTGAACAAATATTATCCGATTTTAATATTTCTAACTGATCTTCTGTAAGTAAAGGATTAGGCAATAATTGCATTATTTTTGCTTGAACTCTTGCCACAAAGTCTGGAAGTTCTATTATAAATCTTTTCTTTTTTAACGATACAAGCAAAGTCTCTATTAATTCTTTAAAAGTATAAATTTTAGGACCACCTAATTCATAAACTTTATTAGGATTAATCTGCTCTATAATTTTAATAATAGCATCAGTAACATCTCCAACATAACATGGTTGAAATTTTGTTTTGGCTCTTGCAAGAGGAATAATAGGTAAAAGATTTATTAATTTATTAAATAAATTAAAAAAATTATCATTTGTTCCAAATACAATACTAGGACGTAAAATAATTGAATTTTTAAAGTTATTAACAACTGCTTCTTCACCTTGAAATTTAGATCTAATGTATAAAGAGTTAGAATCTTTATTTGCCCCTAATGCAGAGATATGAATAAATTTTTTAGTAACTTCTTTATCTAAAATACTTGTCAAAAATTTTGGAAATAAATGATGTACATAATCAAATTTTTGATTTTTTTTCTCAAACAAAACTCCTATACAATTAATTACAATCTCTGAGCTCTTAATAAATTCATTAAGATTTGAAAAATCAAAAAAATTAAACTTCAAAACTTCAATTTGTCCAGGTTCTCCCATGGGTTTTAGATAGCCGTGAAGATATGGATTTCGTGTTGGAACGATTATTTTAAAACCTTTTTTTGCAAGTTTACCTATTAGATTTCGACCTATAAATCCTGTGCCGCCGAAGACTGTTATTGTCTTTTTTTCTGCCATTGTTTAATCATAATAATTAACGATAATACCTTTTATTTAACAATAGTATGAAAGTCAAAATCCATAAAAACGATCTACCTAATAATTTAAATCTAGGAAAGATTATTGCGATTGATACTGAAACAATGGGTCTTGATTACAAAAGGGACCCTCTTTGCCTTGTTCAAATATCTTCTGGTAATGAAGAGGTTCATTTAATTCAAATTAATAGAAAAACATTTAAAGCCGATAATTTAAAAAAAATTCTAGAAGATAATGAAATTAAAAAAATTTTTCAGTTTGCAAGGTTTGATCTTGCAGTTTTAAACTATTATTTAAAAGCAGAGATTAATAATGTGTACTGCACAAAAATTGCATCAAAAATTGGTAGAACCTATACAGATAAACACGGTCTTAAAGATTTATGCAAAGAACTTTTAAATATTGACCTATCAAAACAAATGCAAAGTTCTGATTGGGGTGCTGAAACTTTAACCGAGCAACAAGTAAATTATGCAGCGTCAGACGTTTTATATTTACATAAAATAAAAGAAGAACTTGATAAAATTTTAACTAGAGAAAATAGAATGGAACTAGCTGAACACTGTTTTAAATTTCTAAAACATCGAGTGACATTAGATCTTGCTGGTTGGAATAATCAAGATATTTTTGCACATTAAATGATACAAAATCAAAAAATAAAATTTGCTAAAGAAGTAATTTTTCAAGAAATCAATGCTTTAAAAAAATTATCTAAATCTTACAATGCTAATTTTATTAAAGCCATTGATCTTATCCAGAAATGTAAAGGCAAAGTAATATGTGTTGGAATGGGAAAGTCCGGTCATATTATTAGAAAAATTTCTGCAACATTAAGTTCTGTAGGAGTCCCATCTATTTATCTTCATCCATCAGAAGCCGCTCATGGTGATCTTGGTGCTTGCAATCCAAAGCAGGATTGTTTTTTGATTATGTCTTATTCTGGAAATACTGATGAATTAAAAAGTATTTTAAATTATGCGCACAAATTTAAAATGCCTATAATTGGTGTAGCCTCAAGAGAAAATTCAACTTTAATCAATTCGAGCACAATTAAAATTGTTCTTCCTAAAGTAAAAGAGGCTGGTCTTGATATTGTGCCAACAAGCTCTACTTCTATGTTGCTTGCTTGGGGTGACAGCGTTGCAATCACACTAATGAAATTAAATAAATTTAGTAAAGAAAAGTTTGCTGTTTATCATCCATCGGGTGCATTAGGAAAACAACTTACGCGTGTTAAAGATATTATGATTAAAAAATCAGACGTGCCTTTTATCAATGAAAACGTATCTGTAAAAAATGCTGTTATCCAAATTACTAAAAAAACATACGGCTGTGTGCTTGTTGTAAATAAATCTAAAAAAGTTACAGGAATTATAACAGATGGAGATATTAGACGTTCAATTCATAAGAAGAATTTTTTAGAAAAAACTGCAAAAGAAGTAATGACAAAAAAGCCAAAAATGATTTCTGAAGACACGCTTGCAGGATCTGCTCTTGATATAATGAATAAGAAAAAAATTACCTCTCTTATTGTTAAGGGTAAAAACAATAATTACGGACTAATTCACATACATTCTCTTATTAGTTTTGGAGTTTAATGAAACTCAACGAGATCAGAAAAAAGCAGCTTAAAATTATAGGCGTTGGTCTTGCGGTAATTTTTATTGTTTATTTTGTTTATCCAACCATCAACACTTTTAGATTAAAGCTAACCTCAAAAAATATCAAACCAACAGAGGGAGCTGAGAGCAATGTGTTCGAAAATATTAGTTACATCGGCGTTGATGCAAGTGGCAAACAGTATAACGTCAGAGCAAAACTTGCGACCATTGATAAAGACAATCAAGATCTTATAAGCTTAAAAGAAGTAGATAGTGATTTTTTATTAAAAGATGGCAGTGTGATAAAAATTATAAGCAAAATAGGTTTGTTTAACAAAACCACAAATGATATTTTGTATGAACAGAATGTTAAAATAACTCAGAAAGATGGAGTTGTAACTGCAAGTAGGGCTGAGTACCTTGTAAAATCAAATAATATATTTGTAAGCGGTAATGTAATTGCAGATTTTGTTGAAACTGACTCAAAAACTAAAAAGCGACGCACTAGTCAAATTAAAG
Organism: Candidatus Fonsibacter sp.; assembly: GCA_018882565.1. Classification (GTDB taxonomy): domain Bacteria; phylum Pseudomonadota; class Alphaproteobacteria; order Pelagibacterales; family Pelagibacteraceae; genus Fontibacterium; species Fontibacterium medardense. Next base: position 6,120 of record VERQ01000032.1, on the reverse strand, counting down.
CAGATAAGGTAATAATTGATACCTTTAAAAAAACTGTTGAAGTTGTAATGGAAGAAAAAGGTAAACAAGTTACCGGAACGTTAAGCAATGAATGATAAAGATAAAAAATTTACAGTCATATCTAATAAAAAAGTAATTAAAAGATTCGCAGCTGTTGCAGATTCTAACATCTCAACTTCCTCAGAAAAAATTAATGGATCAAAACAAGAAATTCAAGAAGAAAAGCCTCTTATTCTTTCTAAAAATAATATAGTAAAAGATACAAATGAAACTCTAGAAAACCAAACAACAATTAAAAAACCAACAGAAGAAAAAATTATTAAACCTGCTGTTGTTAAAAAAAGTAATAAAAAATTTAATGATAATGTTTTTAAACTTATCTCGGATGACTATTATTATAATAGAGAACCATCAACACTTGAGATTACTCATTTAACAAAAATAATCAAAAAAAGAGTCATACTTAAAGATGTAAGCGTGACAGTGAACCCCCAAGAAATTGTTGCCTTACTTGGTCCAAATGGCGCTGGTAAGACAACTATGTTTTCTATAGTGCTTGGAATTTTAAATCCAACTCAAGGCAAGGTTATTTTCAATAATAAAGTAATTAATGAGCTTCCAATTCATATGCGTGCAAAAGAGGGAATTAGCTACCTTCCCCAATCAAGATCAATCTTTAGAGGATTAACCGTTGAAGAAAATATTAGAGCCGTTGCAGAAGTTGCAATCAAAGACCAAGAAAAAGAAGATGAGTTAGTTGAGCATTTGTTAAATGAATTTAAAATTGCTCATCTTAGAACAGCTTCGGCACTAAGTCTTTCTGGTGGAGAAGCAAGAAGAGTTGAAATCGCAAGATGCTTAACCACGTCTCCTAAAGTGCTATTGTTAGATGAACCATTTGCAGCTTTAGATCCCATTGCAATTATTGAACTTAAAGAAATGCTTAGACACCTAAAAGATAAAGGTATTAGCATTTTCATTACCGATCATAACGTTAAGGAAACTCTTGATATTGTAGATAGGGCTTACATTATTAATAGCGGAGAATTAATTGCTGAAGGATCTCCACAAGAAATTGTTGAAAATAAAAAAGCAAGACAGCTTTACTTGGGATCTCAATTTAGAATTTAATTATCTATCAATAATTCTAGTTAGAACAAATCTTGCTAATTTTCCCATAAAGAATGCAGGAATTAACGCTATAAAAAAAGCTGGTATCCAAGCTCTAATCCAGATTAAAAAAAAATGATCTACGAAGCCTATATTCATTAGTGAAATAATAAACGACATCATTAAACTCATGCCGAACGCCATAATGATAGTAAAAATGTATGGCTCAAATTTCTTATTTAATTTCATGATAATCAATAGTTAAAATTAATTTAATAAAGAATCTGTTATAATTGTCAAATTCATTATGAAAAGAAATCCTGTAGCAAAAGCTCTTCGCACACCAAAATTTAAAAAAAGAATTATTAAAGATAAAAAAAAATATAATAGAAAAAAAATTAAAAAACTTTTTAAATAAAATTTACTTACTACGTAGAGACTTTCTATACTCAGAAGGCATTTGAAAATTCATTGACCAAATGCCTAGTTTATTTTGTTTTGCGTATTTTTCATCTTCAATAAAATCTTTGGAGTATTGAACATATGCAACCGCATAACCTTCTCTGACCATAAATTTAGATAAACTTTCTTTACCAATAAAACATTCCGCAACTAATCTTTGGTAACGATCCTTTTCTTTTACAACGCATTCAGGAATTTTATCTGCAATTTTATTTTTAAGAATATCTTTTGCAATAACCCCACATTGAATTTTTATGTTATCTTTTTCGCAAATTTGTTTTGTTTCCGGAGCATCAATACCAAAAAAACGATACTTAAGTTTTCCTATATGAATAGTATCTCCATCAATTACTTGGATCTTTTTTTCATCAGCGTAGGAAACAATTGAAAAAAAAAAAGTAAAAATAAAAAAATAAATAATTTTTTTCATAAAAAAATTATTTAAAAAATTGCTATTTTTTTTCGTTGAATATTTTGAATTTTATCAAGAACTTCAATATTTAATTGATCTAGTTGTTTGCTCTTAAGGTCTCTTAAATTTTGTACAACTTCTAAAAATCTTTCTGACTCGGATTTTGTAATAATATCTTTGGTTAAAGTTATAAATTTTTCAACATAATTTTTTCTCTCGAATGGACGTTTGCCCCAAGGATTAGCGTCTGCAATTCCTAATTCATCCTCAATCTTGGTGCCGTCTTTCATTTTAATAATAACTCTACCTCCGAAACATTTTTTCTTTGGATCTTTGTCGTGATATTTTTTAGTCCATTCTTTATCTTCAAAAGTTTGAATTTTTTTCCAAAGCTCTACTGTGCTTTCTTTTTTTGCTCTTTCTGGTTTATAAGAATCTTCATGATGCCACTTGCCATCTTCGAGAGCCACTGCAAAAATGTACATTATAGAATGATCTAATGTTTCTCTGCTTGCATTAGGATCCATTTTTTGAGGATCGTTTGCACCTGTGCCAATTACATAATGAGTGTGATGGGACGTATGAATTTCAATACTGTCTATTTTAGAAAAATCTTTAATCTTTTTTCTCATATCACGAGCTAAATCTATTAAAGCTTGGGCTTGATACTCTGCGGAGTGTTCTTTGGTATATGTTTCAAGAATTACTTTTTTTGACTCACCTTTTTCTGGCAAAGGAACAATATATTCAGCCTCAGGTCCTGATAAAATCCTAGCTATTACGCTATCTTCTCCTTCATAAATTGGGTTTGGAGCTCTTTCTCCTCTCATGCAACGATCAACTGCTTCAATTGCAAGTTTTCCGGCATGCGCTGGAGCAAATGCTTTCCAGCTAGAAATGTCTCCTTTTCGAGATTGTCTTGTTGAAATTGTTGTGTGCAAAGCTTGTTGCACAGCCTGATAAATAGTTTCGGTATCTAATTTTAATAGAGATCCTAATCCTGCTGCAACGCTAGGTCCTAAGTGAGCGATGTGATCAATTTTATGCTCATGAAGACAAATTCCTTTAACTAAATTAACTTGGATTTCATAACCAGTTAAAATTCCTTTAATTAAATCTAAACCATTTGAATCTTTTTGTTGGGCTACAGCTAATATGGGAGGAATATTATCTCCAGGATGACTATAATCGGCTGCTAAAAAAGTATCATGAAAATCTAATTCACGAACTGCTGTGCCATTTGCCCACGCAGCCCATTCACAATCAAATTTTTTAGATGAATCAATTCCAAAAACTGTTGCTCCATTTGCTCTTGGATGAGCCAATGCCATTTCTCTAGCGGTTGTAACTGGTTGTCTTGAAAAGGATGCAATAGCAACAGATGCATTATCAATAATTCTATTAATCACCATATCAGCTGCCTTTTCATCTATAGGTGAATTGTCGCTTGCAACTTTAGCAATTCTATAAGCAAGCTGATCTTCTTTTGGTAGATTTACTTTTGACGGGTAAACTTTAACTTTAAATTCTTTCAAGATAATTTCTTATAATATTCAAAATATAAAATAACAATATTTTTAATTAACTCTTTTTATAGTTAATATTTTATCTCCAACTTTTATATTATTTTGCTCAAACCAACCTTTATTAACTTCAAGGGCAAGTACTATAGGTTGTCCTGAACAATGTTCAGTTAAAGACAAAGGTTGCATATCTGCTATTTTTACTATCGTGTTTGTTTTGTTAATAAAAGCTATCGATAAAGGTATTTGAGTATCTTTCATCCAAAAACATGGGCTAGAACCTTCTTCAAAAATAAATAACATTCCATTATCTTTTCCTAAAGTTGGACGATTCATTAAACCCTCGCTTTGCTCTTCATCTGTTTCTGCTATTTCGGCAATTAATTTTTTTGATCCAATCTCAATTTGAACTTTCGAAAGTTGAGCAAAGGAACTATTGGTCAATAAAAAAGTAAGAATTAATATTTTAATAATTTGTTTCATTATCTTTTTTGACTATTTCCTTTTGATAAAGACACTGGATATTTTATAATATTTTTTTTTAATTTTGCATAAAAACTTTTCTCTATATCAATGTTCATTTTTTGAGAAATTCTTAATAAATAAAAAAATATATCAGCAATCTCATCTGCTACTTTTTGTTTATCTACTTTTTTTAAATCACTTTCTTTTAGCCACTGAAAGATCTCTACAAGCTCTGAAACTTCTACTGATAAAGCCATAGATAGATTTTTTGGAGAATGAAATTGATCCCAGTCTCTTTCTTTAACGAAGTTTTTAATTTTTTGATTAATTTTCTTTAAATCCATAACAAAATAGTTATTTAATTTAATTACATGTTTAAATTACATAAAAAATTACTCAAAACTACTCATTCTGTGGCTGATCTAAACTTATGCACCGTGCGATTGATGGATAATGCCAAATTTCCATGGCTCATTCTCATTCCGAAAAGAAAAAATATTAGGCAGATATTAGACTTAAATAAAAAGGACCAAATAAAACTTATGGAAGAAATTGATTATTGCAGCAGGGTTATGAAAAAAACTTTTAAGGCCTTTAATTTAAATGTAGAAAAAATTGGAAATATTATACCACAATTACACATTCATATTATCGCAAGAAATAAAAAAGATAGTTCATGGCCTCTTTCAGTTTGGGTCGTAAAAGGAAAGCCTTACAAAAAAACTCACTTAACTGAGACCATAAAAAAAATACAAAAACTTATTTAATATGCTGAGCTATAGGCACGGATATCACGCTGGAAATGCAGCTGATGTCTTAAAACATTTTATTCTTCTTTATGTTTTAGATTATGTAAAAAAAAAAGATAAAAATTTTATCTTTATTGACTCCCATGCAGGAGCGGGAAAATATTCTATCTCTGATCCTTACATGCAAAAAAATAAAGAATATCTTCAAGGTATTCAAAAAATATTAAAAATAAATAATAATGATATTTTTTTAAAAAATTATTTAGATTTAATAAAATCAATAAACTCTAATTCTGATTTAAAAACATATCCTGGTTCATGCTATCTTGCTGCTAAAAGTTTAAGAATAGATGATAAGCTTCACTTTCTTGAATTGCATCCTATAGAATTTTTAAATCTTAAAAAAAATTTTGAGAATGACACGAGAATAATTATTGAAAACGAAGATAGTTACAAAAGACTTAAGAAATTATTACCACCTAGAGAAAAACGCGCAGTAATACTAATAGACCCATCTTATGAGCTTAAAGATGAATATGAAAAAGTATTAAATATGTTATCGGATTGTTATAAAAAATTTCCTCTTGGAGTTTATATTGTCTGGTATCCTGTATTAAATAATAAAAAATCTGAATCATTTGTTCTTAATATTTTAAAAGAAAATTATAAAAATCTATCGCATATAGAAATCATTACGGATAATTCTAATGATGGGATGCAAGGGAGTGGTTTGTTTATAATTAATTGTCCATGGTCTATAGAAAAAGATATTAAAAAAAGTTTAGAGACTATTTTTAATTGTTTAAAAAAATCTAACGATCTTTCTAAGTTACTATTTAAAAATAATATTAATTAAACAAATAAACTTGCTATTCCAAGAAATGCAAAAAAACCAACAACATCTGTAACTGTTGTTACAAAAACAGTTGCTGAAACCGCGGGGTCTATCTTCATTTTGTTTAATGTTACTGGAATGGCAATTCCAGCAAGACCAGCTACTGTTAAATTTACAATCATGGCAGCCCCAATAAGAATGGCTATTTTTAAATCATGAAACCAAAAATAAACAAAAACTCCTGTAATTGCTGCAAATACTAGTCCATTTAATAAACCAGTTACAACCTCTCTATTTATAATTTTCATTACATTTTTTGCATTCAATTGTTGTGAAGCTATTAATTGAATTGTTACGGTTAGCGTTTGTGTTGCAGCATTTCCTCCCATCGATGCAACAATTGGCATCAGGACGGCAAGAGCAATAACTTTTTGAATTGTATTTTCAAATATCCCAATAACATATGAAGCCAAAACTGCAGTCAACAAGTTAATCAGTAACCACAAAAATCTATTTTTAGTTGTCTCTATAGGATTATCGCTAATGTCCTCTGCAGCTCCGATA
>VERQ01000086.1 GCA_018882565.1 Candidatus Fonsibacter sp. | reverse complement strand
GTACCCAAATCTGCAGGCCGTAAGCATTGTTGATGACGAATACATGACTAGTTTAAGTTGTAATTATTTTTACAATAACTTAATAGTTTTTGGTGCAAATTATACATTAACAAAAAGTAAAAAATTTGGCAACTTTGATAGTTATGACAACACTCCTAAAATTAACCTTCCTACTAATTTGATAAAAAATATTGATAATAAAAAAGCAATTGAAATTGCTAAAAAAGAAATCAATTTAGAACCAAGCTGTTTAACATCCCAACTTGGATATTCTTATCAAGATACAAGCGTTGTTGAAAAACCTAGCAGCTATAAATTAGTTTGGAATATAAAAAGTGGCAGTGCTTATGTTATTGTTGATGCTACTAATGGTACTGTTTATTCCAAATTTGATGGTATGTATACCAATAAATAAACTTACCAAACCTTTGGTATAAAAACCAATGCAGCTATGATAACAGCAGTTATTGAAGTTATTAAAACACCAGCCGCAGCTAGGTCTTTTACTAAGCCTGCTTTTTCATGTTTTTGAGGATGTAACAAATCAATGGCTTTTTCAATAGCTGTATTCAAGGCTTCTGCACTTATTACCAAACCTATTGCAAAGCATAATAAAACCCACTCAAATATGGTTACTTTTAAATAAAATCCAGCTATTACCACAACTATAGTTGCTATTAAATGAAATTGGGCATTGCCTTCATTTTTAAATAGCCAAAAAAGGCCCTTCCATGCAGGGCCAAATGATTTGATTCTATCGGTTATAAATTTTAGCACTTTACCTTTTCCATTTAATAAGCTCACCTAACCAAGACATTGCTTTAACTCTTTTTCGGTGCTTTAAACTAAATTTTTCTATGCTGTATTTTTTTAAATGCTCAATGCTTTCATCAATTGAATCGGTAATTAATAAATGCCTTAAATCGTCAGGTGATACAGTTCCTTTTTCAATCATGTCATTGATTAAATCAATTAAGTTTTTCCAATATTCTTTACCAAAAATATTGCCATAGCTAATAATAGTTTATTTCTTACCACTAAAAAAACTTTTAATTTATTTATTGATTTGCTTTAAAATACTGATAAACTCATTTGGAGAAACAACAAATGGTAAGTGCGAAGTTTCCATTTCAAAAACTTTATTAATAGAGCCATTTTCTTTAATCATTCTTTGTTTGGTTGCTTTTGATTTTTCAGATATTTGTTTTGCGTAGAACTCTGCAAATACAGATAATAGTTTAAGAAATACGCCACCTATTGCATCTGAACCTGTAACTTCTCCACCTATATCTACAAAGTGAAGAGATACTTTTTGACGTTTAAATTTCTCAACTAAAGTCAAAAGATTGAGTGTATTTCTAGAAAATCTATCGAGATGAGAACATATAATATGATCTCCTTTTTTGAGTTTTTGCAGTAATTCAAAACCTTTTTCTCTTTTCTCAAAAGGAACTGTACCTGATATTTGTTCAGTTACATTTTCATCTATTTTTAAATCTTTAATGTTTGCGTATGAAATTACTTTTGATAACTGCGTGTCTATTGAACTGCCTCTATCAAAACTTTCAATATCACTGTTTCTTCCGTAAAAATAAGTTGTCATTTTTATCCTTTCTTTTGTTAACTATGAGAACTCACAGATAAAATGGTACGCAACCACCAAGGTAAATCAAGCATTTTAGCAGATAATTTTTTGCTTATAGATAATTTGATAAATTGTTACTCTTAAATAGTGAGTAAAATTGATAAAAAAAACTACTATAAAAAAGGTGGTAAAGATTATTATAGCAGAAGAATAGGGTCTGATGGTTCAAGACTTTCAACTGATATTCACGTCTATCGTTGGTTTTGGTGTTTCTTAAAAGTAGCAAAAGAATTAGAGGATCAAGATAAAAAATTAAAGATACAAAATAAAATATATCAAATTAAGATTAATCGTTCACACAAATGGTTTAAATTAATTAATATAGATAAATTTTCGAAATCTATAAAAATTAATAATGCCGATATCAAGAATTTTTATGGAAAAGTAAAACGTTTATTTAATAACGATTTTTACCCTAAATATAGAAAATTATTTTTAGAACCAACAACAAAAGTAATAGAAACTAAAGAACAATTAAAAAAAATTGATATTGATAATTACAATATTATAATTTTTCCAAAAGAAAACTCACATAGAAGAAATCTTATTGACTTAAATATCATTAATAAAAATTCTAAAGAAAAAAAAACACGAGGGTTTAAACCTAAAACACAGGCACAAATTGCAATTAAAGGCAGAAATACTATCTTAAAAAGATTGTTTCATACTTTTAGGA
>VERQ01000085.1 GCA_018882565.1 Candidatus Fonsibacter sp. | reverse complement strand
GGATTTACTATTATCAAATTATTTTTCAGATTATAAGAAAAAATTATTAACTTGTGAAATATGTGGTGAATACAATGCTATTACACCTAAATCATTAGCAAGACACGTTCAAAACTGTAAAAAAATTAAAGATAATAAAGAAACTACAGAAAATAAAAACGAAAATAAACAAGATGTTGAAATCAAAGAAATTAAATCTGAAATAAAACAGAAAAAAACGAAAACTAAATAAATGAAAATATAAAAAATATCATATTATAATATAAAATGTATATTCTAATATCGTATGATTTTCTAAAATCCAATGATGTTTCTATACATAGTATCACTGATAATTATGATAAAGCAATTAAAAATTATGATGATACTATAGATAGATATTATTGTTACAATGAAGACGATAAACATTGTAAATTAATTGAATTAATTGAAATTGATAATAATTTTTTTGATTTAGAAGGCTTTACATTTTTTTGGGGATTACCACACGATAAAATCAAAGTTATTAAATCAAATAATAGGGATGATTAATCGTGTGCCCATCTAAATAGAGCCAACGGCTGAAATACTAAGAGGGAGATGGCGGCCGCGATAATTTAATGGGACACACGGATGGGACACACGGATGGGACACACTGATGGGACACACGGACTGGACACACGGACTGGACACACGGACTGGACACACGGGTGAGCACACGGATAGGGCATACGGATAGGCACACGGGCGAAACCAATAAATAATGTGGGCCTACGGCCCAACCACTAAATGAAAACCATTAAATATAGTGGACCTAACGGCCCAACCACTAAATGGAATCAATAAATTAAACCAAATAATTATTTATTTCAAATTAAACCACCGGTTTAATTTGGAATCCTCCATTATTCTTATCCATTTATTAAATTTCCATCTCTTTTTCCTCTTCCAAATTTTTTTTATATATATAAGAAACCATTTCAATTTTCTTTTTGATATTAGACATTAACTCTTTGTTTTCTGTTATAAGTTGAAAATTTTCAAAACCATCTTGTATACATCTAGGAACTTGTTCATATAAAAGAAGAAATTTTTCTATTAATTCACAATTCTCTTTTATCAAATCTTTGAATATATTTTCTTTTTCACATGTCTTCCATTTACCATTTATAAATTTTTTTCCAACTTTTGATCTCAAACAAGAAATCTCAAAATTATTATTTTCTTTATGGTCTGGATTCAAGTTTATTTTTTTTACTAAAGATGGTATTATATTTTCGTGATCTTCTTCAAATATTAATTCTTTACACATTTTCTTTTTAAACCCATCTGTCAAAAAATCGTAATTGTTTTGACCAAAGTTATTTATTACTATCTTCTTATTATCAATAATTCCATTATTTATTGTATTGGCATTCTGTATATTATTTGTTTGATTATTAATATTATTATTTGTTGTTTGGTTTAGTATTTCATTTTTTGATTTACAATTATTTTCATGTCTTTTTAGATTATCAATTCTTGATAACTTTTTATTACAGTATCTACATTCTAATATATTTGAGGAGGAATTTGAGGATTTTGAGGAGGATGATAATTTATGTTTAATATTGATGTGATTCCATCTAGATTGATATGACTTAAAACACTTGTCACAGTGATTACATTTGAAATCCATTAAACTTATTTGTATATATAATATACTATATATTTTTATTCTTAAATGATTTTTTATATATTTAAACATGTTTAAACATTTGGTGTGTGTGTGCAATAGACTATACCATAAAAAGTTTTCCAAAATATATTTTTTTATTTTGTTATCTTGGTATGGGCAGACGGGTGAAACCATTAAATATTGTGGGCCTAACGGCCCAACCATGAAATGGACCAATAAATTAAACCAAATAATTATTTATTTAAAATTAAACCAACGGTTTAATTTGGAATCCTGTTTTATAAGGACTGTATAAAAAGGGTAGTATTTATATTTTTTGAATAACCAATTGGTATCCAGAAAAAAGTAAATGATAAAGACCAAAATACTGTAGTAAAAAAGAATCCATAGTATTTTTAATAATAAGATCATTACCTCCCATATAATCATCCATCCACATAATGCCATTTTTTTGTAAAAGTTTAAAACTATTAACCATATCTCTTTTAATATTTTATTTTTGATGACAGCCATCAATATAAATAAAATTAAAAAATCTAGTTTCATTTGTAATATTTTCAAAAAATTCATCTGAAGTTATTTTGTGTACAGTAATTTTATTAGCATTTTTACAAATAGAAATATTATAATCAAAATTACTTTCCTCATTATTCATAAGCCAATTTTTATGAA
>VERQ01000031.1 GCA_018882565.1 Candidatus Fonsibacter sp. | reverse complement strand
CTGATAAGGTTGCAAAACATAATTTCTAATTTGACTTCCCCATCCAATTTCTTTTTTAGAACTTTCTAGATTATCAGAGTCTTTTTGTTTTTTTTTCATCTCAAGTTCATAAAGTCTAGCTTTTAACATGTTCATGGCTGTTTCTTTATTTTTATGTTGTGATCTTTCATTTTGACACTGCACAACTATCCCGGTTGCAATATGAGTTATTCTAACAGCGCTATCTGTTGTATTAACATGCTGTCCACCTGCTCCACTAGATCTATAAGTGTCTATTCGAATGTCTTTTTCTAAAATTTCAATATTTATATCTTCATTCACTACTGGGTATATCCATGCACTTGCAAAACTTGTGTGTCTTCTTGCGCCTGAATCAAATGGAGAAATTCGAACTAGACGATGAACTCCGGACTCTCCTTTTAACCATCCGTAAATAAACTGCCCTGTTATTTTAATTGTTGAGGATTTTATTCCAGCTTCTTCACCTCTGCTTTCATGAATTAACTCGACTTTGAAATTATTTTTCTCAGCCCATCTTGAATACATTCTTCTTAACATTTCGGCCCAATCTTGACTTTCGGTGCCTCCAGCTCCAGCGTGAATTTCAACATACGCATCTAAAGCATCATTTTCATTGGATAAAAAACAAAGAAGTTCAATTTTTTTTAATTTTTCTAAATTATTTTCAAATGATTTATTTAAGTCTTTAGCTAAAACTTCATCATTTTCTTTAACAGCAATATCTAAAAGATCCTTATTATCTACGTGCTCTTTAGAAATAAAATCGTAGTTATTTTTTATTTCTAATAAAAAATTTCTATCTTTAATTACTTTTTCTGCGTTTTTTTGATTGCTCCAAAATTCCTGAAGCTCCGTTTGCGCTGTTAGATCTGAGATTTTCTTATCAACCTGATTTTTATCAAAGATACCCCCTTATGTTATCTAAGGATTTTCCTATTTTTTCTGCAATATTTTTAACTTCGATCATTTTAAAAAATCAATTTTTACGATTTATTTATTAAATAACTAAACAACTTCTACATCGATTTGCTTAAATTATTAAGATTTAAATAGATATTTTAACAAAGATGTTTATATAATAGTTAAGAAAACAAATGAATTTTATGTCATTAAAAATTAATCAAAAATTTAGGAATTTATTATTATGTCTAAGGAATTACTTATCGATGCTTCGCATCCAGAAGAAACTAGAATTGCTATCAAGTCCAATAATGGAATTGAAGAATATGAATATGAAAATATTCATCGCAAAAATCTAAAAGGAAATATCTACTTAGGTAAAGTAAGTAGAATAGAACCATCTTTACAAGCTGCGTTTGTAGATTTCGGAAACGAAAGACATGGATTTTTAGCATTTAACGATATTCAATCAGATTATTATCAAATCCCTCAAGCTGACAAAGATCGAATTAAAAAAGAAGAGGAAGAAGCTCGAGCAAAACTTCTAGAAGAAAACGACAAAGAAATCGTTGAACATGCTGAGCAAGGTGAAGATATTAATTTACAAGATAAAAATTCATCTAATGGAGATCAAGATGAAGAGAATATTGGAAACAAAGCATCTAATGAAGATATTGATTCAAATGAAGAAAATCATGTCGAAGACAAACCTAAAAACAACAGAAGTTTTTACAGATTTAAAAGATATCGTATTCAAGAAGTAATCAAGCCTGGACAAATAGTTTTAATTCAAATCGTAAAAGAAGAGCGTGGAAAAAAAGGTGCAGCTCTTACAACGTTTATATCGCTTGCAGGAAAATACATTGTGTTAATGCCAAACACAGCAAAAGGCGGTGGGATCTCTAGAAAAATTTACAGTTCCAGTGATAGAAAAAAAATGAAAGAAATTATTAATGATTTAGAACTTCCAAAAACAATGGGATTAATTGTTAGAACAGCTGGCGCAAATAAAACTAAAAATGAAATTAAAGATGATTTAACAAATTTATTAGGTACTTGGGAAGAAATAAGAATGAAAACTTTAAAATCAATTGCTCCAAGTACAATTTATGAAGAAGAAGATTTAATTGCGAGAGCTATTAGAGATTTTTACAGCAAAGACATCGATAGTATTGTTGTTGATGGCGATAAAGCATTTGAAGCTGCAAAAAAATATGCAAAAAAAATCTCAAGCGCACACGTAAAAAATGTTGTGAAATATAAAGGCAAGATTCCTATATTTCATCATTACAATATTGAAAAATATTTAAATTCAATATTTGAACCAAGAATAGAATTAAAATCTGGTGGTTATATAATTATCAGTCCAACAGAGGCTTTGGTTTCAATCGATATTAACTCTGGTAGATCAACAAGAGAAAGAAATGTTGAAAAAACAGCTTTAACAAACAATCTAGAAGCAGCAGAAGAGATTGCAAGACAAGTTAAATTAAGAGATTTGGCTGGCCTTATCGTTATAGATTTTATCGATATGGAAAATTATTCCAATAAAAGATTGGTAGAAAGAAAATTAAGAGAGTCATTAAAGAATGATAAGGCAAGAATTCAATTTGGAAGAATAAGTAACTTTGGTCTTCTTGAAATGACAAGACAAAGACTAAGAGAAAGTTCAATTAAATGGGAAATTCAGCTATCCGTTGATTCATTCGCGCTTAAAATAATTAAATTATTAGAAGAACGGGCATTTAGCGATTCAAAAATTAAAATTATAGATGTGAATTTATCTAAAAAAATAATTGATATTTTAAATAATAACTATTCAACTGAACTTAAATTTTTTAAAGACAAATATAAATTCAAAATTAATTTAGTTCAAAATGCTGAATTTTTAAGCCAAGAATTTTTATTTAGTTTTTATGACGCCAAAAAGAAAATAATTAGCGAATTTAATGGTACTGAAGTTAAAGAAGAAGCTTCACCAAAAGAAAAGGCTGAAAATTTTACTAAGCAAGATGTTAAAGACAGTTCAGAACAAAAAGAAGAAACTGTCGATGAAAAAAAACATGATGGCTACAAAGGTAAAAGAAAAAAATTCTTTAATAAAAATAGATTTAAAGACAATAAAAGACCTAAAAAGAAAGAAGCTGCACCTAGTAAAGAAGTAAGTTAATTATTCAATAAGTCCTTCGAATGGACTTGATGGATTTGCAGTAACTTTTTTCTTAATCCTTCCTGCAATAAAGGATTTTCTTCCTGCAATCACTGCATCCTTCATGGCTTCAGCCATTAGTATTGGATTCTTAGCTTCTGCTACCGCAGTGTTAATTAAAACGCCGTCACAACCTAATTCCATTGCAATTGCAGCATCTGAGGCACAGCCAATTCCTGCATCAACAATAACTGGTACTTTAGATTGGGTCTTAATAATTGAGATATTAAATCTATTTTGAATTCCTCTTCCAGATCCTATTAGTGATCCAAGGGGCATAATAGCTGCAGCACCCATGTCTTCTAATTGTTTACAAAGTATAGGATCATCTGATGAATAAACCATGACTTCAAAATTTTCTTTTTTTAAAACTTTTAAAGCCTCAATAGTTTCAATCATATTTGGATATAAAGTTTCTTTATCGCCAAGCACTTCTAACTTTACAAGATTCCACCCTCCTGCATCTCTAGCTAATCTTAAAGTTCTTAATGCTTCTTCTGCCGTATAACAACCTGCCGTATTTGGCAGATAAGTAATTTTTTTAGGATCTAAAAAATCAACCAACATTGGTTCTTTTGGATTTGTAACGTTCACTCTTCTTACCGCAACAGTTACAATTTCAACTTCTGCAGCTTCAATCGCTTTTGCAGTTTCTTCAAAACTTTTATATTTTCCAGTTCCAAGAATAAGACGTGACTTATATTTTTTTCCAGAAATAATTAAATCTTCCAATTAACCGCCTCCTATAAAATGAACAATTTCAACTCGATCTTTAGCTGATAAAATTTTTTTTGCATAATTATCTCTTGGCACCACTTCTTCATTAATCTCTATTGCTACTTTTTTTTCTGAAAGGGACAATGTCTCTAATAAAGAAATTATATTAGTTTTTTCTTTTATATTATGAGGTTTTCCGTTCAAAATGATTTGTATCATGTTGGATTTAAGCTATTTTTAAATTATAACATATCATTTTCTTATATGAATATAGTAATTATTAACGGTCCAAATCTTAATCTTTTAGGCGAAAGAGAGCCAAAGATTTACGGCAAAGAAACTCTTAAATCGATTGAAAAAAAATGCAAAGAGCATGCAAAAAAAAATAAAATAAAAGTAGATTTTTTTCAGTCTAATATTGAAGGAGAGATAGTAACTAAAATTCAAAAATCTAGAGATAAATTTGATGGTTTAATAATTAATGCTGCAGCTTTTACTCATACATCAGTTGCAATATTAGATGCATTAAATCTTGTCAAAATACCCAAAATAGAAATTCATATTTCCAATATATTTCATAGAGAAGAATTTCGTCACAAATCATTGATTAGTGGAGCTGTTAATGGTCTAATTTGCGGTTTAGGATCTTATGGGTATATTTTAGCAATAGACGCCATTAAAAAAATAATTAAAGATAATAAATAATGAAAATAGACAAAAAAATTATTAAAGAACTTTCGGATTATTTAGATGAGTTTAATCTAACCGAGATTGAATATTCTGAAAATAACGTAAAGTATAAAGTTAGTAAATCTAGCAAAGGCGTTGTTCATGAACAGGTAATATCTACTGGTAATCAAACAAGATCATCATCTCCTGCTTCTTCGCCTGTTGCTACTGACAATATAAATAAAGCTAATATTATAAAATCACCTATGGTTGGAACTGCTTATTTGGCTCCAGAACCTGGTGCTAAACCATTTGTAACAGTTGGAGCTAATATTAAAAAAGGCCAAACAATTATTATTATCGAGGCTATGAAAACTATGAACCATGTCCCATCAACTAAAGACGGTGTGGTTAAAAAAATATTAGTAACCGACGGTGAAGCGGTAGAATTTGATCAGGACTTAATCCTAGTCGAGTAAATGATTAAAAAAATACTTATAGCAAACAGAGGCGAAATAGCCGTGCGAGTGATACGAGCCTGCAAAGAGCTTGAGATAGCAACTGTTGCTGTGCACTCAACCGCTGACAATGAGTCTATGCATGTCAGGTTAGCTGATGAAAGTATTTGTATTGGATCTCAAAAAGCTCAAGATAGTTATTTAAATATTCCCTCTTTAATATCAGCAATAGAAATTACAGGCGCAGATGCAGTTCATCCTGGTTACGGATTTCTTTCTGAAAACTATAAATTCGCAGAAATTTTAGAACAACACAAAATTAAGTTTATAGGTCCAAGCTCAGAGCTTATTAGAAAGATGGGTGATAAAATTGAAGCTAAAAAAATAGCAAAAAGTTTAGGCCTTCCGATTGTGTCTGGTTCTGAAACAGGAATAAAAGATATTGGTGAGGCTATAAAAATATCTAAAGAAATAGGTTTTCCAGTACTTATTAAAGCTGCTGGAGGTGGCGGTGGCAAAGGAATGAGGATTGTTCATTCTGAGGATAAATTAGAAGAAAATATTAAAATAGCACAAACAGAAGCTAAGAAATTCTTCAATAATGATGAAGTTTTTATTGAAAAGTTTTTTGAAAATCCAAGACACATTGAGGTTCAAATTTTATCAGATGGCAAAGATAATACAGTTCATTTAGGAGAAAGAGACTGCTCTGTTCAAAGAAGATATCAAAAAATAATAGAAGAAAGTCCGTGTCCAGTTATTAATGATGAACAAAGAAAATACTTACTAGATGTTTCTGTAAATGCCATTTCAAAACTTGGCTACGAAGGAGCTGGTACACTTGAATTTATTTATGACAAAGGAAAATTTTATTTTTTAGAGATGAATACAAGATTACAAGTAGAGCATCCAGTTACAGAAGAAGTAACTGGAATTGATCTTGTTAAACGACAAATTGAAATAGCTTCAACGGGTAAATTAAATTTACAGCAAAAAGATATTATTTTTTTTGGTCATGCCATTGAATGTAGAATAAATGCTGAAGATCCAAGTAAAGATTTTTTACCAAGTGCTGGAACAATAAAAACATACAATCAACCATCGGGGCCAGGGACAAGAGTTGATAGCTGTGTGTTTCAAGGATGTAAAATTCCACCATATTATGACAGTTTAGTTGCAAAACTTATTTGCCATGGCAGAGATAGAGCCTCTGCAATTTCTAGATTAAAAAGATCTTTAGATGAATTTGTTATTGAAGGAGTAAGCACAACAATAGATCTTCATAAAAAAATATTAAGAAATGAAGATTTTATTAATTCAAAATATGATGTGAATTGGTTGTCAAAAACTAAATTTTATTAGTTTTAAGGACGCCAACTTTCGTAATCAGCTTTAGTCTGTGGCTTGTATTTATTAGGATTATAAGCCTCATCAGTTCCAGTCTTATTTTCTTGATGATCTTTCTGCCATCCATACTTTGCAAATTCAGCCTTGGTTGGAACCTCTTTGATTAAATGATGAATCCAAGCGTGCCACTCGGGTGGAATTTTTGTAGCTTCTACTTCTGAATTAAAAATCACCCATCTTCTGTCCTTACTATCAACATAATATTTATTTTTAGAATCATCGATACCAACAAGTTTTCCAAAAAATAGTGTATTTAAAAATGTTCCAATGGTCTGACTGTTCCACCATGTAAAAATAATTTTAAGAAATTTAAGCATTGTAAAAATTTATATTTTTTAAGATATCCACAAAAGTTTTCTATTTCAAGTTGTCTGTTTTTAACTAGACACTTATTACAGATTAAAATAGTGATTTAAAATCATTTAATTTTAAGAATCAAAAAATGTCTAAATATATTGCTGAAAGTTTTTATACCTGTTTATTTAAAATTACTCATAATTTACAAGAATTAACTAACGAGGCTCTTCAAGAGATCGATAGCAGAAAAGATGGAAAAGTTGAGGTTTTAGACGTTAAATTTAACAAAAGAAAAACTAAATCATTAGCTGATATACAGGCGAACAAAATTCAAAGCAAAGAACAGGAGCTTAAAGAAATCTCCAGTCAAAAAATTAGTGAAGATATAACTTCTACTATTTTTAATAATCTTAAGGATAATAAAACATCATCTATTGAAAACAAAGCTTTCAGTGAAAGAAGAAAAATGCCTGATCGAAGAAAAGGCTACATTCAAAAAGCAATGATTGGTGATCATAAAGTTTATTTACATATCGGTGAATATGATGATGGAAGAGTTGGTGAAATATTTATTGATACAAATAAAGAAGGTGAACTTGTAAGATCATTAATGAATAACTTTGCGATCGCAATATCATTAGGTTTGCAATATGGGGTTCCACTAGAGGAATATGTTGATGCGTTCATTAACACTAAATTTGAACCTTCTGGAAAAGTTAAAGGCAATGATAGAATTTTATCTGCTTCGTCGATCTTAGATTATCTATTTAGAGAGCTTGCAATTTCTTATCTTGGAAGAGAAGATCTTGCGCATACTCCTTCTATTAAAAAAACTGATCAAGCAGAAGACTCTGAAGAAAATGCTCAGCTAATTGATGTTCTCAAAAATATTACAAGCAAAGGTTTCTTAAGAAATCAGTATAAAGAAAAATTAGTAGATCTAAGTAATATTAGATTAAATATTAAGAGCAAAAAAATAAATTAGTCTTTTTTAACTAATTTAATATTTAATTCTTTTAATTGTTTTTCAGAAACATCCGATGGAGCATTCATCATTAAATCTTGAGCATTTTGATTTAATGGAAACATAGTAACTTCCCTTATATTTTTCTCACCAGCCAACAACATGATAATTCTATCAATTCCTGGAGCTATTCCACCATGCGGTGGCGCACCATAGGATAAAGCGTTAATCATACCGCTAAATTTATTATCAACTTCCTCTTTCGAATAACCTGCGATTTTAAATAATTTATACATTAATTCTGGAACATGGTTTCTAATTGCTCCAGATGAAAGCTCGATACCGTTACAAACAATATCGTACTGGTAAGCCAACAATTCTAATGGGTCTGTTTTATCAATCAGATCCATCGGTGTTTGTGGCATAGAAAATGGGTTATGACTAAAATCAATTTTCTTATCAATTTCATTATATTCAAACATTGGGTAGTCAGTTACCCAACAAAATTCAAATACGTTATCTTTGATTAACTCTAAATTTTTTGCAATCTCAGTTCTTGCCCACGCTGAAAATTTTTCAGCATTCTTCTTAACATCGCATATAAAGAATATAGCGTCACCGCCACCAGCATTAATTTTTTTACACAAAGTGTTTATTGCATCCTCGGAAAAAAATTTAGCTATAGGTCCTTTTCCTTCTAATTTTCCGTTATTGCTTTCAAGAATAATATAACCAAGTCCTGAAGCCCCTTCTGTTTTTGCTCCTTTATCCAAGTTATCAAAAAAACTTCTTGGTTTAGAAGAAACATTTTTTGCAACAACGCATCTTACTACTGACTTTTTTTGGATTAACTTTTTAAATATTTCTAATTTAACATCTTCTCTTTCAAAAATTTCGGTGACGTCACTAATTTCAATTGGATTTCTTAAGTCCGGTTTATCTGTTCCAAACTTTAGCATTGCATCTTTATATTTAAATCTTTTGAATGGAGTTTTGCTAATCAAATAACCTTTGCTAAATTTTGTAAAAACCTCATGAAGTAATGGTTCCACTACTTGAAATACATCTTCCTGTTCAACAAAAGACATCTCAATATCTAATTGGTAAAATTCACCTGGACTTCTGTCTGCTCTTGCATCTTCATCTCTAAAGCATGGTGCAATTTGAAAATATCGATCAAAACCGGACACCATAATCAATTGTTTAAATTGCTGAGGCGCTTGAGGGAGAGCGTAAAACTTTCCAGGATTTAATCTGCTAGGAACTAGGAAATCTCTTGCTCCTTCAGGACTAGAAGAGGTTAAAATTGGTGTTTGATACTCTAAGAATCCAAGGCTCTCCATTTTTTTTCTAATAAATGAAATAACATTAGATCTTAAAATAATATTTTGATGTAATTTTTTTCTTCTTAAATCTAAATAACGATACTTTAATCTTATCTCTTCTGAATATTCTTGATCGCTAAAAACTGGTAAAGGAAGTTCTTTTGTTGAGCCCAATACATTAAAATTTTTAACTAAAACTTCAATAGAACCTGTTGCAAGTTCTTTATTAATCGTCTCTGAAGTTCTTGCAACAACTTCCCCTTCTATTCGAATAACTGTTTCTAATTTAATTTTCTCTAGTGATGAAAAATGTTCATTTTTATTGTCGATGACACACTGCGTCATTCCATAGTGATCTCGTAAATCAATGAATAACAAATGACCGTGATCTCTCTTTTTATGAATCCATCCGGATAGAATAGTTTGCTTACCAATATTATTAATTGTAAGCTCTGAGCAATTGTGAGTTCTATATTTATTCAAATCAAACCAACCTTTTTGATAATAAATTGAGATACAGTTAATGTTCAAAAAAAACAATCATAATTTCTCATTTATTAAAAACAATAAAGAACTAGATCAATTTATTACAAAGATTAAAAATAAAAAAAAATTTTTCTTTGATACAGAATTTGAAAGAAGATCTACTTATAAAGCTATTATATCTATTATAGTTATTTTCGATGGAACAAATATTGGAATCATAGATTGTTTACAAAAAAATATAAATTTTAAAAAAATATTTAAATTTTTAAATAAAAAAAAAATTACGTTAGTAATGCACTCTTGTAGGCAAGATTTGGAAATATTTTTATCTGTTGTTAAAAAAATCTTATTTACTGTTTTTGATACTCAAATTGCAGCATTGTTTAACGGTTATCATGAAGCACCTTCTTATAAGAAGTTGGTCCAAGATTTTTGCAAAATTAGTTTAGATAAATCGTTACAGAAAGAAGATTGGTTAAAAAGACCAATTAACAATGAGAGAATTAATTACTTAGTAAATGATGTTTATTATCTAAAAATAATTTTCAATAAATTGAATAATAAATTAATTAAAAAAAACAAATTAAATTTATTTAATAAATTAATTAAAAAAGAAATATTTAAAATTTCCTATGAAGACTATCCTGTTATTTTTAAAAAAAAATTAGGCAATGATATTCTAAATAATAATAAATTTATTAAAATAATAAGTTTTAGAAATAAAATAGCAAAAAAAATAAATCTTCCGAAAAATTGGATTTTTTCTGACAAAGAAATTATAAGAAAT
>VERQ01000030.1 GCA_018882565.1 Candidatus Fonsibacter sp. | reverse complement strand
ATTACTTAGAAAATAATAAACAACTTGAAATTTATAAAACTAATAACGAGCCTATTAATGAAAAAGTTTTTGAAAATTTTAAGCATAATAAAATTATTATAGTAAACGGATTAGTTCAAAAAAAAGATTTTGTTGCAAAAGATAAAGATAAATTAATCATTGATACAATTGATGAATATTATAAAAAAAATAATAAACATTTATCAAAATTATTTAGCAATAAAAAAAATCCACTTGTTGCTGCAAACAACGCATTAGCAACAGCAGGTTTTTATTTAGAAATTAAAGATAATTTAGATTTACCGATTATTATATATCATCAATACAATTCAAAAATTGATCAAAAGCAATTACATCAAAAAAATTACATTTTAATAAGTAAGAATTCAAAAGCATCAGTCTTTGAAAATTTTTCAAATGAAAATAAAAAAACATTTATTAGCATCAATACAAATATTGATGTTGAACAAAATTCGCATATTAAAAATTATATTCTCAATTCTAATAATACTGAAAATTGTATTTACCGTTTTAAAAAAGTTAATATTGCAGCAAGTGCCAATTATGAAAGTTTTATATTTTCAAATATTGTAAAAACAATCAGAGATGAAGTTGAGATCAATTTAAATGAATCTTTGTCAGAATGTTATTTGTATTACACTCAGTTCTTAAAAAATAACGAAGATCATGAAATTAAAGTTAAAATTAATCACTTAGCTGAAAATACTCAGAGTTATCAGTTTTCAAAAAGTATTATCGATGGAACTGCTAAAGGGATTTATCAGGGTAAAATATTTGTCGATCAAATAGCCCAAAAGACTAATGGTTATCAGTTAATTAAAAGTGTTCTTTTATCTGATCAGTGCACATTTCATTCAAAACCTGAACTTGAAATATACGCCGATGATGTAAAATGTAGTCATGGTTCATCATCCACATCGTTAAATAAAGATGAGTTATTTTATTTAATGGCAAGGGGTATTCCAGAAGCTCAGGCTAAAAGATTAATCGTTCAAGGTTTCTTATCTGAAGTGGTTGAGAAGATTTCAGATGAAAATTTTAAGAATTATTTCCTTAAAAAAACTGAGGATATGTTGTCATGAATTTAAAGGACATCAAAAATCAATTTCCAATATTTAAATCAAATAAAAATTTAGTCTATTTTGATACTGCAAATTCAGCACAAAAACCAAAACAGGTGATTGATGCATTAGAAGATTTTTATAAAAATCATTATGCAAATATCGGCAGAGCTGTTTATGGCCTTGCAGCAAGAGCAACAGCAGATTTTGAAAGTACACGTGAGACAATTAAAGAATTTATTAATGGGACAGAAGGTGAGATTGTTTTTACTAAAAACTCAACTGAATCATTAAATTTAGTAGCTTATTGCTTTGGTAAATTTTTAAAAGAAGGTGATGAGATCATATTAACTGAGGCTGAGCATCACTCAAACTATGTGCCTTGGCATTTTTTAAGAAAAAAAAAGGTTAATATAAAATTTATTCCAATCAATGAAGATGGCGAAGTAGAGGTTAATAAATTAACTTCACTGATTACTAATAAAACAAAAATTATTAGCGTCATTCACATATCCAATGTTACAGGCCTTACAACGGATCTTAAAAAAATAATTTCAATTGCTAAAGCTAAAAAGATCCCTGTTTGTATCGATGGCACACAAGCAGTTGCTCATACTTATGTAGATCTTAAAGAATTAGATTGCGATTTTTATGCATTCTCAAGTCATAAAATTTACGGACCAACAGGTGTTGGAATTTTATATATGAAAAATAAATGGATTGAACAATTTGAACCATTCATTGGCGGAGGTGGAATGATTCAAAATGTTGATACTAAAAATATAACTTATGCATCGGGTGTGAGTAAATTTGAAGCTGGATCTTTAGCTTCTGCAGAAGTGGTTGCCCTTAAACAAGCAGTTAAATTTGTAAAAGATATAAAAATTAAAAACATCATCAGTCACGAACAAAGTTTAGCGTCCTATGCTTTAGATAAAATTAGCAAATTTAATGATATAGAATTCGTAGGCACTCCCTCAAATAAAGGAAGCGTATTTTCATTTAATATTAAAGGTGTTCATGCCCATGATGTTTCAACGGTTTTCGATGAAGATGATATTGCAGTAAGAGCAGGTCATCATTGTTGTCAGATTCTTCATAAGAAGATGAAAATAGGATCATCCCTTAGAATGTCTTTTGGTGTTTATAACAATAAACAAGATATTGATGCCATATGTGAGAGCATCAAGAAGTGTAAAAAAATATTTAAATTATAACAATGGACTTAACAGAGCTTTATCAGGACTTGATATTAGATCACGGTAAAAAGCCTAGAAACTTTGGCAAATGTAATAAATTTAATCATGATGCAGAAGGGCATAACCCTTTATGTGGAGACAATATTCACGTCTACTTAAGTTTAGATAATGAGAAAAAAGTGAAAGATATTTCATTTGAAGGTTCAGGTTGCGCTATATCCGTTGCATCCTCATCTATCATGACTGAAATTGTTAAAGGTAAATCAGAAAAACAAGCTCGAGAATTATTAAATGCATTTTTTAAAATGATTAAAGAAGGACAAGAAATAAAAAAAGTAGGCTTATCAGAAGATGAGCATATTAAATTTTCATCCCTTGCAGGAGTTGGTAGATTTCCAATGAGAGTAAAATGTGCAACATTATCTTGGCATACTTTAAGAGCGGCATTAGATGATGAAAAAAAACCAATTAACTCAGAAGTAATTGACTAATGGATCATTCACAAAAAATTGATGAAATAAAAGATAAATTAAAGACTATCTTTGATCCTGAGATACCCGTTGATATTTATGAGTTAGGTCTTATTTATGATGTAAGGCTTAAGGATAAGAATTGCGAAATCGACATGACGCTAACTTCTCCAAATTGCCCTGAAGCTCAAAGCATTCCTAATAATGTTAGGAAAGCTGTTGAAAGCTTAGGTCATTATGATGAAGTGGTGGTGCGAATTGTTTGGGATCCACCATGGGATAAGAGTAAAATGTCGGAAGTTGCAAAACTAGCTTTAAACGTATGACAAAACAATTAATTACAATTTCAGATAACGCCGCAAAGCGTATTAAAGAAATTCTAAGTAACGCTGAGAGCGGTGTTAAAGGTGTGCGCGTTTCTGTAAAATCTGGAGGATGTGCAGGAATGGAGTATGAGATGACGTATCTTAAAGAAACTATTCCAACTGATGAAGTGGTTAAAGATAATAACGTTGAAGTATTCATTGATCCAAAAGCAATTATGTATTTGCTTGGAACTAAAATGGATTACAAAGAAGATAAATTCTCATCATCTTTTGTATTTAATAATCCTAACGAAACTGAACGTTGTGGTTGCGGCGAATCTTTTAAAATTTAAATTGTTCGGCTAAGTTTCTCTCTTTTAGTCCAAATTTTTTATCGTACAAAAGTCTAAAAGTTTTATTTTTATTTAAATAAATATTTACATTTAAAACGTGACGAAATTCAATATTGTCGGCAACTACACTCACTGGCCTTTTTTTAGGATCTAAATTTTTAATAGAAACTTTTGCATTATTGTTAATACTAGCACCACGCCAACCCCTAGGTTTAAAAGGAGAAATAGGTGTAAGTGCTAAAAGATTAGATTCTAAATCTAATACAGGACCGCGTGCTGATAAATTGTATGCAGTACTTCCTGCAGGTGTTGCAACAAGCGTGCCATCACAAATAATTTCTTTCATTCTAACTTTGTTATCAATCTTAATTTCAAGCTTTGCAGCCTGACGAGTCTCTCTAAAAACAGAGACTTCATTTATAGCAATAGCTGTTTTAATTTTACCATTCTTATTCTTTGCATACATTTCAAGGGGATGAAGTTCTGCAATATTGGCTTTATTAATTTTGTTAATTAAATCTTTCTCATCAAATCTGTTTAATAAAAATCCACGATTACCTTTGTTCATTCCATAGAATGGAATTTTATATTTTTGATATTTTTTAAGTGAGGCCAGCATAAATCCATCACCACCCAAAACAATAAATACATCCGAATCATTGATTGGATAATTTTTATATTTTTTAATAATAGATCTTTTTGCAGCCTGAGCGTTTGGACTTGAGTCCGCAATTACGTGAATTTTATTATACGATCTATGCATTTGTGAAAAATTTAAAATCCTTTAATAACTAAGCTAATGTACCATTTAAATATTACTGAGGCATTTAAAAAATATACTAAGAAACACAGCCTTCAGAAAAACGTAAATCAGGAAGATTTAATCAAAACTTTAGACACTTTAACGGAGCAATTAAAACCGTCATTTTTAAAGTCTGTAACAAGTATTTTTTCAAGCAAAAAACCTAAAGGATTTTATCTGTACGGTGATGTGGGTGCTGGAAAAACGATGATTGTTAATTTCTTTTTAGAATATTTAAATCATCCAAGAGTACTTAAGACACATTTTAATAAGTTTATGGTGGATATTCACAATAAACTTCATAAGTTAAAAAACGAAAGCAATCCTTTACCTAAAATTGTTAAAACATTTAAAAAAGACTTTGATATTATTTTCTTTGATGAATTTCAAATAACTAACATTGCAGATGCAATGATCCTTGGAAAGTTATTAGAGAAATTTTTCTCTAATAATATTTTCATTATTACAACATCAAACGTTAAACCTGATGATTTATATTTAGGTGGACTGCAAAGAGATCAATTTCTTCCCTATATTGAAAACATTAAAGATAACACGTTAGTTTACTCATTAAATTCAGGAAAAGATTACCGTGAACTTTATTTAAACAAACAAAATAGATTTTTTATCGTTAAGGATTCACAAACTAAAAAGAATTTCAACCAAGTATTATTTACTGTCTTAAGTGGAAAACAGTTTGCAACAAAAGAGATTGAAATTAAAGGGAGAAAACTAATCATAGATAACTATGTCTCTGGAATTGCAAAGTTTGATTTTAAAGATTTATGTTTTAAAACTTATGGTTCAGAGGATTACATAGAGATTTGCAAAATTACCAAAATTTTCTTTATTGAAAATATTCCAAATTTTACAGACGAACTGATCAATGAACAGTACCGATTTATAAATCTAATCGATATTATTTATGACAATCAATTAAGTTTAGTTGCAACCGCAACAGTTCCAATAAATCAACTGACCAGCAGCACAAAACTTCAAAAAGTATTTCAAAGAACATTAAGTCGACTGCAAGAATTGACTAGTAGTAACCAGTAAACTTTGCACAAAAAAAGCTATTACTTTTTTTCTCCTTCTTTTCTATAATTTCATTGGGATCGCAAGGTCCACCTAAATGACGATGTTTTTCAATATACTCTCGAGTTATACCGCTTGCATAAGGAATAGGTTTTCCTCTAACTATAGGCTGAACAGCTTTAGGCATTTGTTTTTTAACCTTAGGCTCTTCAATTTTAACTACCAAGTTATTTTTTGCCTCTAGAACAATTTTTTCATTATTTATTTCTTGTTCTATTTTAACAATAGAGTTTTTTAAGAACTCCCATGAGTTTTTACACTTTGGATTAGTTAGATTTTTCTTTAAGAACACTAAAAACCTATTTCTAATATGTTCAATGGTATCTCGATTAGATAAATCTTCCTTTTTAAGATTTTTATAAAGCAAATCTCTCTTTTCAAGATCTGTTTTAATTTTATCTTCAATAAAACTTGGAAATTTATTTTTCATAATGATACTCCCTGCCAAATCTATCCAGCATGTATTCCCTATAGATTTTGTAGTATTTAGCATGCATTGAATTTTCAATGGCTGTTAACCTTGATTGCGTTCCTGAACCTATGCAATCACGAGAAAATACTATTCCAAGAACCTCATCTTTATTACCAAGTCCATTTAGAGTTTTTTTTATTTCACTATGTCCTTCATGATGAACATTTTCGAAATTATAGCTATTTTCAAGAACTCTTTTTATTTCAATATTATAAAGACCGTTCCTTAAATAACTTAACCTTTTGATATGCCAACCATTTTGAATTAGATGAAAACACATATCTATTTGAATAGGAGTGATGGGATCTAAAAATTCTAATAGTTGATCGCGATATCTTTCAAACTCTTTCTTATTTTCACCGTAAACAATAAATCTCTTTGAACAAAATCCATTTTTAATATTATTCTTTGAGACTTGGTATTTAGCTCTTTCACTTGTTGGACCTTTTTTGCTTTTAGCTTTTTCAGCTAATACGTTACTAAATGATGCCTTTGTTTCAGCATTATTTTCTTCTTTAAAAGATGTCATATGACAACTCCTTCATGTTTCACCAAATAAAAACAGGCAAGCGCTAAGCTTTATTTGGTTATGATTAATGACTTTCTGAAGGTCTTAACAGACACAAGGTTTTAACCTTGGAGCCACATAGGGCGCAGGAATAATCCTGAAATTTATTAATAGCATACTAATACTAATAAATAAAGATCAATAAATTATTTGTTTTTATAATTAAAGTTATGTACTAAAATCACGTTTTTACTAAATGCCCTAATAGCTCAATTGGTAGAGCAACTGATTTGTAATCAGTAGGTTTGCGGTTCAAGTCCGTATTAGGGCACCACACTCAGCGATTAAACGTAGACCTCATTGCAATTTTAAAACACAAAGTTCCAAGTAGCGCACCACCATAGACAATTAATAGGGGATAAAAATCATGATTTGCTAGCGCTGCATACCAAGGAGCAAGAGCGAGTATGAACGGAAAAAAGATTAATCCCAAAAAAGCAATGATTGGACCAAAAATTTCTTTAACAATAGCAAAACAAATAAACAAACCCCAAAAAGCAGTAATTACATAAATTAATATTCCAATAAGAAAAAGTGGACTTAAACGTATTGCTTTAAACCTAGGTCTAGATGTTTCGTTATTATTAATTCTCTCAGCTTCAACTTCTTTAACTTCGATAATCTCTTTATCGTTCTTCTCGTTCATGGATTTGATATTTTAAATTGTTTAAATTATCTTAATATTTTAGATAAAAACTCTTTAGCTCTTGCAGATAAGGATGTTTGATTATTAAAAAAATTATCTTTTGTGCAATCTTCAACAATTTTCCCCTCATCCATAAATATAACTCGATTGGATACTTTTTTAGCAAACCCCATTTCATGTGTAACGCATACCATCGTCATTCCTTCATTTGCTAATTTAACGATAACATCAAGAACCTCCCCAACCATTTCAGGATCTAATGAAGAGGTTGGTTCATCAAATAACATCACAATCGGATCCATACTTAATGCTCGAGCAATAGCAACGCGCTGTTGTTGACCACCAGAAAGTTGACCTGGGAATTTATCTTTTTGATTAGTTAGTCCAACTCTTTCTAAATATTTAAGACCATAATTAATGGCTTCCGTCTTATTTCTCTTTAAAACTTTAATTTGCGCTAAAGTTAAATTTTCTTGAACGCTTAAATGAGGAAATAATTCAAAGTGTTGAAATACCATGCCAACACGTGATCTTAATTTTGATAAATTAGTCTTTGGATCATGAACATTTACATTATCAACAATGATTTCACCTTTTTGAAATGGCTCAAGTCCATTTATTGTTTTAATCAAAGTTGATTTACTAGATCCAGAAGGGCCACAAACTACAACCACTTCTCCTTTTTTAATTCTAGTAGAGCAATTATCTAAAACTTGAAAATTACCGTACCATTTTGAAACGTTTTTTAATTCAATCATAATTTTTATCTTACGATCCTTACTCTATTTTGAATTCTTTTAACTAAATAAGATAAGCTAAAACAAATTATAAAATAGACAATAGTTGCAAGGATATAAGCCTCAACGGGTCTGTTAAAGTTTTTAGAAATTATACTAAAGCCTTTTAATAAATCAAAAGCCCCAATTGCATAAACAAGGGAAGTGTCTTGAAAGAGAACAATGGTTTGCGTTAATAAAACTGGCAACATGTTTCTAAAAGCTTGTGGGAGAACAATATATCTCATGCATTGAAAATAATTCATTCCCAATGCATAGCCTGCATTGGCTTGATCTCGTTTTACACTTTGAATTCCAGCACGCATAATTTCTGCATAAAAAGCTGCCTCAAATAAAGTGAAGGTAATGATTGCTGAATATTCCGTTCCTAAACTTCTACCAATAAATAAAGGAATTAATAAAAAAACCCAAAGAATAACCATTACCAAAGGGATAGATCTAACAATCGTTACATAACCTAATGCAAATGAACTTAGTAATTTAAATTTTGAGAGCCTCATCATAGCAAGAAGAGTTCCAAGGATTATTCCAAGAACCATGGCTATGAGAGTTAACTTAAATGAGAATATTAATCCTGTTAAAATAATATTGTTAATTACTTTTAAAGTTAGGAAGCTAAAATCTAAACTCATTTTCTACCTCCAATAAAATGTGGAATTTGAATACTTTTCTCTATTAAAATAGAAAGTAAATTTACAATAAATGCTGAGATAAAATAAAGAGCTGTTACAACCAAATATACTTCAATACCGCGTGCGGTTTCTTCCTGAACTTGAATTGCATACATTGTAAGCTCTGCAATACTAACTGCAAAAGCAACCGATGAATTTTTAATAATATTCATAGCCTCACTCGTTAATGGAGGCAGAACTAATCTAAAGGCAACTGGCAGCAAAACAAATCGATAAGATTGATAAGTAGTCAGCCCCAATGCAAGAGATGCATACCTTTGATCTGTTGGAATGGATTGAATTCCAGCTCTCACTTGCTCTGATATTCTTGATGAAGTGAACAATCCCAAAGCAATAACTGCTAGTGCAAATGCTGGTAGTTTTGAAAATATTGGAAATATTTTTGGTATCACAAAATACCAAAGAAAAACTTGAACTAAAACTGGAATATTTCTAAAAATT
Source organism: Candidatus Fonsibacter sp. (assembly GCA_018882565.1). GTDB lineage: Bacteria > Pseudomonadota > Alphaproteobacteria > Pelagibacterales > Pelagibacteraceae > Fontibacterium > Fontibacterium medardense. The sequence continues at coordinate 1,322 of VERQ01000030.1, read as the reverse complement.
TCTGTCCAAATATTTCCAATTAAAACTAAATATTTATTTTGCGTTGTTCTTAAAACTCCCATTAAAAAACCAAGAGTAAAAGCGATTATGAATGCAAAAAAAGAAATTGTTAAAGTTGTCTCCCATGCCGTCATCAACCAACCAAAATAAGTTTGGTTACCGACAACTTTCTTAGATAAAAATGACCAATCTAATGTGAACATGAAAGCGCTATTTTATATAAATAACCTGAGAGAAAGTAATTTCTCTCAGGTTATTGTTTAACTCTTTATTTAGAATTAAAGCGCTGGCTTGTCAGATAATGCTTTTAAATTATCTTTAAGCTCTTTGCTCATCGGCGCGTTTAAGTTAACATTTTTTGGAGGGATATTTGTTTGAAACCATTTTTTATAGGCTTTTTCAAACTCTCCAGATTTCATTGAATTAGTGATAACTTTATTCACTAAAGCTTGAAACTTAGGATCATCTTTTCTAAACATGATTGCATAAGGTTCAACTTGAATTGATTCACCAACTACAGCTAATTTAGCAGATTCTTTTGATGATGCTTTTAATCCGTAAAGCAGAATGTCATCCATACCGAATGCATGTGCCATACCAGACTCAACCATCAACAATGCATCCGCATGGTCTTTAGCTCCTAGTAATTCAAATCCGTATTTTTTTTCATCATTTAGATTTCTTAAAATTTGATAGTTAGTAGTTCCAGTTGTTGAAACAACTTTTTTACCTTTTAAATCATTGATTGATTTAATTCCGCTATCAGATTTAACTAAAAAACGAGTACCTGTATAAAAATAATTTATAGCGAAAGTAACTTGTTTTCCTCTTTCTGAATTATTTGTAGTAGATCCACACTCAACATCTACAGTTCCATTTTGAATTAATGGAATACGATTTTGTGAAGTCACTGCTTGAGATTCAACAACTAGATCTTTACGACCTGTTTCTTTTTTAACTTCTTCAGCAATTAACTTACACATCTCCCAACCAAAACCTAATGGCTTTCCATCTTCTCCTAAGTAAGAAAAAGGAATTGATGACTCTCTATAAGCAAGAGTGAACTTTCCAGTCGTTTTAGCTTTCTCTAAAGTATTTGCCATAGCACCAGTTATAGTCATGGTGAATATAGCAAAAAATGCTAGTGCATTACGCACAAACTTATTTTTCATTAATGATCTCCCTTATATTTAATATTTAAATTGGAAAAAAAGTACCACAGGGCAATTGCTTAAACAATTGCAATTAAGGAAGTAAAATGGCGGGGCCAGTTAGTTTTCTAGCCTCTAATTCTTCGTGTGCTGTAACAGCATCTTTAAGTG
>VERQ01000084.1 GCA_018882565.1 Candidatus Fonsibacter sp. | reverse complement strand
TCCTGATATTTTGTGATTTTTCATTAACTCCGTAGCCACAAACAAAGAAGCTTCAGCATCAATCGTAATAGGATCGATGACCATTCCCGATTCAAATCTTTTAACTAATTTAATTTGGTTAGCTTGTTCTTCTATGCTCATATTTTTATGAATACATGCCATTCCGCCTGATTGAGCCATAGCTATAGCCAATTTATATTCTGAAACAGTGTCCATTGCAGAGGCAATAAGAGGTATTCCAAGTGTCACAGCTGACGATAATTGAGTAGAAACTATAGTCTCTTTAGGTAAAACAGAAGAGTGCCTTGGTTCTAGCAAGACATCATCAAAAGTTAATGCTTCGGGGATTTCCATGTATAAATTTATTATATTAAAAAACTGAAGTCAAATAGTTTTTAAATCACTGCATAATAAATACATTTCCCTAGATTCTTTTCTGCTAGAATCCGGTTTAATTCTTTCAATATTTTTAAAGGAATCTTTGGCATTTTTAATTAAAATATTTTCATCTTTTCCACTGAAAATTTTTACTAATAAAGAGGATTTGGGTTTTAAAATTACTCTAGATAAATTGACAACGTCTAATGCTATAGAATTAGTTTTTATAGCATCTAAATCTTTATTTCCTGTTGTGTTAACAGCCATGTCCGACAATACGAGATCTACTTTATTATTCTCAAAAAAATTATTAACAAAATCAAAAAAATCTGTCTCATTAAAATCTTTCTTGTAAAAAAAAACATTGTCAATTTTATCCATATCTAAAATATCTATAGATAAAGTTTTTCCATTTTTATTAATTTCAGAACAAACTTGAGACCATCCTCCTGGTGCGCTTCCTAAATCTACAATATTTAAATTATTTTTTAAAAATTTAAATTTTTGATTAATCTCGATAAGTTTGAAGGCTGATCTAGATCTGTATCCTTTTTTCTTTGCTAATTTAGTATAAGGATCACTAAATTGTCGAGATATCCAATTCTTAGAACTTGCAGTTAAATTTTTATTTTTAAATTTTTTCAAAATTACTTTACAAATCTAATGTTCTTTTTAATCCAATTATTATTTAATGACATGACATCCAATAATTTATTTTTATTAAATCTGTATTCGTCATATTTTTTTCCAGCTAAATGAATAATTCCTATCTTATGATGAGGTAGATATGGTTCTACATATGTATTTTTTGTTTCATCAAATTTAATATTTTCAATTAAAAACCAATTGCAATAAGTGGGCAATATTTGAACTTTCATTTGATCACAATAAACAGTTATATTCATTGCTATCTGTTCAGAACCAAATATGCGTCCTTTTTTTAAAGCTTGTCTTAAATTTTTTTGCCAAACTAACCAATGAGGAGAATCATTTTCCAAGCAAAATACTCCGATATTCAAATGGGGTTTGAGAGCAACTTCTCTTGATATTTGATTTGAAAATCCAGAACTTTTAGCATGTTTATAATTTTGCGATCTAATAAAAGCTATATTACTAAATATCCAGTCTGCTCTTAAAACTCTTCCATAAGCTCGATCTGCTGAGGAAGATATAGATAAAGTTTGATTGTCGCTTCCTTTAAAATAAAGCTCAACAGCCGCCCAATCATTTACCCATGCATCAGCATCAATCCAAAGATATTTTTTAAATCCTGGAAAATATTCTGGCAAAAAAGCCCTCGATACTTGGCTTTTAAGCCACTCTCTTCCTTTAATTTTATACTCTGGAACTTCAATATCCCATTTTGCTTTAACAATTTTGTGAACTTTCTTTTCTAAAATCTTAACTTGATCAGAATGAAGTCCAGAATCTAAGATACAAATTGAAACACTTTCACTTTCTTTAAATCTTAAAACTGAATCTATTAACTCATTTAATAGTTCAAAATATTTTGCGTCGGCTAGAGATACTATCGCTCTATCTTTCATATAAAATCTTCAGAAATTAAGCTATCATTGGCTTTTGAAGATCGTTTTTTTATAATTTTAAAATGAACAAAACTAATTGGTATTAAAGACAAATATAAAGCTCCTGTAGCTAAAAGAGTGTTAAATGGATAATTGATCAATAAACCAAAATAAGCAGCTATTAGTAACAATAAGAAAATTAAGAAAGGTCTGCTTACTTTAATTCCTTTAAGTGAATAGGTGGGAATTTTGCTAATCATTAAAAATGTTGAGGCTATTATAAAAATTATTGCTAATTTTTTATAATCATAACTAGATGCAAAATCACTTAATAATAAAATTAATGGCAAAAGTAATATTCCCGCTCCTGCTGGTGACGGAACTCCGGTAAAGAAATTTTCTCTCCATTTTTCATTTGCTACTTTTGATCCTAAAT
>VERQ01000083.1 GCA_018882565.1 Candidatus Fonsibacter sp. | reverse complement strand
GTTCCCCATTCTTTATTTTTAGGATTGATGACATAGTCACCTGGCTCGTAATCAAAAATCATTTTTTATTTATACTTATTTCCCTCTATAATGTAAGAGTTTCTAAACATTATCATGACAACAATACTTAAAACAAAATTAAATAATAATTTATTAGGATTAGATAAACCACCAAGCGAGACAAAAGTTGTGGTTGCGATGTCAGGAGGGGTTGATTCCTCCGTTGTTGCCGGTTTGATGAAAATGAATGGTTATCAAGTAATTGGCATGACGCTACAACTTTATGATTATGCACAAATTAATAAAAAACCAGGAACTTGCTGCGCAGGGCAAGATATTTATGATGCAAAAAGAGTTTCAGAAAAATTAGAGATTGATCATTATGTTCTAAATTATGAAAGTAAATTTAAGAATGAGGTTATAGAAAAATTTGCAGATTCTTATCTAAGAGGAGAAACGCCTATTCCGTGTGTAAATTGCAATCAAACAGTTAAGTTTCGAGATTTATTCGAGTCAGCGAAAAATTTAAATGCTGATGCTTTAATTACCGGCCATTATGTAAAAAAAATTATAGATAACAACATTTCTAAAATGTACAGACCGAAAGATTTAAATCGTGATCAAACTTATTTTTTATTTGCAACAACTCAAGAACAATTAAACTATTTACATTTTCCATTAGGTGATCTTCCAAAAGAAGAGACTAGAAATATTGCAAAAAAACTTAATCTAGAAGTTGCCGATAAACCTGACAGCCAAGATATTTGCTTTGTACCAGATGGTAACTATGTGTCTGTCATTGAGCGTTTAAGACCAGAAGCGCACGAGCCAGGAAACATTGTTGATGTTAAAGGAAATGTTTTAGGAAAGCACGAGGGGATTATTAATTTTACTATTGGACAAAGAAAGGGAATAAAAATTTCAGGAGAAATTCCTTATTACGTAATTAAAATTAATTCTGAAACTAAAGAAGTGATTATTGGAAAAAAAGAAGAATTAGAAATTAAAAAACTTAAAATAGAAGATATTAATTATCTTTCAGATAAGCAAAGTGATTTTAACGAAAATATATTTGTTAAAGTAAGATCAACCGGAAAGCTTATAGAGTCAAAGTTAGACGTTAACACAGGAACTGTTACTTTTGAAAAGGGTGAGTTTGGTGTATCCCCAGGTCAGGCTTGTGTATTTTATAAACCCGACCAATTGGGCGTTAGAGTTTTAGGTGGTGGCTGGATAAGAGCTACAGGTTAAAAGAAATTATTTCTTTTTATTTCTTCTTCTGTTTCTTCTTATTTTAGAGCCAACTTTTCTTCGGCCTCTATGTTTTTTTGGGTATCCCATTTTTTTTTATGTTAAAAGTTTATATCTAAATTAATTACCAAAACAAAAAGCAAAAACAAGTACGTTTTTTAAAATAGAATTTGATTTTTTTCACAGGTATGATTTAACGGTTCTTATGGGGATTTTTAAAGACAATTCAGAAGTTTTTTACAGATCAGATTTCGATAAAAAAAATAAAGCTGACATTAGAACTTTAGTTCTTGAAAAAAACGCAAGAGACAAACACGATAAAAAAATCCAAAACAGAATTATAGTAGCCTTATTTTTTTGCTTAATTATTAGATTGGCTTTAACTTTAATTAAATAATTCTAAATTTCAAATAGCTATCAAATGTTTACTCAATCTTTTGAGGAATTGAGCATTAAAACAAACGGTAATAAATTAATTAAACTTACAGAAAAAGTATTAAATTTTGTAGATCGCTCTAAGATTTCAAATGGAATTTTAAATATATCAATTTTACATACAAGTGCTTCATTAATTATCCAAGAAAATGCAGATGAGGATGTCCAAAAAGATATTCTAAATTTTTACGATAAATTAGTGCCTATGGATGAGAACTTGTATATTCATAACACGGAAGGAAAGGATGATATGCCAGCTCATATCAAATCTACTCTGACTAATAGTAATTTAACTTTGAGTGTAAAAAATAATAAATTAATCCTTGGAACATGGCAGGGGATATATTTATTTGAACACAGAATTGAACAGCAGATAAGAAAAGTTTTTTTGCATATTCTGGGTGAAAAGTAGTTTTGTAAACTTGCTGGATGTAATGTTTATTGGTAGAAGACCAGTTATGGCGGGGTAGCTCAGTTGGTTAGAGCGCAGGACTCATAAGCCTGAGGTCGGTGGTTCGATCCCACTTCCCGCTACCAAATACTGTAAATTATGTTCAACGTTTCTTGTATTCAACTCACATCTGATAATAATGTTTTTTTTAATTTAGAAAAAACAACAGATTTAATAATTAGCTCTATTAAGAAAAAAGCTGATTTTATTATTACTCCAGAGAATACGTCTTTATTTACATTAGATCATAG
>VERQ01000082.1 GCA_018882565.1 Candidatus Fonsibacter sp. | reverse complement strand
AGACAGAACACTATAATTAATATTTCCAGTTAACTTTTTGATTTAATATAATTTTATTGTTATTATTACTCTTTATTACGGTTCCAATTTCATAAGGCTTTGTTGACTTATTAAAAACATTAAATATTTTTTTATAATTTTTTTTATCTGCAATTATGCAAAAGCCGACACCGCAGTTAAACGTTTTAAGCATTTCATGATCGTGTACACCATTTGACTTAATCCATTTTGTAACTTTATTAGGCCTAATTTTTGAAAGATCTATTGCTGCGGTATAATTTTTAGGAATTACTCTAGGTAAATTCTCAATAATTCCTCCACCCGTGATATGGGCACAGCCTTTAATTAATTTCATGCTGTGGAGTTTTAATATTTCTTTAACGTAAATTTTAGTAGGTGTTAAAAGTTCTTTGTATAATTTTTTATTATTTTTAACTTTAATTTTTTTATCTTTCAAAATTTTTCTTATTAAAGAATATCCATTAGAATGAGCTCCCGTTGAAGGTACTCCTAATATTATGTCCCCATGTTTAATTGAATTCCCAGTGATAACATTTTGTTTTCCAACAATCCCAACAGCAAAGCCAGCCAAATCAAAAGAATCTCCTGTATATACCCCAGGCATTTCTGCCGTCTCACCACCGGATAAAGAACAGCCAGCAATTCTACAGCCTTTTGCAATACCAGTTAATATTTGCTTATATTTTTTTTCAATAACTTTTGGAATTGCAATATAGTCTAAAAAGACAACAGGTTTTGCTCCTTGTACAATTAAATCATTTACGCACATTGCAACTAAATCAATGCCGATCGTCCTGAAATCATTTAGATGATTTGCTATTTCTAGCTTAGTTCCAACGCCATCAGTTGAGGTTACAATAAGAGGGTTTTTAATTTTATACTGCCCTAGATCAAATACAGATCCAAAGCCTCCTATGTTCTTAAAGTTTTTAATTTCACTTCCTTTAATTTTTGTGGATTTTGATAATTTAGAAATAAACTTAACTAGATTTGTGGTTTTTTCGATATCTACACCACTTTTAAGATAGGTAAAATTTGAATTATTCATTAAAAAAATATTAACACTTCAGCAATACACTTGTTTTCTTATTTTACAATCAGTTTTTAAATAAGATTTTTTATAAAAATAATGTAGTTTTAGGTTTTTTTATGAAAGATCAAATAGTTTTTAAATTTCCAGATAAAAGTTTTTATTATGAGGAAGATTTTTGCGTTGGAGAAAATAATTATGAAGCTTACAAATTAATAAAAGAATGGCCGAATTGGAGCTTTAAAGGTATCAATATTTATGGTCCTAAAAAATCTGGAAAATCTTATCTTACAAAAATTTTTTCCGACAAAACTAATTCTAAAATTTTTGACGGCAGAAATGTTAATAAAGATCATTTAGACTTAATATTAAATCAAAAAGTTTTAATTATAGATAATGTAGAATTATTTAATGATGAAGTTTTTTTTCAAACAATTTTAAATGATTTTATAAGCAAAAATAAATTTATTTATTTAACTTCAAACAAATTAGCAGGAAGTATTTCTTTTAAATTAAAAGATTTAATCTCACGTTTAAATTCATTAGTTGCAGTTGCAATTACCAATCCTTCTGATGATTTGTTTTATCAAATTCTTACAAAGATGCTTTCTGACAAGCAAATTAATATTACTGCCAAAGAAATTAATTTTATTCTAAAAAATATTGAGAGAAGTTATGATGCTGCCTCTAAGTTTGTTAAGAACCTAGATGAATTATCCCTGTTGTATAAAAAAAAGATAAATACTAAAATTATTAATCAAGCATTAACAGATATTAATTAATTTTATTAAAAGTTTTTTTTAAATCCTTAATTAGCTTTGTAAAATTTATAATTTCAACATTTTTTAAATTTTTAGAAATAATAGAAATTTCATCATTTTTAATATTTCTTATAATTTCTTTATCAGAAAATACCCAATTTTTCGGAAGATTGATTTTTTTTGCTATTTTATTTCTTAAATTAATTATTTTTATAAATTTTTTATTTTTTAAAATATTGCTACCTAATTTTTTTTTATAAATAACAGGATAATCTTCATGAGAAATTTTAAAAATTTCTTTTTTAATTAGTTTATTAAATAATTTTAATTTATTATTTTTAACTAATAGATTATTAAATTTATTAAAAATTATTTTTAAATAATAAACATCATTTATTAAATAGTTAATTCTCTCATCATCAATTGGTCTTTTAAGCCAATCTTCTTTCTGTAGAGCCTTATCTAAACTAATCTTACAAAAATCTTGGACTAATTTCTTATAAGAAGGAGGTTCGTTATAACCGTTAAACAATGCTGCAATTTGAGTATCAAAAACAGCAAATACAATTTTCTTAACTATTGGTAAAAATATTTCTAAATCTTGTCTGCATGAATGGAT
>VERQ01000004.1 GCA_018882565.1 Candidatus Fonsibacter sp. | reverse complement strand
CAGCAAATGGTGTCATAGCTCCACCTATGCTTACATTTACAAATAAAGTTCCAATGATTCCATATTTAAATTTATTTGAAATTTTTTTTGAGTAAAAATGATCTCTTAAAATTAATGCAGCCAAAGTCATTGCCGCCGGCTCTGTTATAAATGAACCCAACAAAGGCACAAAAGACATTGTAATTAAAAAAAGACTTAAAGATTTATTAACAGGTAACAATGCTGATATTTTTTTAACACAAGTTAATGAAAAATCTAAAATCGGCTTACTAGCTGCTATTACCATTATTACAAAAACAAATAATGGCTCAACATAACTTTGGTTGTTTAAATAGTTAACTGTTTCAGTTTTTCCGAGTAAAAAGAATATAATTAAAACCAAAACTATAGCCCAAAATCCAAAAACAATTTCAACCTCTCCTAACATATCAAAAATATTATGATGTCTTGGAAATTTTTGAGCTAGAGATTTAAAAAATTTTACAGAAAATGTATGAAGAATTGCTACAACAAATATTACTAAGGCTATACTTTGAACTAACGTAGGGCTCATAAAATATATTTAACCTAATCTACAAAAAATACTATCTTATAGATGAAATTGATTTGTAATTTTTAATATCTTTTTAAAAACTTAATGAAAAAACTTCTATTTTGAGTAATTTAAGAGGAGGGAGATTTTTAAAGTGCTAACTATAAGTTAGCACTTTAAAAAAAAATGCTTACTTCTTAGCAGGAGTTAAAAGAGCAGAAGCTGCGTTGATTGATTTAACGCAATCAGCTTCTTTTTTAGCTGCTAGTGCATCACCAGCTGCTTTTCTTAGATCAGCAGCTTTTTTTGTAGTTGCTGCATCTAATTTTGCTGTTTTTACTGCTGCATCGTAACCTTTGATTAAATCAGCGCAAGATTTAGCTTGAGCGTTTGCAAAAGATACGAATAAGAACATACTTACGATTGTTGCTAGTATAGTTTTCATTTGTTTTTACTTGTTGTTAAGTTAATTAGCGGCGAAACTATTTAATTTAGGCTTTCCTGTAAATGTTTTTTTGACAAGGAAAAGACAATATTCTAAAGAAAAATTCTTAAATTAATCAATTAAATCAATGATTTTTAATAAACGACATGCCTTCAAAGCTTATAATTGGTTATAGAGGGCTAAAAAAATTAGCTTAAATTTACTTAGAGTCGTTTTTATTTTTTAGACCTTATGCTTGCTTGCGCAGCAGATAATCTTGCAATTGGAACTCTATATGGTGAACAAGAAACATAATGCAATCCAGCTCTATGGCAAAAATCTATAGAATCTGGATCACCACCGTGCTCACCGCAAATTCCAAGTTTTATATTTTTTTTTGTTTCAAGTCCTCGTGAGCATGCAAGTTTTATAAGTTCACCTACTCCGTCTTGATCGATACTTACAAATGGGTCAATTTTAAATATTTTATTTTCAACATAATCATCTAAAAATTTACCGGAATCATCTCTAGATATACCAAGTGTTGTCTGTGTTAAATCATTTGTTCCAAAACTAAAAAAGTCTGTATGTTTTGCAATATTTTTTGCATTAAGAGCAGCTCTTGGAAGCTCAATCATAGTTCCTACTAAATAATCTACTTTAAAATTATTATTTTTTTGAACTTCTTGCGCAATACGATCAACTAATGCTCTTAAAATTTCAATTTCTCTCTCTGTTGCAACAAGTGGAATCATAATTTCTGGAATTACAGCTTCAACTTTTTGTTTTTGCAATTCACACAACGCTTCAAAAATCGCTCTACATTGCATTTCATAAATTTCAGGGAAAGAAATTGCTAGACGACAACCTCTGTGACCCAACATAGGATTTTCTTCATGGAGATAATTAATTCTATTTTTAATTTCGCTTGAATGAATTTTTAAAGATTTTGCAACAATATCAATTTCTTTTTCTGTTTTTGGCAAAAATTCATGCAAAGGTGGATCTAGTAATCTGACTGTAACGGGAAGACCTTTCATAATTGTAAAAATTTCTACAAAATCTTTTCTTTGAAATGGTAAAATTTTATCTAAAGCTTTTAGACGGTCTTCTTTAGTTTTTGAAAGTATCATCTGTCTTACATACAAAATTCTTTCTTCATCAAAAAACATATGTTCTGTTCTGCAAAGTCCGATTCCTTCCGCACCAAATCCTCTTGCAGTTCGTGAATCTAATGGAGTTTCAGCGTTTGCTCTAATTTTTAAAGTTCTAACTTCATCCGCCCATTTCATCATCTCAGAAAAATCTCCTGAAATATCAGGATTAATTGTTTTAACTTCTCCAAGCATGACTTCTCCTGTCGAGCCATCAATGGTTATGATATCGCCTTCTTTGACTTCAGTGTTATCTACTTTAAAAAGCTTAGCCGCATAATCTATTTTTATATTTCCAGCGCCTGAAACGCAGGCTCTTCCCATTCCTCTTGCAACAACAGCGGCATGACTTGTCATTCCTCCCCTGCAAGTTAAAATTCCAACAGCTGCGTGCATTCCATGAATGTCCTCCGGTGATGTTTCAACTCGAACTAAAATAGTATTTTGATTGTTAGCTTTCATTTGCTCAGCATCATCTGCATTAAAAGTAACTTTTCCAGTTGCAGCGCCTGGTGATGCTGGAAGTCCTTTTGCTATTACATTTTTTGTAGCTTTTGGATCTAGCGTTGGATGAAGTAGAGTGTCTAAAATTTTTGGATCAATTCTAAGCAAGGCCTCGTCTTTTGTAATCAATTTTTCACTTACCATATCTACAGCAATCTTAATTGAAGCCTTTGCAGTTCTTTTTCCTGATCTTGTCTGTAACATCCAAAGTTTCTTGTTCTCAATTGTAAATTCAATATCTTGCATGTCTCGGTAGTGACTTTCTAACTTTTTGTAAATTTTTGTGAGCTCAGCAAATGCTTCTGGCATTGTTTCTTCTAGCGATAGATCTTCTGAAGATGACTCAAGTCTTGCTTTTTTAGTAATATTTCTTGGCGTTCTAATTCCTGCGACAACATCTTCTCCTTGGGCATTAATTAAGTACTCTCCATAAAAACTATTTTCTCCTGTGGATGGGTTTCTGGTAAATGCAACTCCCGTTGCACAATCATTACCCATATTACCAAACACCATGGATTGGATGTTAACTGCTGTACCCCACTCTTCAGGAATATTATTTAATCTTCTGTAAGTTTTTGCTCTTTGGTTATGCCAAGACTTAAATACAGCGCTAATTGCTCCCCATAATTGTTCATGGGAATCTTGAGGAAAATCTTTTTTTGTATGTTTTTTTACAATATCTTTATAATTACCAACTATTGTTTTCCAGTCTTCAGCTTTAAGATCTGTATCCGACAATACACCTTTTGTTAGTTTATAATTATCAAGTAAGTCCTCAAAATTATGATGATCTACTTCAAGAACAACATTGCTATACATTTGAATAAAGCGTCTATAGCTATCGTAAGCAAAGGTTTCGTTATTAGTTTTTGCAATTAATCCTAAAACAGTTTTATCGTTTAGTCCTAAATTTAAAACGGTGTCCATCATTCCAGGCATAGACACTCTTGCGCCCGATCTAACTGATACTAACAAAGGATTGTTAACATCCCCAAAATTTTTTCCTAAAATTTTCTCTATGTTTCTTATTGCGTCTTCTACTTGGATCTTAAGATCATCTGGATATTTTTGATTATTTTTATAAAACTCAGTGCAAACTTCTGTTGTAATTGTAAATCCTGGAGGAACAGGAAGACCTAATTTTCCCATCTCCGCAAGGTTTGCGCCTTTTCCACCTAGAAGAGGTTTTTGCGAAACAGTTCCTTCGCAGTTTGAACTATTAAACTGATAGACCCACTTTGGCATTTTTTTTAAACCTCAAATTTTGAAAAGTCAGCAAAACTATCAAAAGTTTTACACAATAGGAATAGTAACTCTAGTCTGTTTTTTTTGATCTGCTCATTTTCATCATTAACTTTTACGTTATCAAAAAACTTATCAACAAAACCTTTTGTCCCAGCTAGCAATCCCATTGTCTGCTCTACGGTTCTTAATCGTGCAGGGGTTGTATAATGTTCTCTTATTTCATTTATTTTTTCTAATAAAAAATTCTCTTCATTGTGTTTAAATAAAACAGTATCGGGATCTCCAAAAAATTCCTGTTTAAGATCTTTCTTTGATTGCTCTAAAATATTTGTGCATCTTTTATATACCGCGATGACATTTTGGCCATCTTCACTTTTAACAACTTTATTTAAATTTTTAATTTTATTAAACAATGAATAATAATCATCGGATCTACTGTTAAACAAAACAGATTCAATAACATCAGGTCTGATTTTTTGATCTTTAAGTAAGTTTTTAAATCGATCTGAGACAAAAGCTAAAATTTCCTCGGTAAACTTAAGGTTTTGCATATTCACTCTTTGAGTAAGATATGAGTTTTTCGAATTATTAATTAATTCTTTTAATGAAAGAGAAATTCTATTTTCTATTAATATTCTAAGAATACCAAGCGCTGATCTTCTTAATGCGTAAGGATCTTTTGAGCTTGTTGGTTTTTCATTGATACCAAAGAATCCAACTAAATTGTCGATCTTATCAGCAAGAGCAACGGCGATCGAAATTTTCTCTTTTGGAACTCTATCTTCCGGTCCAACTGGTAAATAATGATCAGAAATTGCATTTGCAATTTCTTTACTAAAACCTTGTTCTATTGCAAAATACTTTCCTAGCACACCCTGAAGCTCTGGATATTCTCCTACTAAATCTGAAACTAGATCTGCTTTACAAATTGAAGCTGCTATTTCTGCATCATCTTTTTTACAATTTACAATATCTGCAATAAATGACGCTAGAACTCTTATTCTTTGTGTTTTATCATGAAGTGAACCAAGGCTATGAAAAAAAGTAATGCCCTTTAGTTTGCTTACTTGTTTTACTAAATTTTGACTTTTGTTTTTTTCCCAGAAAAATTTTGCATCTGACAAGCGTGCTGTAAGCACTCTTTCGTTTCCTTTTATAATTTTATTTTTAATATCTTCTTTATTTGCAACTACAATAAAATTATTAATTAATTTATGATTATTAATGGAGCGCATTGGAAAATATCTTTGATGATGCTGCATTGTTAAAATAAGAAGTTCTTCTGGTAATTTTAAAAAATCTTTTAAAAACGAACCCTTTAAAACAATTGGATCTTCAACAAGATTAATAACTTGTTTAAGTAATTTATTGTTAATTTCTAATTCACAATCATTTTTTTTAAAGAATGATTGAATATCTTTAGTGATTAATTTTTCTCTCTCTGTATTATCAAAAGTAATTCTTTTATCAGTTAATATTTTTTTAAAATGACTATAATCTTTAATTACAACTGCTTTATCCTCTAATGGACCATCCACATAAGTGATATTTGTTGAAGTTAAATGATAAAAATTAAATGGAATGGTTTGTTTGTCAAATAAACATAAGATTGATTTTAAAGGTCTACCCCAAGAAAGATCATGGTTTCCCCAACGCATTTTTTTTCTCCATTGTAAGCCATTTAAAAAATAAGGAATATTTTTTTTAATTTCTTCAACAACTGGAATTTCTCTTTTTTGTGTTTTTGCAAAAATAAACTTTCCTTTGTCAGTTTCTTCTTCATAAATATCTTTTGGGTCTAGATTATTAGATTTAATAAAACCTTGTATAGCTTGTTCTGGAGCTCCAACTTTTGGCCCTCGCAAAACTTTAGCTTCAGTTTTGATATTTGTTGGTAAATTACTGTAATAAAAAATTAATCTTTTTGGTGTTGAATAGATTTCGCTTGCAACTTTTTTAAAATCATATTTTTCAAAAAACGATATAAAGTTTGCAGTAATGTTATTTTTTGCATCTTCTTGTAAAGTGGGTGGTATTTCTTCAGAATATAATTCTAATAATAAATCAGACATTAGTCAGAGTTCTTTAACCAAACTTCTGCTGTGCTTTTAACAAGGGTTCTAATTTTGTTAATAAATCCAGCTCTTTCTGTAACTGATATAACTCCTCTGGCGTCTAAAGTGTTAAAGATATGACTGGCTTTTAAACACTGATCATAGGCAGGAAGAGCTAAATTTTTAGACAATAAATTCTGACACTCACTTTCTGCCATCGCAAAAGATTTTAGAAGGTTATCTGTGTTTGCAAATTCAAAATTGTATGCTGAAAATTCTTTTTCATTACGTTTATAAACGTCTCCATATTTAACACCTTCATTATTCCATCTTATGTCAAATACACTGTCCACTCCTTGAATGAACATTGTAATTCTTTCAAGACCATAAGTAATTTCTGCAGAGACTGGCTTACATTCAAACCCTGCCATTTGTTGAAAGTAAGTAAATTGAGTAATCTCCATTCCATCGCACCAAACTTCCCATCCAAGTCCCGAAGCTCCTAATGTCGGACTTTCCCAATCATCTTCTACAAAGCGAATATCATGCTCTTTATAATTTATTCCAAGCGCGCTTAAGCTTTTAAGGTAAAGACTTTGAACATTCTCTGGTGATGGTTTTATTATAACTTGAAATTGATAATAATGCTGAAGTCTATTTGGATTATCTCCATAACGACCATCTGTTGGTCTTCTTGAAGGTTGGACGTAAGCTGCTTTCCAAGGTTTGGGTCCTAAAGATCTTAATGTTGTTGCGGGATGAAAAGTACCAGCTCCAACTTCCATGTCATAAGGCTGCATCACTACACAACCATAGTCAGACCAGAATTTTTGTAATTTAAATATAACTTCCTGAAAAGATAAATCTAGTGGTTTAGATTTATTTTTAGCTATAACTTTTTTTTTCGTTATATTTTTTTTTTTATTTAATTTCTTTTTAGCTACCATCTCTATAAGCCATATTTGTTCCAGATCGATCTTACTTCCAGTTCATTTATAACTTCTGAATACGATCCTGGTAATTGTGAGGAAAGTTTTCTTTTTAACCAGCTTTGAGCTGCTTCAAATTTTTTAATTTTGAGATCTTTACCAAATTTTTGTTTTAAAATTTCTTGTAAAGTTCCAACTCCATCAATTAAACCAAGTTGTAATGATTTTTTTCCAGACCAAAACTCTCCTGAAAAAAGCATCGAATAATTTTCAGATTTTAACTTATCTTTTCTGCTGTTTTTAACTAAGCTAATGAATTCATCATGCAAATCTTTTTGTAAAGATTTTAACTTTTCTACATCTTCTTTTTTTTCTTCTAAAAATGGATCTAAAATACTTTTGCTCTCTCCTGCGGTATGCACTCTTCTTTGTACGCCAATTTTTTTAATTAACTCTTGAAATCCAAATGCTGAATAAATAACGCCAATTGATCCAACGATTGAGTTAGCGTTTGCATAAATTTCATCTCCTGCGCACATCAGCATATATCCGCCTGAAGCAGCTACATCTTCTGCATAGGTAATTACTTTTACTTTTTTATCATCAGCCTCAGATCGAATAAGATCATACAAAAGATTAGACTGAACTGGCGAACCTCCTGGAGAATTAATAGAGATAACTACAGCTTTAATATTCTTTAAAGCAAAGGCTTTTTTAATAATGTCACTTTGACTAGCGTAGCTCATGCCTTGGCTAAATCTGCCTACATTGCCTATAACTCCATTCAATCTGATTAGAGAAACTGTTGGTTTTGATTTAAAAAACGAAAACATATTTATTTCATATCTTTTAAACGTTTATTATCAGTATTCCAGAATAAAAATTTATTAATACTTTATATTTATTAATGCTACAAACGCATCGTGAAAAATAATATCGTACAACTAGAAAAATTTCAGAAAAAAACTCCTTACGATTCTCTTAAGGAAATATTTAACAACGACTTGGATAAAGTAGAGGAATTTACTAAATTAAAATTATCAAGTGAAGTAGATCTAATTGGAAAAATGGCTCTCTATCAATTAGGCTCTGGCGGAAAAAGACTAAGATCTATACTGACTTTGGCAAGCTCTAAAATTACTGAATATAAAGGTGAGCACAATATTCATTTGGCTGCCTGTGTTGAGCTTATTCATAGCGCAACTTTACTTCATGATGACGTTATCGATAACAGCTCAATAAGAAGAGGTAAAAAAACTTCAAACATTATTTGGGGAAATCAGCCTTCTATTTTGGTTGGCGATTATTTTTTAAGTAGATGTTTTGAAATTATGGTTGATGTTGGTTCTTTAGAAGTTTTAAAATTATTATCAAATGTATCTGCAGAAATTGCTCAAGGTGAAGTTCTGCAACTACAGCATAAAAATGAAGTAGATATTACTGAACAAGTTTATTTAAACATCGTAACTCAAAAAACAGCTTCATTATTTGGCGCGGCCATGAAAGTGGGTGGTTGCCTTGCAAATAAATCAGAAAATGAAAAAAAAGCATTACAATCTTATGGAGTTAATCTTGGAATCGTATTTCAAATCAGTGATGATATTTTAGATTATAATTCTACTAAAGCTTTTGGCAAAGATATCGGTAATGATTTTTATGAAGGTAAAATTACTTTACCAGTAATTATTTTATTCCAAAAATCAAACGAAACTGAAAGACAGCAGATTAAAAAATATTTCACTCAAGAAACAAGAACGGAAAAAGAACTAGATAAAGTTTTATTATTAATACAAAAATATGATGTAATTGCTATTTGCAAAAAAAGAGCGGAGCATTTTGCAAATGTATCTTCGGACTCTTTAAATACATTTAAAGACTCTGCTATTAGAAAAAATCTTCAAGAGCTATCTTTTTATTTGATCAATAGGTCGAATTAAGAATATAAATTGTGCTATTTAAATATAGTGCAAACGTTGACCAAGCAAAATAAGGAAGCATTAATATAACAGAAGGCTTGCTATATTTTGAATATAAAACCATTAAGTACAAAATAAAAAAAATAATGATTGAGATTATAAAGCTCGCAAGAAAAATTTTTTTATAATAGAAAAATACATAGCTCCAACTTGCATTAATTAACAAGTGAATAAAATATACTGCTAAAATTTTATTTGAATGTTTGCTTTTTTTATAAGCAAGCCAAGCTGCAACTGACATCATTGCATAAAGTAATGTCCACACTGGTCCAAAAATCCAATTAGGAGGATTAAATGCTGGTTTTACTAAATTAAAATACCAAGGATCTAATGCTGCTTTTGTTACAAATCCTGAAGGAAAAGTTATTAAAAAAGTAACTAAAACAATTGCAAATAAACTTAAATACCCTTGTGATTTTGATTTAGAATTTTTCATTATTAACTTGTTACTTTAACATAGATTAACGCAAGGGCCGCCAATATATGTCCATAATAAGTTAGGTTAACAAAAACTCTTAAAATAAATTTATGATCATCTTTTATCTTAAGAAAATCACAAAGAACATTGCCAGGATTGTAAAGCAATTCTAGCTTCAATTAGGCGGCTTCCTCTCTATAACTATCTAAACTTGGGCAACTGCAAACAAGATTTCTATCTCCATAAACGTTATCTACTCTTGAAACTGGAGACCAATATTTATTTGTCTTTAAATACTGTAGCGGAAATGCTGCTTGTTCCCTTGTATACTTATGCTCCCAAACATCTGCCGAAAGTTCAAGGAATGGATGCGGAGCGTTTTTAAGTGGATTATCGTTTGTATCAAACACTTTATTTTTAACCATATTAATTTCTTTTTTAATATTAATTAATGCATCACAAAATCTATTTAATTCATTTAGACTTTCACTTTCAGTAGGCTCAACCATCAATGTACCAGCAACTGGCCAAGACATTGTTGGAGCATGGAAACCATAATCAATTAATCTTTTAGCAATATCCTCTTCACTCACGCCTGTTTCTGTCTTAATAGATCTTAAATCAATAATGCACTCATGAGCTACAAATCCATTTTTTCCTTTATATAAAGTACTAAATTGTTCTGACAATTTTTTTGACATGTAATTTGCATTTAAAATTGCAACTTGCGTTGCTTTTTTAAGACCTGCCGCTCCCATCATTTTTATATACATCCATGAGATTGGAAGAATGCTAGCGCTTCCCCACGGTGCAGCCGAAACTGCGCCCATACCTGTGCTCGGTCCTGAATTTTGTTTTATAACCTGGTGATTTGGTAAAAATTTTTCTAAATGTTTAGAAACTCCTATAGGTCCCATTCCTGGCCCACCACCGCCATGAGGAATACAAAATGTTTTGTGCAAATTCATATGACAAACATCAGGCCCAAATTTTCCAGGCTTTGCAATTCCAACAAGAGCATTTAGATTTGCTCCATCCATGTAAACCTGTCCACCATTGTCATGAATGATTTTGCAAATATCCGTAATTTGTTCTTCGAACACTCCGTGTGTTGATGGATATGTTACCATTAAAGCCGCTAAATCTTTTGAGTACTCATTGGCTTTCTTTTTCAGATCTTCAAAATCAACATTTCCATCTTTATCGCAATTAATCACTATAACTTTCATTCCAGCCATTTGTGCACTCGCTGGATTTGTACCATGTGCTGAACTTGGAATAAGGCAAATGTTTCTATTTTTATCACCTCTAGATAAATGATATTTTCTAATAACCATTAGACCAGCGTACTCCCCTTGTGCACCAGCATTAGGTTGAAGAGAAATTCCGCTAAATCCAGTTATTTCGGAAAGCATTTTTGATAAATCATTAAACATAAAATGATAACCTTCTGCTTGATCTACTGGAGCAAATGGATGAAGTGCTCCAAATTCAGGCCAAGTTACCGGTATCATCTCTGCAACTGCATTTAATTTCATAGTACAAGAACCTAAAGCAATCATTGATTTATTTAATGCAATATCTTTATCCTCTAGACGTTTTAAGTAACGAAGCATTTCGGTTTCTGAATGATAAGAATTAAACACTTCGTGAGTTAAGTATTTTGATGTTCTTAAAAATTCTTTTGAAATCTGATCAATTTTAGTCTCACTAGATATTTTTTCATTAATACCAAATACATCAAATAAATCTTTTAGATCAATAATTTCTGAAGTTTCATCAAAAGAAATGCTAATTGAATCT
Organism: Candidatus Fonsibacter sp.; assembly: GCA_018882565.1. GTDB lineage: Bacteria > Pseudomonadota > Alphaproteobacteria > Pelagibacterales > Pelagibacteraceae > Fontibacterium > Fontibacterium medardense. Next base: position 29,758 of record VERQ01000004.1, on the reverse strand, counting down.
TCTAATTTTCTAATGTTGATTTTTTTAGCTAAAGCTTTTTTATAAAAGTCTTCTGTTTCATCTCCAGTAAATATAGTTACAGTATCAAAGTAATGCTGAGAGATTATTTTAAAATTATTTTTCTGCATTGCTTCTGCAAATAAATTTGCAATTCCAGCCGTACGTTCTGCTATTTTTTTTATACCTTCTGGTCCATGATAAATTGCAAATGCTACAGCCATGATAGAAAGTAGAGCTTGGGCGGTACAAATATTGCTAGTTGCTTTTTCTCTTCTAATATGTTGCTCACGAGTTTGTAGAGCCATTCTTAAAGCTTGTTTATTTTTTCTATCAACGGATACACCAATAATTCTTCCAGGCATCGCTCTTTTAAATTCATCTTTAGTTGCAAAAAATGCAGCATGTGGACCTCCGTAACCCATAGGCACACCAAACCTTTGTGAATTTCCAACCACAATATCAGCGCCCATTTCTCCTGGTGGCTTAATTAAGGTTAAGGCAAGCAAATCAGTTACAACAATCGCTTTGCCTTTTTTGTTATGAATAATATCGATAATTTGCTTCAAGTTATAAATAGTACCAAGTGAGTCTGGATACTGAACAATCGCACATAGCAAATTGTCTAATTTTGGAAGATCCTCATCGTTATCTCCTACAATAATTTCAAGACCAAATGGTTCTGCTCTAGTTTTTACAACATCGATTGTTTGAAGATTGCATCTGTTAGAAATAAAAATTTTTTTTAAATTTTCTGGATTAATTCTTTGACACAAACCAACAGCTTCAGCGGCTGCAGTTCCTTCATCAAGTAGTGACGCATTTGCAATATCCATTTTAGTAAGATCAATAATCATCTGTTGAAAATTTAATAACATCTCTAATCTTCCTTGAGCAACTTCTGGCTGATAAGGAGTATAGGCCGTATACCAACCTGGATTCTCTAAAATATTTCTTAAAATAACATTTGGGGTAATAGTTCCATAGTACCCAGCTCCTAAATAATTTTTATAAATTTTATTCTTTTGAACAATTTGCTTTAATAATTTAAGAGCTTTATCTTCTGAAATAGCATCATCTAACTTTAACTCTTCTTTTTCTAAAATTTTATCTGGAACTATTTTCTGAATAAGCTCTTCTAGCGATTTAACATGTAAATATGAAAGCATAGTTTTGATATGCTCATCTGATGGACCTATATGACGTCCTATAAATTCTTTAGAATTAGTTAGATCTTTCATTAATTTGGGTTTTCTGTTGCATATTTTTCATAATCACTCTTATTCATTAGATCTTTAAGCTCATTCTGATCTTTGATCGTAATTTTAAAAAACCAACCTAAATTCTCTGGATCTTTATTTACAAGTGATGGATCTGAAACAATTGCCTGATTAGACTCTTTGATATCTCCTGTAAGTGGCGAGTAAACATCACTTGCGGCTTTTACAGATTCAACAACTGCAGCTGGATCGTCTTTTTTAAAAGATTTTCCTGCAGCAGGTACTTCAGCAAATACAATATCTCCTAACTGGGAGGCTGCATGCGCAGTAATTCCAACTGTTGCAACGCTACCATTTACTTCCAGCCATTCATGTTTCTTTGAGTATTTTTTTTCAGTCATGTTTAATTTTTTACGTAACTTTTTTTATAAAAAGGAAGTTTACTAATAACTCCTTGCACCATATTTTCTCTAACTTTCAAGATTACTTTCGTACCCTCTTTTGACTGATCGTAATCAACATATCCCATGGCAATCGGTCCGTTCACGCTTGGGCCGAAACCTCCACTAGTCACATGTCCTATTTCTTTTTGATCGTTTGAGAAAATCCTTGTACCTTCTCTTGCAATAATTTTACCTTCTGGTCTTATTCCAACCCTAATTTTTTTAGGCTTATTTTTAATTTGATCTAAAATTATTTTATCTCCTAAAAATCCACCTTTTTCTTTTTTTATTTTAGGAATTGCCCAAGACAAAGCACCTTCAACCGGGGTAGTTTTGGTATCAATATCATGGCCATATAAACAAAGTCCGGCTTCTAATCTTAATGAGTCTCTTGCACCAAGTCCTATAAGTTTTGCATCAGACACTCTCATAATATCTTGGGTTAAGTCTTGAACATCTTCATTTTTTATAGAAACTTCAAAACCATCCTCGCCTGTATATCCTGATCTTGTTATAAAAATTTTTTTCTTATTATATTCAAAATAATTTCCGTACATAAAATTAAGTTTTGAAATGTCTTTAAAAATTTTTTCCATAGCATCTACTGCTTTGGGTCCTTGAATTGCAATTAACGACAAATCATCTCTTAGAACGGCAGTAAAACCCTCGCCTATGGAATCTTTAATAATTTTCGCGTCATTATCTTTGCATGCTGCATTCAGTACAATCTTAATTCCTGTATCAACCTTGGTTACAATTAAATCATCTTCGATTCCACCTTTGTCATTTAGTAGAAATGAATATTTAGATTGATTATTTTCAATTGCTGAAAAGTCTAATGGAATTATTTTTTCAAGATAAGGAAAAATGCTACTACTACATTCTATCTTTAATTGACCCATGTGAGAAACGTCAAAAATTCCTATAGAATTTCTTGTATGTGTATGCTCTTGAATAATCCCATCTTGATATTGAATGGGCATTTCATAACCTGCAAAATTTACAAGTTTAGCGCCAGAACTTTTATGAAATTCATATAACGAAGTTTTACCAGTTTGTTTTAATTCTGTATTAGCCGCACTCATAAATATTATATAACTCCTGTTTTAAGCGGCCCATCTGTATGTTTACCTGAGAGTGTTGCTCCGTCGGTGAAGTTTTAAACTTTCTTTCCAGAGTTATATAATTGTAAGGTCCTTTTACCTGAGAGTTTCCTGGGCTGTTGCTCCTTCGGTGCCTACGAGAGGTCTCTTCCCTACGAATCCAATATTCCTTTAAGCAACGTTAAAAGTCAATTTGAATCATAGTAATAAATATAATGCTGTGGAAAACAAAAGTTTTACTAATGATATAATTACACCTAAGAGTGGTATATCTAATTTAAACAATTTTTTAAAAATATGAAATTAGGTTTCATTGGCGTTGGAAAGATAGCAACTTCAGTTATTGAGGGAATTTTTAATGCAAAAATAAACATTAAAGAGATTATTCTTTCTCCAAAAAACAGACAAAATACTAATTCTTTAAGAAAAAAATTTAAAAAAATTAAAATTGCAAAATCTAATCAAGATGTATTAGACCAATCTAATTGGGTTGTGCTTTCTGTCACTCCAAAAGTTGGAAAGCAAATATTAAAAAAATTAAAGTTTAAAAAAAAACATATAGTTTTAAACTTTATATCTACCATTCATAACCAAGAACTAAAAAAAATAATATTTCCAGCTAGACAAATATTTAAAATAGCTCCTCTTCCTATGATTAAATACAATATTGGACCTATTATTATATATCCAAAAAATAAAACCATTGAAAACTTTTTTAACAAGCTTGGGAAAGTTGTTTCAACAAGCAATGAAAAAGAAAATAAAAAATTATGGGTAATGACTTCATTTATGGCAACATATCTTGAGATATTTAATACCGCTCATAAATGGTTTGTAAAAAATAGTATCAATCAAAATAAATCTAGACAATATATAAATCATTTATTTAGCGCGTTAAATAATGAGCTTTTAAAAAACTCTAACTATTCAATGGACAAAATGGTTAAAGAGTTTCAAACCAAAGGTGGAATTAACGAGGAACTTTTAATGAGAGCGAAAAAATCTGGAGTATTTAAAAATTTAATTAAAGGTTTTGATAAAATTTACAACCGAGTAAAATAATTATAAAATTTTATCTTCTAAAAAAATAATTTAGCAATATAGGTATAAAGCGGAATTCCAATTACAATATTTATTGGAAAAGTTAACCCTAGAGACATTCCAAAGTAAAGTGATGGATTGGCCTGTGGTAATGCATATTTTAATGCTGCGGGTACCGCAATATATGAAGCACTTGCAGATAATATCATTAAAAGAATAGTTTCTCCCAAATCTACTCCTGCAATCTTACATATTAATAAAGCTAGTAACGCATGAATAGGCGGGGCAAATACTCCATAAATTAAAACATAAGCAGGTTTGTTTAAAACTTGTTTAAAATTTTTAGCAACCATCAATCCCATATCAAGCAGGAAGAATGCTAACATACCCTTAAACAAATCAATTGAGAAAGGAGCCATAATTCTCTCTCCTGTGGCGCCAGCAAAAAGACCAACAATCATTGCTCCAATTAAAAGTAATTGCGCCCCATCAGTAAAAGATTTGTGCAACAAACTTAGAGAACTTTGTTTTTTATTAGATTTTGCAGCGCTTGCTAAAATAACGGCAAGAATAATTGCTGGAGATTCCATTAGCGCCATCGCTGCCGCCATATGGCCTCCATAAGTAATTTGGTTTTGATCTAAAAATTGACTGGCCGTAATAAAGGTAACAGCACTTACTGAGCCATACGTTGCTGCAATTGCTGCTGAATCGTAACTATTTAATTTTTTTTTAAGAAAATAATATCCAAGAATTGGAATTACAATTGCAAGCATAACAGCAATGGATAGAGTTTTCGCTATATCAATTGTTAATCCTGATTTTTGTAAAGCAAACCCCCCCTTTAAACCTAGAGCCATTAAAAGATATAAAGATAAAAATTTTGTAATTGCCGGAGGAATTTCTAAATTAGATCTAACTGCGCCTGCAAAAACTCCAAAGATAAAAAATAAAATTGCTGGATCTAGTATATTTTGCATTTATCTATAAAAATTTAAGGATATAAAATTTCTTTTTTCCATTTAGAACCAGATTTTTTATATCTAAGTCTTTCATGAATTCTACTATCACCGTCTAACCAAAATTCAACTTCATTTGCTTTTAAAGCCCAGCCTGACCAATGAGGGGGCCTTGGAACTTTTTTATGAATTGGAAACTTTTTTTTGTATTCTTGAATTCTTTTAATTAAATCTAATTTGGATTCCATAGGACTTGATTGTATCGATGCCCATGCGCCAATTCTACTGCCATAAGGCCTTGTATTAAAATATTGATCGGCAACTTTGCTTGGAACCTTTTTAATGGATCCATCAATTCTTATTTGTCGTCTTATACTTTTCCAGTGAAAACACATGGATGCTTTTGGATTGCTTTTTAATTCTTTGCTTTTTTTGCTTTTTAAATTTGTATAAAAAACAAACTCTGTATTTGTTAATCCCTTTAAAAGAACCATACGAACAGATGGTTGTTTATTACGATTTACTGTCGCAAGCGCTAGAGCATTTGGATCATTAATCTCTGTTTTTTTGGCTTTACTCATCCATACTTTAAATAGCTCAAATGGATTTTTCTTATCAAGAAAACACGTATTCAGTCCAAGTTTGTTTGTTTTATATTTTTTTTGATTCATAAATAACTAAAAATACCCTATAAAATATATTTAATGTCATTTAATACTTTTGGAAAGCTATTTAGATTTACTACATGGGGAGAATCTCATGGTCCAGCAATCGGCTGTGTAGTTGATGGTTGCCCACCTAATATTGCTATTTCTGAAAAAGATATTCAAATCGAATTAAACAAAAGAAGACCTGGTCAGTCAAAATTTGTAACTCAAAGAAAAGAGAAAGATCAGGTGCAAATATTATCTGGTGTGTTTCAGGGAAAAACTACCGGAACTCCAATTTCAATGATCATCTTTAATGGGGACACAAAATCTAGAGATTATGAAAGTATTAAAGATAAATTTAGACCAGGACACGCTGATTTTACTTACTTTATGAAGTATGGAAACCGCGATTTTAGAGGTGGCGGGAGACAATCTGCCAGAGAAACTGCTTCACGTGTTGCAGCTGGTGCTATTGCTAAAGTTGTTTTAAAAAAATTGCTTGGAAAAAAATTCTCCATCATTGGTGGAGTAACGCAAATTGGTCCGTTGATGATTGATAGCAATCTTTGGAATGATAATGAAATTAGAAAAAATCCTTTCTTTTGTCCTGATAAAGAGACTGTGCCTGTATGGGAGCAATATTTATTAGATATTAGGAAAGCTGGAAGTTCATGCGGTGCAATTATCGAACTTAGAGCAAGAGGAGTTCCAGTTGGACTAGGCGCTCCTATTTACTCAAAACTTGATCAAGATATTGCTGCAGGACTTATGAGCATCAATGCAGTTAAAGGTGTGAACATTGGGGCTGGTATGAGTGCTGCTAGCTTAACAGGAGAAACTAATTCTGATGAAATAAGAGCTAAAGGCGGGAAAGCAAAATTCTTATCTAATAATGCAGGTGGAATTTTAGGTGGAATTTCTACAGGACAAGAAATTATTGCATCGTTTGCAGTTAAACCAACATCTTCAATTTTAAATACTCGTGACACTATTGATACTAAAGGAAAAAATACAAAAATTTCTGTTCGTGGAAGACATGATCCTTGCGTTGGAATTCGTGCCGTTCCAATTGGAGAAGCTATGCTTGCATGCATTCTACTAGATCATTTGATGATGCACCGAGCACAATGCGGTAACTAATTTGTGATCCCATTAAAAGACGAAAACAGCACCCTCTCAACTCCAATACTTAGTTACACAATCATAGGCATTTGTATTTTGGTTTTTTTAATACAAATAAGTTCTCCTGGTTTTGAAAATGGAAGTTTATTTTACTCTTATGGAGTAGTTCCAGCTTCACTTCTTGGCACTGAATCTTTACCAAATGATTTAAATAAAATTGATCCATATCTTACTTTGATTACTTCAATGTTTATGCATGGAGGCTTTATGCACTTGATTGGAAATATGCTTTATATGTGGATTTTTGCTGACAATATTGAAGATGATCTTGGAAAAGTAAAATTTATTTTATTTTATTTAGCATCTGGTGTTGCCGCTGCAATGACTCAGGTTTATCTAAATGTGAACTCAACAATTCCAATGGTTGGAGCAAGCGGGGCAATTAGCGGCGTGCTAGGTGCTTATCTAGTGAGATATCCAAGGAATAAAGTTTTAGTTTTAATACCTTTTGGATTTTTTACCCAAATGGTGAGAATTCCTGCAATGTTTGTTTTAGGATTTTGGTTTATCTTACAATTTATTAGCTCGAGTGGAAGTTCTGGTCAGGGTGGTGTCGCATATGGGGCGCATATTGGTGGATTTGTATTTGGAGCAGTTGTGATGTTTTTCTTTGGTAATTTTTTAATTCCTCAAAAAGCGTTCTTTAAAGCTCTTAATGAAAAAGAAGATAAGAAAAAAAATCCTTGGATACAGGATTAAGTTACCCACATAAAATAACAGCAAAATCAGACCGATGTTCTCGTTTTGATTCCCTTTTGATTCCATTTTGAATCAAATTTTCTACTTTTAAGAGTGTATGTGGATATTCTATTTAAATCGTCATTCCGCCATCTAATGGGTAAACGGCGCCAGTAGAAAATGCTGATTCATCAGTTGCTAAATACGTGGCAAGTGCCGCGACCTCTTCTGGTTTTCCTAATCTTCCCATAGGCTGTCTATCGATAAAATCTTTTCTTGCCTTGTCAGGATCTTTAAATGAGTTAACTCTATCTTCCCATGAAGGCGTATGAACTGTTCCTGGTGCAATAGCATTACATCTAATATTGTATTTTAAAAAATCAACCGCGATAGATTTTGTAAGACCGATGACTGCTGCTTTTGTGGCACCATAAACAAATCTGTCTTTAACTCCTTTAACGCTAGATACAACTGAAGCCATATTAATTATAACTCCTGATTTTTGATCTATCATTTTAGGAATAATATTTTTAATCATCAAATACATAGATCTAACATTTACATTAAATGAAAAATCCCAATCTTTTTCTTCACACTCAAGTATTGTTCCATTATGAACAAACCCTACACAGTTAAAAAGAACATCAACTTTAGAAACAGTATCTGCAAATTTTTTTATATCTGCAGCATTAGTTGAGTCTAAAGTGTAAGTTTTAATTTTAGGATATTCTTTTGAAAGTTCTTCTAATTTATTAGTTCTATTAATGTCTGTTGCAATAACATTAGCTCCTTCTTTAAAAAAACGAATAGCTGTTTCTTTGCCAATACCCTGTCCTGCGGCAGTAATTATAACGCTTTTATTTTCTAATCTTTTCATTTAAATTAAATTTTATATTAAAAAATTTTTGTAAAATTAAATGTTAAATATCACAGATCCAGCTGAAGCAAGAAAAATCATTAGAGCTGATAAATACGATAAGCAAACAGCAGGTATTGCTGGAAAATATGTACAAGGAAACCTTTGTATATTACCAAGTAAATACGCTCTTGATTTTGCTGCATTCTGCCAAAAAAATCCAAAACCTTGTCCGCTTATTGGTTTTGGAATCAAAGGTGATCCTCACTTAAAAGATTTGGGAGACATAGATATTAGAACAGATGTTCCAAAATATAGAATTTGGCAAAATGGAAAAGTAGTAGATGAGCCTACAAATATTAAAAAATATTGGAATGATGATTTGGTAACTTTTGTTCTCGGTTGTTCGATGTCATTCGAATTGCCATTAATGGAAGCTGGGATTGAAATGCAACATATAAAAAACAATACAACTGTTCCAATGTACAAAACAAATATCGATTGTGAACCCGCAGGACCCTTTAAAGGAAAACTAGTTGTATCAATGAGACCGTTGAACGCGGAAGACACTATAAAAGCAATTCAAATCTCTTCTCGTTTTCCAGCAGTGCATGGAGCTCCTGTTCATCTTGGCGATCCTGCTCAAATTGGAATAAAAGATATTATGAAGCCAGAATATGGTGACGCCCCAAGAGTAATTAAAAATAATGAAATTCCAGTATTTTGGGCTTGTGGAGTAACGCCTCAGTCCGTTGTTGAAAATTGCAAACCTGATTTTTGTATTACTCACAAACCAGGAGCGATGTTAATTACTGATAAATTAAATAGCAGTCTTGCTGCAATTAATTAAGATCCTAGAAAAACTCTTTTAACTTCTTTGCTATCTACTAAATCTTTAGAAGCTCCATCGATTACTAATCTGCCGCTCTCAAGAATATAACCACGATTTGCCATACTTAAAGCAAGTCTAACGTTCTGTTCAACAAATAAAATTGCAATTCCACGTTCTGCAATTTTTTTAAATATTAATTTTAAATCTTCAATAACTAATGGTGCGAGTCCAAGGAAAGGCTCATCTACCATTAATAATTTTGGCATTCCCATTAATCCTCTACCGATTGCAAGCATCTGCTGCTCACCACCTGACATTGTGTTTGCAATTTGACTTGAACGATCTTTTAATTTTGGGAAAAAATTATAAACATCTTGTAAAGACTTGTCTCTCTCAGCCTTGGCCTTTTCATGATAAGCGCCTAATAATAAATTCTGTAATACTGTTAAATAAGGGAACACCCTTCTTCTCTCAAGAACGTGAGAAATACCAACACCAACTCTTTGATAGGTTTCAAATTTATGAATTGGAATGTTATTAAAATTTATTTCACCAGTTTTAATTTTAATTAAACCGCTAATACTATTGAGTATTGTACTTTTTCCAGAACCATTTGGTCCAAGTAAAGCTACAATTTCTCCTTCTTTAACACCCAATGAAACATTCCAAATGACTTGATAATCATCATAAGCAACATCTATGTTTTTTATATTAAGCAGCATCCACTGTTCCTAAGTAAGCGTCAATCACTTGTGAGTTTTGACTAATGTTTTTTGGAATATCAAAAGCAATTCTTTTTCCTTGGTTAAGAGCAAGAATTCGATCTGAAATATCCATGATAATTTTCATATTATGTTCAATGGTTACAACAGTAATTCCATTCTTTTTTAATTTTAAAACTAACTCTACAAGACCTGGGATCGTTCTTTGATCAACTCCACCTGTTACTTCATCCATAAGTAATAATTTTGGATCGGTGGCCAATGCACGCGCCAGCTCTAATCTTTTACGTTGTCCTGTTGAAAGTTCTTTTGCATAATGATGTCTTTTCTCAATTAGATCTACAAAATCAATAATTTCTAAAGCCTTATCACGAGCAACTTTTAAGTTTTTTTCATTTACTAGCGCGCCAACAATTACATTTTCTAACAATGTTTGATCTGCAAAAGGTTTTAACTTTTGAAAAGTTCTGCCCACTCCCATTCTGCAAATTAAATCAGGTCTAATGTTTGTAATGTTTTTATCTCTTAATATAACTTGACCTCTATCAGATTTAGTAAATCCAGTGATCAAATCGAATAATGTAGATTTTCCTGCTCCATTAGGTCCGATAACTCCTAGAATTTCCCCTTCTTTAACGTCGAAGGAGATGTCGCTATTCGCATGAATTCCTCCAAATGATCTACTTAAGTTTTCAACTTTTAATAAAATACTCATTTTGCTTTTTCTCTTTCTCTAAAAGATCTTGGAATAAGAGAAACAATTCCAGCGGGTCTAAATATACAAATGATAATAATTAAAACTCCATAAACAATTAAATCGATTGAATGTCCCGTTCCACCGAAATAAATTCTAGAAAATTCTGATATTGGAATTAAAATTACTGCGCCAATAATTGGTCCCCAAATATTTCCAACTCCCCCCATCACAGAAATCAATAAAACAAGAATTGATATATCCACATTAAATGCGTTATTAGGATCAACAATTAAAACATATTGAGCATAGATACTTCCCATGGGCGCCATGATCATAGCTGAAATAACAAACGCAATAATTTTGTACTTTGATACATGAATACCAAGACTTGAAGCTGCATCCGATTGATCACGAATAGCTCTAAGTCTGTATCCAAGTTTAGATCTATTTAATAACCAGACTAAAAAGAACGTACCGATGAAAAAAATCAAAGAAATGTAGTAATAAGCAACCTTACTCTTATGAAACTGCATTGAAGTCCAAGGGCTGTCTCTATTAATTGGTATCCATAATCCAGATGACGAACCAACCTCAGGCCATCTTTGAAAAACAACTTGAAAACTTATACCAATTAACAAAGTTGCAATTGCAAAGTAATGTCCTTTTAATCTTAAGATTGGAATCCCAATTAACATTGCAACAAATCCTGAAATTCCTATTCCTATTAAAATTCCAATCCAAGGCGTAATATGAAGTTTGACATAAAAATATGCAGTTGCATAAGCTCCTATTCCATAAAATATTGCATGGCCTAAACTTATTTGACCTGAAAAACCCGCAAGTACATTCCAAGACTGTGCCATCACAGCATGCATAAAAATCATCATCATTAAGTGAATTGCAAATTTGGACGGTGAAGCAAAAGGAAATAAAAGCAAACTTAAAACGATAACACCAATAATAATAAGAGAGTTTTTATTGAAATACCAAAGTGGTTCATTTTTTGCTTCTAATAATTTTGCTGAAATATTATTTATCATTTTAATATCTTCCAAAAATTCCTTGTGGCCGTACAATCACCACAAATAAATAAACTGCAAAAACGTAAAGCAATTTAAATGAAGGATCAATTAATAGTCCACCAACAGATTCGACAATTCCAATAATAATTCCTGCAATCAAACTTCCTGTGATACTACCAAATCCACCAAGAGCAACTGCAACAAATGCAAATAAAGAAAAGTTAACTCCAACATCTGGAAATACATAATAAAAATTTGAAAGCATTGAACCTGCAACTGCAACGCAGCTAAGTCCTATTGCCCAGCCTAGTGCGAACATTTTATTTGATGGAATTCCTAAAATTTCTGCAGCTTGTCTATCTTGTGCAGTTGCTTGTAATGCCGTTCCTGTTTCAGTTTTTGTTACAAATAAATAAAGCAAAATAAATGCAATAAGACAAACTAAACTTGCATATAATTGTGGTTGGCCAATAAAAATTCCTGAAATTTCAAATTTCCCTTGGATAATTGGATTTTTAATTGTTCTAAAATCTGGTGTGAAAAAAAATTGTGCAAGAGCACGAATAGCAACGGCAAGACCGAATGTTGCACAAATCTGAACTAACATTGTTGAGTTTAAAATTTTTCGAATAATAAAATAATGTGTTGCGACACCAAGTGTGGCCATTACTAAAATGGTAAGTGGGATTGAGTAAATTGGATCAATTCCAAAAAGCATCCAAAACCAAAAAGCAGAAAACATTGAAACCATTAAATGATCTCCATGTGCAAAATTTACAATTTCCATAAGACCAAAAATCAAACTCAGGCCCGCTGCAATTAATGCATAGATAAGGCCCATTAGTATTCCGCTTATAATTGCCTGCAATACAACTTGTGATGTCATTCCCAAATCTTGTGTTTACAATATTTTAAATTGTGGCTAATCTATTTAAAAAAATAACGGAGATCTATGAAAAAAAAACTAATATGTTTCGTAGCTGCCTTTTCTCTTTCATTTAACTCATTTGCTGTTTCACAACAAAAAGTTAACGAAGTAGTAATCGGTGTTCTACATCCATTAACAGGCCCAGTTGCTCAAATTGGTCTTGATTCAATTGCTGCGCTTAAAACAGCAGTAGAAATTGTTAACGAAGACGTTAATCTTGATATGCCTTTTGCAAAAGGAAAAGGATTACCAGGATTAAAAGGTGCTAAAGTTAGATTAGTAATCGCTGACCACCAAGGAAAGCCAGAAATTGGCCAAGGTGAAGCTGAGAGATTGATCAACAATGAAAAAGTTCACGCTCTATTTGGAGCATACTTTTCAGCAGTAACTGCAACTTCAAGCTTAGTTGCTGATAGAGCTGGAATTCCATATGTGAACGGGGCATCAACTGCACCAAATCTTACAGATCGTGGTCTAAAGTATTTCTTTAGAGTAACGCCTCATGACGGTGAATTCACACAAGTTATGTATGATTTCATGGCGGATTTACAAAAGAAAAAAAATATCAAATTATCAAGTGTAAGCATTTTGCATGAAGATTCTCTTTGGGGAACTGACAGCGGAACTACACAAGAAAAATTTGCAAAAGATAAAGGTTACAAAGTTGCTGACAAAATTGCATATAATGCAAAAGCAACTTCTTTGACTTCAGAAGTTCAAAAACTAAAAGCGTCTAACGCTGATGTTTTACTTCCATCATCATATACATCTGATGCGTTTCTTTTCTTAAAAACAGCTAAAGAATTGGATTACAATCCAAAATTATTATTAGCTCAAAACGCTGGTTACACAGATCCAAGCTTTATCTCTACAATGGGTAAAGATGCTGAAGGTGTAATCACAAGATCACCATTTAATGCCGATCTTGCTAAAAAAATTCCTAACCTTGCTAAGGTGAATGAATTATTTAAAAAGAACTCAGGTGGAAGAGATTTATCTGATGTTCCAGCAAGAGAATTTACAGCGTTTATGGTTCTTATGGATGCAATCAACAGAGCTGGCTCAACTGATCCAGAGAAAATTCGTGTAGCTTTAACGCAAACGAATATTCCTGCTAAAAATTTAATCATTCCTTATAAAGGTGTGAAATTTTCAGCAAATGGACATAATGAGTTGCAAAGAGGAATTTTAATGCAAGTACAAAATGGACAATACTGTACAGTTTATCCATTTGAATTCGCGGCTTGTGAAGTGAAATATCCTATGCCAACTTGGGCACAAAAAAAATAAGTAATTATTTTTAAGAAATTAAGGGACGGTTTTAATTAACCGTCCCTTTTTTTTGAACTTAATTAATTTTTTTTAATTTATCTAAAGATTTTAATTGAAAACCGTTCTTAATTAAGACTTCTCTCAAGTATTGAGCATTTTCCACTGCAGTTTTTTCATCACCATGAACGCAGATTGAATCAATATCACAAGGAATTTGTTTTCCAGAATAACAATTTAAAGCCTGATTTTCTAACATCCTAAGAACGTGTTTTGCAGATTCTTCTCTGCCTAAGATCATTGCATTAGGTTTTGATCTTGCAACAAGATAACCGTTATCTTCATAGTTTCTATCTGCAAACACTTCGCAAGCAATTCTTAATTTTAAATCACGACCAGCCTTTTCCATCTCAGTTTGTGCATGAGCTAAAAAAATTATATTTGGATCAAATTGTTTAATGGCCTTAGCTATAGTGAAAGACAATTCATAATTCTCACAAGCCATATTACTTAAAGCGCCATGCGGCTTTACATGAGTTACTTTCATTTTTAATTTATCAGCGACTTTGTTTAGGATTTCACATTGATCAATTACAAGTTTAGTAACTTCCTCTGGTGAAATATTCATTCTTTTTCTTCCAAAATTTTCTCTATCTAAATAAGAAGGGTGAGATCCAATGCTAACTCCATTATCTTTGGATATACGAATGGTTTTTTCCATCGTTTCTTCATCACCCGCATGATAACCGCAAGCAATGTTTGCAGAATTTACTATTTTTAATAAAGCGGGATCGTTTTCTGTAGAATGAAATTTCGAACTTTCTCCAAGATCACTATTAATATTTACTTCCATTATATTTCGCTTTTGCTAATTTAAAATTTCTAAAAGTTTATACAATATCCATGATAAAAAAAATAACTAATATCAGCGATCAAGGAATTATTTGCGATTTTGGAGGGGAGGTAAATAAAGATATTAACAAAAAAGTTATTAGTCTTTTTAACTACCTTAAAGAAAAGAGTAATAATGATGAGATTAAAGGAATTTACAATATTATTCCATCCTACAACAAGCTAGTTGTTCATTTCGATTTAGAAAAAAATAACTCACATAAAATTAAGGAAATAATTACATCTATTGATCTTAAGAAATTAACGACATCTCAATCGAGCAAAACTTGGACTATTCCTGTTTGTTATGATGATGAATTTGCTCTTGATTTAGAGAATTTAACTAAATCGCTAAAATTATCCAAAGAAGAAATTATTAAAACACATCTAGAGACAGAGTTTTATGTGTACATGATAGGTTTTATGCCGGGACATCCTTATATGGGTGATCTTGATAAGAAATTATTTACAAGTCGATTACAATCACCAAGAGTTCAGGTTCCTATAGGCTCTGTTGCGATCGCTGAAAAATTTTGCATCATCTATCCTTATCTAAGTCCTGGTGGATGGAATATTATTGGCAGAACATCTGTTAAATTATTTGATACCAAAAATTTAACAAACCCTTGTTTGGTTTCGCCGGGAGACACAATAAAATTTAAAAAAGTTAACAAATTAGAATTGAAATAATGGAACAAAGTTATTTTGAAGTTTTAAGACCTGGTATCAATTCAACTTTTCAAGATAAAGGAAGATTTGGTGTTCAATATATGGGGCTGGCTCCTGGTGGTGCTATGGATTACCAATCTTTTCTACTTTCTAACGTTTTGCTGAACAATGAGAAAAATACAGGAGCAATAGAATTTGCTTACCAAGGACCTTTGCTAAAATTAGCTAAAGGCAAAACCAAAATTGCAATTACAGGTAATGTTTTTTTTAAAATATATTCTCAAAAAGGCGAAGTTAATGGTGAGCCTTACCGCACGTACGATCTAAATGAAGGCGATCAATTAGATATTCTTGCAACTAAAGCATCTGTGTATGGTTATTTAAGTATTGAAGGTGGTTTTAAATTAGATAAATTTTGCGGGTCGGTTTCATCTCAGCCACGAGCATTTATTGGTCCTAATGATGGTAAAAAGATTGAATTAAAAGATAAGATCCTAATTTTTAAAAACTCAACAATTCAAGAAAATAAAATAATAAGAAATATAAAATTTGAAGAAAAAAGAATCTTCAGTGTACTTCCTGGCCCTCAATTTCATTATTTTAGTACAGCTTCTAAAAAACAATTCTTTTCAACTCCATATTTAATCACAAAGCAAACTGACAGAATGGGAATGAGAGTTGTGGGCAAAAGTCTGGAGAACCTAGTGAATTCTAATATTCCTTCAGAAGGTATTATCAAGGGAGCTATTCAAGTTCCTGGTGATGGAAATCCTATTATACTACTGTCAGACCATCCAACAACAGGCGGATACCCAAAAGTTGGTTCAATTATTTCATCAGATTATGATGATTTAATTCAACAAAACTCAAATAAAGAAATTTACTTTCAACTTGTAACATTGGAAGCTGCCGAACAACAATTTGCACTCTATATAGAAAAGATAAAAAGAAAAATTTCTATTATTGAAAAAATATAATTAAAATATTTAAGCCATATTTCTTAGAACGTACTGAAGAATCCCGCCGTGCTTGTAGTATTCAGTTTCATTATCAGTATCGATTCTAGAAAGAACATTTATTTTTTTAGAACTTCCATCCTCAAATAAGAATTCAACAGTTACTTCTTCTCTAGGTTTTAAACCTTTTTCAACGTTTAAAATATTTATAATTTCTGATCCTTTTAGATTTAAAGTTTTTCTAGAAAAACCTTCTTTAAATTGAAGAGGCAAAATTCCCATCCCAACTAAATTAGATCTATGAATTCTCTCAAAACTTTCCGCTATAACAGCTTTAACTCCCAAAAGTTTTGTGCCTTTTGCAGCCCAATCACGGGATGATCCTGTTCCATACTCTTTTCCTGCAATTACAATAAGATCTATTTTTCTTTTTTGATACTCCATAGAAGCGTCAAATACTGGCATTACTTTTTTATCAGGGTGAAGCATTGTAACTCCGCCTTCTGTTCCTGGTGCCATTTCATTTTTAATTCTAATGTTTGCAAATGTTCCGCGCATCATCACTTCATGATTTCCTCTTCTTGCTCCATAAGAGTTAAAATCTTTTTGCAATACTTGATGTTGCATAAAATAATCGCCCGTTGGTCCAGACTTTTGAATAGATCCTGCTGGAGAAATATGATCCGTAGTTATTGAATCAGCTAAAATAAGAAGTGGTCTTGCGTTTTTAATTGCTTTAAATCCCTCTGGCTTATCAGGTAAATTTTCAAAGAACGGCGGTCGTTTAACATATGTTGATTTTTGATCCCAATCATAAATGCTACTCGCAACTGTTTTAATTTTCTGCCAGCTAGTAGGACCTTCTGATACATTATCATAACGAGATCTATACATCTGCGCAGTGATTGAAGTTAAGATTGTATCTGCAATCTCTTTATTAGATGGCCAAATATCTTTTAAGAATACATCTTTTCCACTCTTATCTTTCCCAAGTGAATCTTTATAAAGATCAACCATCATTGAACCTGCGATGGCATAAGCTACAACAAGTGGAGGAGATGCTAAATAATTTGCTTTAACTTGTGGATGAACTCGACCTTCAAAATTTCTATTTCCTGAAAGAACTGATGCTACGTACAGTTCTCCTTTTGTAATTGCATTGTTAATATTGTCGTTCAAGGGTCCAGAGTTTCCAATACAAGTCGTGCAGCCATAGCCGACTAAATTAAAACCTAATTGATTAAGATAAGTATCTAGTCCTGCTTTTTCTAAATAATCTGTTACAACTTTTGAACCAGGCGCTAGTGAAGTTTTAACCCAAGGCTTAGAAGACAATCCCTTTTCAATTGCTTTTTTAGCAAGAAGTCCTGCAGCAATTAAAACGCTAGGATTGGAAGTATTTGTGCAAGATGTAATTGCAGCGATTACAATATTTCCATCTTTTAATTTATAATTTGCATTTTCAACTGCATATTCTTTTAACGCGGTTCTTTTGATTGTTTCTTTAAAGTTTTTATCAAAATCTTTTGCAGCATCCGTTAATAAAACTTTATCTTGTGGACGCTTTGGTCCAGCAATTGTTGGAACTACTGTGCTTACATCTAAACTTAAAGTATCAGTAAATACCATGCCTGAGCTTGTCCATAGTCCCTGCTCTTTCGCATAAACTTCTATAAGTTTAATTAAGTCTTTATCTCTTCCAGTAAATTCTAAATATTTTAATGTCTCTTCATCAATTGGAAAAAATCCGCATGTCGCTCCATATTCTGGCGCCATGTTTGCAATAGTTGCTCTGTCTGCAAGGGATAGATTTTTCAAACCTTCGCCATAAAATTCTACAAATTTTCCAACTACTCCTTTTTTTCTTAACATTTGTGTAACTGTTAAAACTAAATCCGTTGCAGTTGTGCCTTCTGGTAATTTTCCTTTAACTTCAAAGCCAACAACTTCTGGAATTAACATAGAGATAGGCTGACCTAGCATCACGGCCTCAGCTTCAATTCCACCAACTCCCCAACCAAGAACTGCAAGACCGTTCACCATTGTTGTGTGACTGTCAGTGCCAACTAAAGTATCTGGATAAACAGTTAATTCTCCGTTTACTTCTGAAGACCAAACTACTTTTGATAAATATTCTAAGTTAACCTGGTGACAAATTCCTGTTCCTGGAGGAACTACTTTAAAATTATCAAATGCTTGCTGACCCCATTTTAAAAACGAATATCTTTCACCATTTCTTGAGAATTCTTTTTCAACATTTAAATCAAATGAATCTTTATTTGCGTAATTATCAACCATCACTGAGTGATCGATGACTAAATCTACTTGTGATAATGGATTAATTTTTTTTGGATCTTTATTTTTTGCTTTTACTGCATCACGCATTGCAGCTAAATCTGCAACCGCTGGAATTCCTGTGTAGTCCTGCATTAAAACTCGAGCTGGACGATATGCAATTTCAGTGTCTGAAGTTTTAGTTTTTAACCAACTCTGAAGGGCATTGATTTGATTTTTATCAACCGTACTATTGTCTTCGTAACGAAGTAAATTTTCTAATAAAACTTTTAGAGACTTTGGAAGTTTGCTTATATCTTTAAGACCATTCTTCTCAGCTTCTGTTAAGCTATAAATAACGTAATCTTTACCGTTAACTTGAATTGTTTTTTTAGATTTAAAAGAATTAATTTTACTCATAAAGAAATTCGAGATTTATTTACTATCGCAGGCATATAACTTCAACGGTTTATTTTCATTTTTTGGAAGTTCTTCACACTTACCATTAAAACATATGTTCCAATTTTTAATATTGGTCTCAGATGTTGCTAGAATCAATTCATCTTTAGCGCTAACTTTGGGTTTATAAACCCACCAACCCTTTATTAACTTTGAATCTGCTGGAGGCTCCATTCCAGCACCTGATCCTTTTACTCTCGATTCAACAATTTTAAGTTTAGAATTAATAATTTTCCAATCTTCCTGCCATTCAACTTTCTCAACAGAATGAGTCCATACTAAGGTAAAAAATGAAATTGCAAAAGTTGTAACTTTAGTTCCTGTTAAAACGCACAGGCTCATGCGGAGATAGAATTTTTATTTCTAAATTTAAACCATCTATAAATAATAAATAAGAACATTAGCCCAAAGCCCAATTCATCAGTTAGTGGAATAGCTGCTATCAATAAGAAGGCAACCCCCATGCAAATAATTCTCTCAAAAATGTTTAATCGTGCATTCATATATCCAACCGCCGCGATACCTAAAAATAAAAGAGCAATTACTGCTTTTATACAAATGTAACCAACAGAAATAATAATTGTTGAAATGTCTTTGTTTGCAAGTCCCTGAAGCATTAATTCTGGACTATAAACAGCCATAAATGGCACAACAAATCCTGCTACAGCTAATTTTACAGCCTCTAAAGAAATTTTAAATCCACTTTCCTTTGCAAATGGTGCTGCTGCAAAACAAGCAAGAGCAACAGGTGGTGTTAAGTCTGCCATAATACCAAAATAAAAAACGAACATATGACTTACAATTAATGGTACGCCTAATTTTAAAAGAGCAGGACCTGCAATTGCAGATGTAATTATATAATTAGGAATTGTTGGAATTCCCATTCCAAGAATAAGACAAATTACCATTGTTAATAATAAAGATAAAAATAAACTATTTTCACCAACTTTAATTACAAACTGTCCAAATGTATTTGCAGCACCCGTTAAGGTAAGTGTACCGATTACAATTCCAACAACTGCACAAGCAACGCCAACTGGCAAAGAAGCTTTTCCACCCTCTGCAAGCGCATCTCTGCAAGAAAGTAATGTTTCTCTTCCACCTTTAAATACAAAATTGATAGCAACTAAAATTGATATTGAAATTACAATAACTTTTATTCCCATTTCAAAGAAAGAAGCAGAAACTAATCCGAGAAAAATCCAAAATACGACTCTTTTATATTTTGATAAACTTCCTGCAATTGGCGCACCTAAAATTAGAAATACTATAAATGCTAAACCAATAGTTCCTGCATATAAAGGAGTGTATCCAGAGAAAAGCAAATAGACTAATACGGCAAGTGGCAAAATTAGATACCAACCTTTTTTTATAGCGTTTATAACTGAAGGTAGCTCATCTTTTGACATTCCTAGTAAATTTCTTTTTCCAGCTTCCAAATAAACCATCCACCAACATGAAAGATAATAAAGTATCGCTGGTATGATTGCGGCTTTAACAATTTCAAAATATTTAACCCCTAGTGTTTCAGCCATAATAAAAGCAACTGCTCCCATAACTGGAGGCATAATCTGACCTCCCATAGACGAGGTCGCTTCGACACCGCCCGCAAAAGCTGGTGAATAACCATATTTCTTCATTAGAGGAATTGTGAACTGTCCCGAGGTCACAACGTTTGCAATTCCTGATCCTGAAATAGTTCCCATTAATGCAGATGAAGCAACACAAACTTGTGCTGGACCTCCTCTTGTATGACCAAAAAGGCCTAGTGCAACGTCATTAAAAAGTTTGATCATTCCTGCTCGCTCTAAGAATGAACCAAATAAAATAAATAAAAAAACAAATGTACAAGAAACATAAATGGGAATTCCATAAATCCCTTCAGTTCCGTAGCTCATGTGTTCGATAATTTGTCTAAAATCGTAACCACGATGCTGAAATATGCCTGAAAGATATTTTCCAAAAAAACAATATAATAAGAAGATAGATGCAATTAATGTAAGCGCATAACCCATTACGATCCAGGCAGCAGCTAAAACTAATATAAGAGCAATAACTCCAAAAAAAATATCCGTTGGCAATAAATCTCCATAACGAGTAATAAGCGGCGTATATTCAATTGTTTGATAGATTGCGATTACAAAACTTAAAATTCCAGCACACCAAGATAGGATTTTAAATAAACTATTTTGTTTTTTTAATGCACAAACTAATGGAAAACCTAACAATCCTAAAAACCCGACATGCACTGCTCTTAAGATCTGACTTGGTAAATCTAATAAATGAGCAGCGGTAATAACTTGAAATACAGAGAATGCGATAGCAATATAAAACAAAACTTTTCCCTCTAAAGAAGTTGGAAAACTTTCTGTCGAAGGATCATAAAATCCAGCCGAGTCTTTCTCGGCTGGATTATTTGAAATATTTTGATTAATATTCACTTTCCCAATCTAAACTAATTAAATAAATAATTAGTTTTCATTTTTAAATATTACTTAATTAAACCTTTTTCTTTGTAATATTTAATAGCACCAGGGTGAATTGGTAATGGCGGGTTTTTAGCCGCATCATTTACATTAATAGCTTGAGCCGCTGAGTGCGCCGCCACTAATGCTGGAAGATTTTCATAAAACAACTTTGTCATTTGATAAGCTGTTGCATCTGAAACATCTTTACGTGTAACTAAATAATTAACTACAGCTGCAGTATTAACGTCTTCAGTTTGTCCTTTATATGTGTTAGCTGGAATTTTTCCAGAAACGAAAGGAGCTCCCATTTTTTTAACAACTGCATCTGGAACAGAAACAACTGTTATGTCTAATGAGTTAGCAAGATCTTTTAATGAAGCAACACCAAGACCAGCTGATTGCAATGTAGCATCTAACTGTCTATTTTTAATTAGCTCAACAGACTCTTGATATGGAAGATATTCAATCTTTCCTAAATCTTTATAAGTCATACCAGCTGCTGCAAAAAGAGCTCTAGAATTTAATTCAGTTCCAGATTTTGCTGCGCCCACTGAAAGTCCTTTTCCTTTAAGATCTGCTAAAGTTTTAATTTTAGAGTCTTTAGAAGCTACGACTTGAATATAGTTTGGATAAATTGCTCCAATAATTCTTAATTTATCAAGTTTGCCTTTGAAACCTGCATCTTCTTTACCTTCCCAAGCATCTTTTGCTGAATCACCAAGAACAAAAGCTATTTCACCTTTTCCTTCTTGAAGAAGAACTAAATTTTCTACAGAAGCTTTTGTTACCTGAACTTGAACTTTAGAGCCTTTAATATTGTCTCCATAAATTTTTGTAAGCGCCGATCCAAGTGGGTAATAAACACCTGATGTTCCACCAGTTAAAATGTTTATAAACTCGGCTGAATTAGAAGTGCTGACTGTAAACAGTAGCGCTGCTAAAATTGATGTTATTTTTTTAAACATATTAATCCTTTTTAAATTGTTTATATTTTTAAATTATAGATTAAAAAAAAAGCTAAACTAGATGTAATATAATATTCTACTTTGGATTGTATGATTCTAATCAGTTTATTAATAAAAGAGTTTTTTTAAAAAAATATATTTACAGTAGTGTTACTAATTAATTTTTTTAAAACTAAAATAACATTAGCAAAAGAAAAAATGACCAAAAGCAAAGAAGACTGGAAAAAAATTCTTTCAGAAACGGAATATAATGTGCTTAGAGATGAAGGCACGGAAAGAGCTTACACAAGTACATTAAATGAAGAAAAAAGAGAAGGAAATTACTACTGCGTTGGCTGCAATAATAAACTTTTTAGTTCAAAAATGAAATTTGATAGCGGCACAGGATGGCCTTCTTTCTTTGAAAGTTATCCTGGGGCATTTGAAACAAGTACTGATTTTAAATTAGTTTATCCAAGAACAGAATATCATTGCGCAAAATGCGAAGGTCATCATGGACATTTATTTGATGATGGTCCAGAACCTACAGGTAAAAGATATTGTAACAATGGAATAGTTTTAAAATTTATTCCAGAAAAAATTAGTTAATATGAATAATTCTAATTTTGCTTCTGAAGTTAGTAAAAAAGGATTTATTAATCACATTGGTGGAATTGATTTTAAAAAAGTTTCAGAAGACTCTTTTGAATTTAGTGCAATAGTAAAAAATTATAATCTTAATTCAGGTGGTATTAGTCATGGGGGATATATAGCTGCAATACTTGATAATGGTATGGGTTCAGCTGCTTATCATGTAATTGACGGAAAAAGATGCGTAACTATTGCATTAGATATAAAATTTATCTCGGCATCAAAAGAAGGTGATACTTTGGTTGGTAAAGTGAAAATATCAAAAAAAACTAATTCATTGGTTTTTGTAGTTGCTGAATTATTTGAGAAAAATATTTTGATTGCAACAGCTTCTGGGACTTGGAAAATTATATAATACTATTTCCAAATTTCTTTTAATCTAGCTGGTCTTCCGCAGCCAAGTAAATAAGAATAATAATGCGTTGCATTTTCTTTATAATAATTTTGATGATAATCTTCTGCTGGGTAAAAATTCTTGAATTCAACAAAGGCTGTTTTAATTTTTTTTCTATTTAGTGATTTCATTTCATTAATAGATTGATCTATTAATTTGTTTTCTTCATTGTTTTGGTAAAATATTACTGAAGTATAGCTATTACCTTTGTCGCAAAACTGTCCTTTTCCATCATATGGATCAATATTAATCCAAAAATTCTTAAGCAATTCTAAATATGAGATTATTTTCGGATCATAGGTTATTTTGACAGTTTCAATATGTCCTGTTCGACCTCTTAAAACTTCTTCATATGTTGGGTTTGCTTTTGTGCCTCCACTATAACCAGAAACAACATCGGTTACTCCATCAATTTTTTCAAAGGCAGCTTCCATGCACCAAAAGCAGCCTCCAGCAAAATATGCATATTTTTTATCTTGCGAGTAAGAAACTGATGAAAAAAATAAAATGATAAATAAAATTAATAATTTTTTCATTCTAATGAATGTAAAAATTTAAAATACCAAATAAAATAATCCCAAAAAATGATGATAACAAAACATTTTTTTTCGAGAGAAAAAGAACAACAATAGTAAGTCCTGCTACAAAAATTCTAATAAATGTTGATGTTTGCTCTAAAGCTCCAACTGGATGAATAAAAATTCTAGCAATTAATGCACTTAAAATTCCATAAGAAATGCACGAAACAAATTTAAATAACTTGCCTTCTTCATTTACATATTTTGCAGATAATACGCCTAAAAATCTAGACATATAAGTTGCAACAGCTGAGAGTAGAATTGCTATATAAATATAATTTGCTGACATGCTTTACCTTATGAAAATTAAATAAGAGGTTATTCCTGCAATTATTCCCGCAATTAACACTGACCAACTTGGCGTCACTAAAAACAGAAGTGGCGATAAAATTACCGATAAAACAACTGTTAAAATAATATAATTTTTATTAAGACCTGCAACGATCATGCACATAAAATAAATCGGATTTAAATAAATAATTGCTATAAAAATATTTTTGCTAATAACTCCTGCAGTATAAAAACCAATGACTGTTGTGATGGTTGACATAATCCAAAGTGTTGCACTAAGACCTAAAAAAAAACTAAAACGATTTTCCTTTTCAACTGTTTTATAATTGTTAAGCATATGAACCCAGCTTGTCACAGCTATAAAGTGCGCAACTATATAATAATGCCATCTTGGTCTATTTTGCTCTCTAATAACCGGAATTAAATTTATAGTCATTGGGTATAATCTGGCATTGGTCAAAAACACTGATAGGAAAATATTTAAAAAGGTTCCATGTACAATTAATGTCTCTGCCATTACTACCTGACCCGGTAATGCAAAACTAATTAGAGTTGATAGAAAACTTTGTGTAGCATCTAGACCTGTATTTTTAAAAAGAGCTCCTAATGCAAAAAAACTTGCTGCTAAACTAATTCCTGGAATTCCCATTCCAACAATGCATCCTTGTCTAAAATGTTGATCAAATGTTTTGTTCATAAATTAATTTTGGTGCTTAAAATTCTATAAGCTAGAAATAACAAAGCGCATCCGGATAATCTACTTATTAAATTTGGATAATTTTTTAGAAAAATTGCAATTCTACTTGAAACACCAGCATAAATTGTCAGAAAGAAAAAATCTAAAAATACATGAGTTGTCATTAAAATAGTAAAATGAATTATAAAATTATTATTAGGATCTAAAAAAGTAGGAAACATAACTACAAAAAAAACTATAGCACCCGGACTGAACAAAGCAGAAATAAATCCATCTTTAAATAAATCAAATGCTGATCGAGTATTAAATGTTTTATCTATTGTAACGCTCGTTTTTCTTCCTAAAAACTTTATTGCTAAATAAATTAAATATAATCCACCAATCCATTTGAAAATATCTAAAATTTGCGGATGAGGTTTCATTAGCGCATAAACTCCAAATGTTGCGCATATCATTTGAATTGCATTGGCGGAAACATCTCCTAAGCCCGTCCATAAACTTTTTGGAAAACCATAATTCATTGAATTAGTAATAATTAGAATTCTTTGTGGTCCAGGAGTGATAAAAAGTATGGTAACTAACTGAACAAATAGTAAGTAATTGTTTGGTATCATTGATAAATCTAGATCTATATTGACTAATTATCTTAATAAAGTTATTTAATTTTCTGCGCCGAGTTATTTCAAATTGCGGGCGCTATATAAATCCAGCTAAAGCGATGCAATTATAACCGCCGCTTTGCCTGGTGGTTTTTTTCGAAAAATTCCAAAAAAACCTTTATTTAGAATGAATTGTGAGCAAAGATTTAAATATTAGTTTTGAGTTCTTTCCAGCCAAGGATCAAACAGCTGATGAAACTCTATGGAGAAGCTTTATTAAACTTGAAGAGTTTAATCCAAAGTTTGTATCTGTGACTTTTGGTGCTGGAGGTGGAGCAAGAGATAAAAGTGATTATTTAGTAAAAAAAATAAAAAAAAATTCAAACACGCCAGTTGCTGGTCATCTTACTTGCGTTGATATGAGCAAAGAAGAAATAAACAATATTGCTCTTGATTGGTTAAATAATGGAATTAATAAAATTGTAGCATTACGTGGTGATGTAAGAAAAAAAGATTCAAAATATAAACCCCATGAGAAAGGCTATATCAATGCAGCCGATATGGTTAGAGGTTTAAAAAAATTAGGTAATTTTGAAATTGCAGTAGCTGGTTACCCAGACAAACACCCGGAATCTAAAAATGAAAACGAAGATTTAGAAAATTTAAAAATTAAAGTAGATCAAGGCGCTGATAAAATCATAACACAATTTTTCTTTGATCACGAAAAATTTTTAAGATTTAGAGACAAATCAATCGCACTAGGTATTAAAGCACCTATTATTCCTGGAATTTTACCTATTGATAACTTCAAGAAAGTAAAAGATTTTAGTTTAAAGTGCGGAACCATTATTCCTAAATGGATTGAAGATAAATTCTCTAATTTAAAAGAAGAAGAAAAATTTGTTGGCATAGATATAGCTAGTAACTTGGTAAATAAACTACAAGCTGAAGGTGTTAACGAATTTCATTTTTACACTCTTAATAAATATGAATTAACATATGCAGTTTGTAAAAATTTATTAAACGAAAAAAAAATAGAGCAAAAAGAATACAATAAAAACATAAACCAATTTTTTAACCAAAAGGAGATATATATATAATGATAAAAATAAACTGCATTGGCTACCCGAGAATAGGTCCAAAAAGAGAATTAAAGAATGCTCTTGAAAAATATTGGAAATCTGAAATTTCTGAGAATGATTTGCTTAAGTGCGCTAGTGAATTAAAAAAAAATAATTGGCAAACACAAAAAGACAATGGTGTTGATTATATTTGTTCAAATGATTTTTCTTTTTACGATCAAGTTCTAGATACAATTTGTTTGGTAGGTTCAATTCCTGAAAGATACAAACATAAAGACGATAAAATTTCTTTTAAAACTTATTTTGCAATGGCGCGTGGCTCTCAAACAAAAGATTTAGATGTACCTGCGCTTGAAATGACAAAATGGTTTGACACTAACTACCATTACTTAGTGCCAGAATTTTCAAAAAATCAAAAATTTAAGTTGAGTTCAAACAAACCATTTGATGAATTTGATGAGGCAAAAAAATTAGGCTTTAATACCAAACCAATTATTCTGGGTCCTCTTACTTTTTTAAGCCTAGGTAAAACTACAGATGAATCTTTCAAAAGCATTGATTTATTAGATAATTTACTTCCAGTTTATGCTGAGATTTTATCTGGTTTAAATAAAAAGGGTGCTGAGTGGATTCAAATTGATGAACCTATTTTGGTAAAAAACCAAAATGCTGATTTTACTAAACTAATCAAAAAAACTTTAAACCAATTAAAGAAATTTGCTGGTTCGTCTAAAATTATTTTAACAACTTACTTTGAAAAACTAGATTCTGAAGTTGAAAAAGAAATTTTAGAAAGTGATGTAGATGGTGTTCATTTTGATTTAATTCGCGGAAAAATCTCAAATATAGATTCTTTAAAAAATACTAATAAAACAATTTCTATTGGAATTATTGACGGAAGAAATATTTGGAAATCTGATGTTAATAAAAAAATTGAGCAAGTAACAGAGTATTCAAAAAATATTAAAAACTTATGGATCTCTTCTTCTTGTCCATTACTGCATACCCCTTATGACTTAGGCTTGGAGACTAAGGTTCCTGAAAAAATTAGAAAGTGGCTGTCATTTTCTAAGCAAAAACTTATTGAACTTAATCATATTAAAATTTCATTAAACAAAGGTAACAATGAAATCAAAAATTACTTAGATGAAAATAAAAAAGATATCACAAGCAGAGCAACATCTGAATTAATTCATGATGATAAAGTTAAACAAAGAGCTAAAAATATTACAACGCAGATTTTAAATAGAAAATCTAACTTTGTTAAAAGATCTGAAATACAAACTAAGGTATTTAAATTACCTTTATATCCAACAACAACTATTGGATCTTTTCCTCAAACATCTGATGTAAGAAATGCCAGAGCTAAATTTAAGAAAAATGAATTAAGCTTAAAAGAATATGAGGATTTTCTTAAAACAAAAACAATCGATGCTATTAAAAAACAAGAACAAATAGATATCGACGTTATTGTTCATGGAGAATTTGAGAGAAATGACATGGTTGAATACTTTGGTGAGCAACTTAAAGGATTTACATTTACATCTAGTGGTTGGGTACAAAGTTATGGTTCACGATGCGTAAAACCCCCAATTATTTTTGGAGATGTTTCTCGTCCAGAATCTATGACGGTTCAATGGTCAAAATTTGCTCAAGACCAAACTAAGAAAATTGTTAAAGGAATGTTAACTGGTCCAATAACAATTTTACAATGGTCTTTTGTTAGAGATGATCAACCAAGAAAAGATACGGCGTTACAAATTGCTTTTGCAATAAGAGATGAGGTTGAAGATCTTGAGAACAATGGAATTAAAATGATTCAGATTGATGAGCCAGCTTTAAGAGAAGGTTTGCCTCTGAAGAAAAGCGATTGGAAGCAATATTTAGATTGGGCTGTTAAAGCTTTCCAAATTTCTGCCGCTGTTGCAAAAGATGAAACTCAAATTCACACACATATGTGTTACGCTGAATTTGAAGATATTATTGATGCTATTGCTGCTTTAGATGCTGATGTTATCTCCATAGAAACATCTAGATCTAGAATGGAATTATTAAAAACATTTGAAAAGTTCAAATATCCAAATGAAGTAGGACCAGGTGTTTATGACATTCATTCTCCTAGGGTTCCAAATAAAAATGAGATGAAAGAACTTATTCAAAAAGCTTCTAAGTTAATTGATAAGAAAAGAATTTGGGTAAATCCAGATTGCGGACTTAAAACTAGAGGCTGGCCTGAAACAATAAGTGCACTTGAAACTATGGTGCAAGCAGCGAAGGAATTAAGAACCGAGAAATGAAAAAAAAAAAACTTGGAACTAACACTAATTTAATCCGAGGAGGATTAAACAGAAGTCAGTTTAATGAGACTTCTGAAGCGTTGTTTCTAACATCAGGATTTGTTTACGATAGCGCTGAACAAGCTGAAGCTATTTTTAAAGGTACTAAAAAAGGTTTTCAGTATACTCGTTACTCAAATCCTACTATTGAAACATTCGAAAAAAGATTAGCGTTGCTCGATGGTTCCGAGGACTGTTTTGCAACAGCAAGCGGAATGGCTGCTGTTTTCTTTTCATTAATGTGTCAATTAAAGGCTGGAGATCATTTAGTTTCATCTTCTGCTTTATTTGGATCTTGCAAAGAAATTATCAAAAATATTCTGCCTAGATATGAGATTGAAGTGACATTTGTAGATGGAAAAAATATAAACGAATGGAAAAAGGCTGTTAAAAAAAATACAAAGATTTTTTTCTTTGAAACTCCTTCAAATCCACTTTTAGAATTAATTGATATTAAAGCCGTTTGCAATATCGCAAGAAAATATAAAATTAAAACTGTTGTAGATAATATTATTGCAAGTCCTGTGCTGCAAAAACCAGTTTTGTTAGGTGCCGATATTGTTGTTTATTCTGGAACAAAACATATCGATGGACAAGGAAGAGTTTTAGGTGGAGCAATACTATCTTCGACAAAATTTAAAGAAAATATTTTAAAACCTTACTTAAGACACACAGGTCCTTCCATTAGTCCATTCAATGCTTGGGTTTTGCTAAAAGGTTTAGAAACTATTAAAATTAGAGTAGAGGCGCAGTCTAATACTGCTTTTGAGATTGCTAATTTTTTGCATAAACACTCAAAAATTGAAAAAGTATTTTATCCATTTTTAAAAAATTTTTCTCAATACTCGCTTGCTAAAAAACAACAAACGC
>VERQ01000003.1 GCA_018882565.1 Candidatus Fonsibacter sp. | reverse complement strand
AAATCCAAACCATGATTTTGCCCCGCCAACCTCTTTACCAATGAATAAAACTGCAATATTTAATTGTAAAATATTAGAAGTTAAAAAATCAGAACCAGTAGTTATTGATGATCAATTTGCAAAAAATTTAGGAGCAAAAGATTTAAGCGATTTAAAAATTCTATTAGAAAAACAACTTTCTAAAGAACAGTCTTCAATTACGGAAACAATCGTTAGAAAAGAAATTTTAGATTATCTAGATGAAAACTGTAAGTTTGATTTGCCTGAAGATTTAGTCAAAAATGAACAAGAAATAGTTAAACATAGTTTTATTCATGAAAAAGCTCATAAAGATGAACCTCATGATGATCAAAAACATGGACATGATCATTCAGATATAAAACTTAGTAAAGAAGAAGAAGAAGACATTTTGGACATTTCAAAACGAAGAGTAAAACTTGCTCTAGTATTAAACCAAATTGGAGAAGATTATAAAATCCAAGTGACGACACAAGAACTTCAGCAGGAATTACAAAAACAAATGAGTATGTATCCTGGACAGGAAAAACAAATTAGAGATTATTATCAAAAAAATCCTTCAGAAATCACAAGACTTAGAGGACCAATATATGAAGATAAGATTGTTGAACTGGTTAAGTCTAAAGCTAAGGTTACCGTTAAAGAAGTTAACAAAAAAGAATTAGAAGAACTTGTAAAAGATTTATCATCTAATCTTAAGTCTAAATCATCAGCCAAGTCAGCAAAGAGTGTTGATGATAAATCAAAAAAAGATACAAAATCAGAGGATAAATCAAAATCCACAAAAAAGATTAGTAAAAAATAAGCAAAGCCTGTAGAATCTGATTCTCTATGAATGATCAGATTGATATCCAGATGAATACTCTTATTCCAATGGTTGTTGAACAAACCAGCAGAGGAGAAAGAGCTTACGATATTTATTCAAGGCTATTAAAAGAACGAATTATTTTTTTAGTAGGACCAGTGCACTCTCATGTTGCAAGTTTAGTTTGCGCTCAATTACTTTTTTTAGAGTCTGAAAATCCAAAGAAAGAAATTTTTTTATATATTAACAGTCCAGGAGGAGTAGTTACTGACGGACTTGGAATTTATGACACTATGCAATATGTTAAATCTCCTGTTTCAACAATTTGTATCGGACAAGCAGCTTCCATGGGTTCATTTTTGCTAGCCGCAGGAGAAAAAGGTCATAGGTTTTCTTTACCTAACGCACGTATAATGGTTCATCAACCTTCAGCAGGTTTTCAAGGACAAGCAACCGATATTCAAATTCATGCAAATGAAATTTCTTATGTGAAAAAACGCCTTAATGAAATTTACGCAAAGCATACTGGCAAAGATATTAAGTCAATCCAAGAAGCCTTAGAGAGAGACAAGTTTATGAGCCCTGAAGAAGCTAAAGATTTTGGGATAATTGATAAAGTAGTAGAAAAGAAAGCCGATTAGTTAAATTACATATATAATTTACACACAATATAGAGATTAGATTCAACTTAGACTTGCTTTTAGTAGCAAGTCATTGTTTTATAAAACTTAACTGATTCGATCATTTTAAACATGGCTAAAGATAATAAAAACACACTTTATTGTTCCTTCTGCGGAAAAAGTCAGCACGAAGTTAGAAAACTCATAGCCGGCCCCACAGTTTTTATATGCGATGAATGTGTCGAGCTTTGTATGGACATCATCAAAGAAGAGAACAAAAGCAATTTTGTTAAAGATGATGCTGGAGTTCCAACACCAAAAGAAATTTGTAAAGTTTTAGATGAGTACGTAATTGGTCAAGACAAAGCCAAAAAAGTTTTATCTGTTGCCGTACACAACCATTATAAGAGATTAAATCAAGATTCTAAGAGCAGCAAAGATGTTGAAATTTCAAAATCTAACGTATTACTTATAGGTCCAACAGGTTGCGGAAAAACTTTATTAGCGCAAACTCTTGCTAAAATTTTAGATGTACCATTTACTATGGCTGACGCTACTACATTAACAGAGGCTGGTTATGTCGGAGAAGATGTAGAAAATATTATTTTAAAATTATTACAAGCTGCTGATTATAATGTTGAAAAGGCACAAAGAGGAATTGTTTATATTGATGAAGTTGATAAAATTAGCAGAAAAACAGAAAATCCTTCTATTACAAGAGATGTATCTGGAGAGGGTGTTCAACAAGCCCTTTTGAAAATAATGGAAGGAACAGTTGCAAGCGTTCCACCACAAGGAGGAAGAAAACATCCTCAACAAGAATTTTTACAAGTTAACACAACAAATATCCTATTTATATGCGGTGGGGCATTTGGTGGATTAGAGAAAATTGTATCATTAAGAAGCAAAGGAACTGCGATGGGATTTGGAGCTACACTTAGAGAGCATGATAATAAAAGTATTGGTCAAATATTAAAAGACTTAGAACCAGAAGATTTATTAAAATTTGGTTTAATACCAGAGTTTATAGGAAGACTTCCAATTGTAGCAACGTTAGATGATTTGCATGAAGAAGCGTTAATTAAAATTTTACAAGAACCAAAAAATGCACTTCTTAAACAATATGCTAAACTTTTTGAAATTGAAGGAGCTAAGCTTACTTTTACAAAAGATTCCCTGTCAGCTATTGCTAAAAAAGCTTTAATAAGAAAAACAGGGGCAAGAGGACTTAGATCAATTTTAGAAGATATTTTACTTGAAACAATGTTTGAGCTTCCTTCGCAGTCTAATATTAGTGAAGTTGTAATTAATAAAGACGTTGTTGATGGAAAAATAAAACCGTTACTTACTTACTCAAAGAAAAACAACCAAACCTCAAGCACTCCTATTAATAAAGAGAGTAAAATAGGCTAGTTATTCACAGTTGAAATAACATTAAACGTCCCCATATAGTGTTAAGCTTGTTATAAACTTAACTATTACTATTATTAAATTATGGAGAATAAAGAGCCACAAAAAACCGATCAAGGCCAATACCCTGTATTGCCATTGAGAGATATTGTTGTTTTTCCAGGAATGGTAGTTCCACTTTTTGTTGGAAGAGAAAAGTCTATAAATGCTCTTAACAGTGTAATGGATAAATATAAGAAAATTATCCTTGCCGCTCAAAAAAGTCATGATGTTGACGATCCAAAAGATAATGAGATTTATCAAGTCGGTTGTTTAGGCGAAATATTACAATTGTTAAAACTTCCAGACGGAACAGTTAAAATTTTAGTAGAGGGAAAAGAAAGAGTTAAAATTAATGAGTATCACAATGAAGAAAAGAATTATTTATTAGCTTCGTGCTCAAAATTAGCTGATGATCTTGGCAAAGAAGATTTATCTTTATTATCAAAAGCTGTTTTAAATAAATTTGATAAATTAGTAAAAGTTTCAAAAAAAGTATCTGAAGAGGGTCTTGAGACAATTAAAGATACAAAAGAACCATCAAAAGTTGCTGATGCAGTAGCTAACCAATTGCAAATCAGTTTAGTAGAAAAGCAAAAAATTTTAGAAAATTTGTCGGTGCAAAATAGACTTGAATCTCTTTTAACTTTTATTGAAAGTGAAATTGAAGTTTTGTCAGTTGAGAAAAAGATTAGAGGCAGAGTTAAAAATCAAATGGAAAAAACTCAAAGAGAATATTATTTAAATGAACAGTTAAAAGCTATCCAAAAAGAGCTAGGCGAAACTGAAGATGGTAAAGATGAAATTCAAAACTTAGAAGAGGCCATTAAAAAAGCTAAAATGACAAAAGAAGCTGAAGAAAAGTCTTTAGCTGAGTTAAAAAAATTAAAATCAATGAGCCCCATGTCAGCAGAATCTACGGTAGTTAGAAATTACTTGGATTGGATGGTTTCGTTGCCTTGGGGAAAAACTTCAAAAGTAAACACTGATATTAATAATGCGAAAAAAATTCTTGATGAAGATCATTATGGTTTAGAAAAAGTAAAAGATAGAATTTTAGAATTTTTAGCAGTACAGAGTAGAATTAATAAAATTAAAGGTCCTATTCTTTGCTTAGTAGGAGCACCGGGAGTTGGAAAAACTTCTTTGGGTAAATCTATTGCTAAAGCCACTGGAAGAGAATTTGTAAGAATGTCTTTAGGCGGAATTAGAGATGAAGCTGAAATCAGAGGTCATAGAAGAACTTACATTGGATCTTTGCCTGGAAAAATAATTCAGATGATGAAAAAGTCTGGAAAAAATAATCCTTTAATTTTATTAGATGAAATTGATAAAATTGGTAATGACTATAGAGGCGATCCTTCGTCGGCATTATTAGAAGCGTTAGATCCCGAACAAAACCCAACATTTAACGATCATTATCTTGAAGTTGATTATGATTTATCGAATGTAATGTTTGTTACTACTGCAAATACTTTAAATATCCCCGGTCCATTATTAGACAGAATGGAAGTTATCAGAATCTCTGGTTACACCGAAGATGAAAAAATGGAGATAGCTAAAAAATATCTTTTACCAAAACAAATTAAAGAAAACGGATTAAAACCAGGTGAATGGACTGTCTCTGATGAGGCCTTAAAAGATATTATCAGATATTACACAAGAGAGTCCGGCGTTAGAAGTTTGGAAAGAGAGATTTCAAAACTTGCAAGAAAAGGCGTTAAAGACATTGTTACCAAAACTAAAGATACAATTAAAATTGATGAAAAAAATCTTAATGATTATCTTGGTGTTAAAAAGTTTAAATACGGTGAAATAGAAAATAAAGATGGCACAGGAATTGTAACTGGACTAGCTTGGACTGAAGTTGGTGGTGAGTTATTAACAATCGAATCTGTAATTATGCCAGGAAAAGGTAAAATGGAGATCACTGGAAAATTAGGCGAAGTGATGCAAGAGTCAGTTAAAGCTGCAAAATCTTTTGTAAGATCTAGATGCTTAGAATATGGAATTATTCCTCCAGTTTTTGAAAAAAAAGACATCCACATTCACGTACCTGAAGGCGCAACACCAAAAGATGGACCTTCAGCTGGTATTGCAATGGTAACTTCAATTGTTTCATCTTTAACTGGAATCCCAGTTAAGAGAGAAGTTGCAATGACCGGAGAAGTTACTTTAAGAGGAAGAGTTCTTCCAATTGGTGGTTTAAAAGAAAAATTATTAGCAGCTCTTAGAGGAGGAATTAAGACTGTTTTAATCCCAGATGAGAACGAAAAGGATTTAGCCGAAATACCCAAAAATGTAATCGAAGGTTTAAAAATTATTCCAGTTAAAACAGTGGATGAAGTATTGAAGGTTGCTTTAACTAAATCTTTAACGCCGATTGATTGGGTAGAAATTGACCTTTCGCAAACACAAAAAAGTAAAGAACTTACAAGTGAAAGACCAGTTAATTAAATTATTTAATATTTAAATATTCAACAAAGCTTCTAAGAGAAATTAAAATTAGGTAAATTCCAAATATCTTAGTAATTAAATTTCTACTTACTTTATGAACGACTTTTGCTCCAAGAGGAGCCATCATCATTGTAACTGGAACAAAAACTAAAAATCCAGCAAGATTAAAATAGCCAAAGCTTAGAGGTGAATTAACCTTGGCAAATAATGCGCCACTTGAGATCATGCTAATCGTTCCTGAGATTGCAATTAAAATTCCAATAGCTGCAGATGTTCCAATAGCCTTTCTCATGTCATAACCAAATAGTCTCATAAAAGGTACAGATAACGATCCACCCCCAATGCCCAACGGAACAGAAACAAAGCCAATAAAGTTTCCAATTATAATTTTATAAATTTTTGGAATATTTCTTTCGGTTTCTTCTAATTTTGATTTTAAAAACAAAAAAAACAAGCCTACTAAAAATGCAAATAATGCGAAGAATAAAACTAAATTTGCTGTTTTAAGATTTGAAGCTAAAAAAGTTCCAATAATGACTCCTAAAACTATATAAATACCAAAAGATTTAATAAGACCAAAATCAACTGCATTAAATTTCATGTGAGTTCTAGTGGACATGATTGATGTTGGAATAATAATTGCAAGAGATGTTCCTAAAGCTAAATGCATTTTAGTTGCCATTTCAAAATCAAGAACTGTGAATGCGTAGTAGAGCGCAGGTACCATTACTAAACCACCACCGACACCAAGTAGACCCGCTGCAAAACCGGCAACAGATGCTGCCATAACCATGACAATTATAAGATAAAATATTTGAGACCAATCAATCATAAAAATATTCTTAACATATATATTTTTAACTAATAAATAGTAGTTAATATTGAAATATGAAAAAAATTAAGAAATATTGGTACATAATCCCTATATTACTATTAGTTTGGTATTTTTATCCGAGAGATTATTTAAAGAACTGTGTAAGCGATTTTAAAGAAAAACAAACATACTATAAAAATCAATTTGCAGATCAGTATGGTTTAATTACTTGCTCAAAGATTAAAAAAGAAGATCTAAATACTTTTAATCTTCTAAAAGGTAGAGTCTTTTCAAAAACTACTGCATTTAAAAAGTACTTACCTCATTAATTATTATTTTAACTTTCTATTTTTATTGTTATACAAAGCTTCTTAGTAAAAGGGCGATTAGCTCAGTTGGTAGAGCATCTCGTTTACACCGAGAGGGTCCTAGGTTCGAGTCCTTGATCGCCCACCATCTTTTTACTTTATAAAGAGTTTTTTTTATGTTTTTTAAAAAGCTCTAATAATATTTTACAAAAGACATCCAAAAAAAATCAGTGTATAAGATTACCTTCAAGCTTAACTTGAATTGTGGTGACAGCATAATCTTAGCCTCATCACTTTAATTTTAGGGGGTGTAGCTCAGCTTGGTTAGAGCGCCTGCCTGTCACGCAGGAGGCCGCGGGTTCGAGTCCCGTCACTCCCGCCAGTATTTATTAAGAGTATGAAAAATAATTTTATTAATATTTAAATGAGCTCAGCTTTTTTTAACTCTTTTGCAGTTTTGTTTGTTGCAATTGATGCCGCAGGAATTGGTCCTTTATTTTTATTGTTAACGGAAGGAGCATCAAGAGAGCAGAGGTTTAAAATTGCAATTAAGGCTTCTTTAATTTCTTTTATAGTATTAATTATTTTTGCATACGGTGGTAAATTTTTTTTTAATTGGATTGGCGTTTCAATAGACTCTTTAAAAATCGCTGGGGGAATAATTTTATTTATTATCTCAATTGAAATGTTACTGGATAAAAGAAGATTAAGGAGAGAAGAGAGCGCTAATAAAGTTTTGCATGAAAAAACATTAGAAGAAATTGCAATTTTTCCACTTGCTATTCCTTTAATAGCAGGACCAGCAGCGTTAACCTCAGTTTTACTTTTGGTAAATGCTAGCTCTAAGTCACCTGAAAAATTAATTATGGTTTATGTAGCCTTAACTGCTGTGATGATTGTAACATTTCTTCATATGATATTTTCTGCAATTCTTGCAAACTATACTAGTAAAAATATTTTAAATGTATTTTCAAGGGTTATAGCTTTAATATTAGCATCTCTTGCAATTCAATTTATTGTAGATGGAATAAAATCTAGTTTTGGATTTTAATTTTTTCTTTCAAGTAATCTAAAAATACCCAAAGTTACTGATACTGCATTTGAAACATTTAAACTTTCAATTTCTTTGTTAATCTGAATTTTTATAAGATGATCGCAATTTTCTTTTACTAGCCTTCTAAGTCCCTCTCCTTCAGATCCAAAAACAAAAGCATTTTGATTTGACCATTTTTGATCTTCAATATTTTCTTTTGCATGACCATCTAATCCATAAACCCAATAATTATTTTTTTTAAGAACCTCTAGTGCATTAGTGATATTTGAAACTGGTATAATATTTACAAGCTCCATCGCTCCACTCGCACTTTTGTACATCATTTTGTTCTTAGGATTGTAATTTTTATCTAAAAGAATAACTGCATCAATATTAAATGCGCTACATGATCTTATTATTGATCCTATATTTCTTTGATCCGTGATGTCATCAAGTACAACCACTGTATTTTTTGAATTATTTTTGTTTTTTAAATATTCTTTTAACTCAATTGCTTGAATACTTTCTATTTCAGCAGCAACCCCCTGATGAACAATATTTTCGTTAATAAAAATTTTATCTATTTCTTTCTTATCTTTAACTTCAATTAGAATTTTTTTATTTAAATCTTTAGGATTAAAATCCTTTTGGTTTTCTTGGGTGATAATTAGCTTATTTATTTTTCTTTTAGGGTTTTTGATGGCAGATAAAACTGCATGTTTGCCACCTATCCAAAATGAGCCTGTTTTCATTGATATAATCGTTATAACTATCTTAATTTGAGCTAAAAATGTATTGCATTAATATTGCTCACTAATTATATTCCGCATAATTTTAAGCTTCAAAATCGCAATAGTGTGGTTAGGAAGTTGTGTTGTAAAATTTTTCTTTTTTAGAACACTTGAAAGCCACTCAAAGCAAAACCCCGTAGTTTTGTGAAAAATTGGAGGGGTGACCGAGTGGTTAAAGGTGACGGTCTGTAAAACCGTTGGCTCCGGCCTACGAAGGTTCGAATCCTTCCCCCTCCACCAAGAGGGAGTGTTTAAAGAAAAGAAATGTTGGCAACAAAATAAAATTAGGAGTAAGGTTTGGTTACGCGGGTGTAGTTCAATGGTAGAACTCCAGCCTTCCAAGCTGGTTGTGAGAGTTCGATTCTCTTCACCCGCTCCAGATTAAATTAATAATAAACTGAGAGGTGTAGAAAAAGTAAATGTCTAAGGAAAAATTTCAAAGAACGAAACCACATTGCAACATTGGTACTATTGGTCACGTCGATCATGGTAAAACAACTTTAACAGCCGCGATCACAAAAGTTCTTGCAAAAACTGGAGGAGCAAAATTTGTTGCTTACGATCAGATTGACAAAACACCTGAAGAAAAAGCAAGAGGTATTACTATTTCTACAGCTCACGTTGAATACGAAACAGCAAAACGTCACTACGCACACGTTGATTGTCCAGGACACGCTGACTATGTAAAAAACATGATCACAGGTGCTGCGCAAATGGACGGAGCTATTTTAGTTGTGAATGCAGCTGACGGTCCAATGCCACAAACAAGAGAACATATTCTTTTAGCAAGACAAGTTGGAGTTCCGGCTCTAGTTGTTTTTTTAAATAAAGTTGACACTGTTAATGACAAAGAACTTTTAGATCTTGTTGAAATGGAAATTAGAGAACTCCTAACATCTTATGGATACCCAGGTGACAAAACTCCAATTATTAAAGGATCAGCATTAAAAGCAATCGAAGGCGACGCTGAACTGGGAGAAAAACCAATTCTTGCATTAATGGATGCTGTTGATGCATTCATTCCTCAACCAAACAGACCAAAAGACAAACCGTTCCTAATGCCGATAGAGGATGTGTTCTCAATTTCTGGCCGAGGAACAGTTGTTACTGGTAGAATTGAAGCGGGTGTAATTAAAACTGGTGAAGAGATGGAAATCATCGGAATTAAAGCTACTCAAAAATCAGTTTGTACTGGTGTTGAAATGTTTAGAAAACTTTTAGACTCGGGTGAAGCTGGAGATAACGTTGGTATTCTTTTAAGAGGTATCGAACGTGATCAAGTAGAAAGAGGACAGGTTTTGGCTAAGCCAGGATCAATTAAGCCTCACACTAAATTTGAAGCTCAAGCTTACATTCTGAAAAAAGAAGAGGGTGGAAGACATACTCCATTCTTTACTAAATATCGTCCTCAGTTCTACTTTAGAACTACAGACGTTACAGGAGAAGTTTTGTTACCAGCTGGTGTTGAAATGATTATGCCTGGTGACGATGCCAAAATGACTGTTACCCTAATCACTCCAATTGCAATGGATAATAATTTGAAATTTGCGATTAGAGAAGGAGGCAGAACCGTAGGAGCTGGAGTAGTTACTAAGATTATAGAATAAATCTTAGGAGTGTAGCTCAATTGGTAGAGCGCCGGTCTCCAAAACCGGAGGTTGCGGGTTCAAGTCCCTCCACTCCTGCCACAGATTATTAAATATGTTTAACCCTATTCAATTTTTAAGATCTGTTAAGCAGGAGGCTTTAAAAATATCTTGGCCAACAAGAAAAGAAACTACTATTGGGGCATTTACAGTTTTTGTTATGTCGGTAATAGCAGCTTTATTTTTTTTGTTGTTAGATCAAATTTTTAAACTAGGTCTAAATTATTTACTGGGAATTTAATTTATGATGAAATGGTATATAATTCAGGCTCATTCAGGAGCAGAAAAGAAAGTAGCCAGTCTTATTCCTGAGAAACTTGAAAAAGAAGGTTTAGCGCATCACTTCGAGGAGACATTAGTTCCAACACACGAAGTTACAGAAGTAAAAAAAGGCAAAAGAACAACTTCTGAAAAAAAATACTTTCCAGGTTATTTTTTAGCCAAGCTTGATATGAATGATCAAGTTTATCATTTAATTAAATCTATAAAAAGAATTACAGGATTTTTAGGCGTTCCAGGAAAGCCCACTCCAATTTCAGAAGCTGAAGTCACAAAGATTATGGGAAAAATTGAAGATGGGGCTCTTAAACCTTCAACTAGCATAAGCTTTGATATCGGAGAACAAGTAAGAGTATGTGATGGACCATTTGCTTCGTTTAGTGGTTTAGTAGAGGGAGTTGATGAAGAAAAGTCTAGACTAAAGGTTTCAGTTTCGATATTTGGTAGGCCCACACCTGTAGAGTTAGAATACGGACAGGTAGAAAAGATTTAAGTATGGCTAAAGAAATTTCAGGGATTTTAAAATTACAAATTAAAGGCGGCCAAGCCAACCCAGCTCCTCCTGTTGGACCTGCTCTTGGACAAAGAGGAGTTAACATAATGGAATTTTGCAAATCTTTTAACGACAAAACTAAATCGTTAATGGGACAGCCAGTTCCAGTTGTTATTACTATATATAAAGATAAAAAATTTGATTTTATAATTAAAACTCCACCAGCGTCTTTTTTAATTAAAGAAGCTCTCAAGCTAAAGAGTGGTTCTAAAGAACCAGGTAGAGTTGTTGCTGGATCTATTACTAAAGCTCAGCTTAAAAAAATTGCAGAAATTAAAATGAAAGATTTAAATGCTTTTGATATTGAACAAGCGATTAAGATTATAGCTGGTTCAGCAAGGTCTATGGGAGTTGAGGTAAAAGATTAATGTCAAAAAAACATTCAAAAAGATATACAGCTTTAATCAAGGGTCATGATAAGACAAAAGAACTTGCGTTACCTGAAGCTATTAAATTATTAAAAACAAAATCGAATACAAAGTTTCCAGAATCAATGGAAGCTATTTTCTTTTTAAATGTCGATAAAGCTAAAACAGATCAAAATTTAAGAACAGTGGTAGATTTACCAAATGGTAACGGTAGAAAAGTTAAAGTTGCAGTTATTTGTGGTAACGACAAACTGAGCGAAGCTAAATCTTCAGGAGCTGAAATAACTGGATCAGAAGATTTAATTAACGAGATTAATTCAGGAAAAGTAAATTTTGATGTATTAATTTCAACTCCTGACATGATGGCAAAAGTTGGAAAATTAGGAAAAGTTCTTGGACCAAAAGGATTAATGCCCAACCCAAAATTAGGTACTGTTGCAAAAGACATAAAATCTACTGTAGAGGCAATTAAGAAAGGCAGAATTGAAATTAAATGTGATAAAGATGGAAATTTAGGTTTGTCAATTGGCAAAGTAAAATTTTCTGACAAAGAATTATCTGAAAATTTTAAAAGTGTTTATGAAGTTGTTTCAAAAGAAAAGCCAGCTGGTATTAAAGGAAATTTTATAAATTCAATTTATTTATCTACGACTATGGGTCCTTCAGTTAAACTTCAACTTTCGAGTATATAATGAATAGAGAACAAAAAAATACATATGTGAATGATTTAAAAACTGTCATCGCAGCTAATGAAGGAATTTTAGTTTATCATTACGAAGGGATCACAGTTAAAGATTTGGAAAGTCTTCGTGCTAAAATGAGAGAAAGCGGAGCTTTCTTGAAAATTACAAAAAATAGAATTACAAAAATTGCGCTTAAAGGATCTAAGGCTGAAAAGTTAGAAAAATTTTTTAAAGGACCAACAGCTATTGCATGCTCAAAAGATCCAATTACTCTTGCGAAGACTTTAGTTACTTTTTCTAAAGGGAATGAAAAGCTAAAAATTCTTGGCGGCCTAATGGATGAGAAGCTTTTAGAGCCAGCAGATGTTGCTCATATAGCGACTTTACCTACGTTAAATGAAGCAAGAGCTAAAATTGTAGGTATTTTAGCTGCCCCAGCTCAAAAAATTGTTAGTATTTTGCTTGCACCAAGCGCAAAAATAGTTAATTTGATGCACGCTAAAAATTTAAAAAATTAAACCCACTAGGATATTCAAAATGCCAGACTTAAATAAAATTGTAGAAGATTTATCAAAATTAACTGTTGTTGAAGCAGCAGAACTTTCAAAAACTTTAGAAGAAAAATGGGGAGTATCAGCAGCGGCACCAGTTGCAGCAGCAGCTCCAGCAGCAGCAGCAGGCGGCGCAGCAGCTGAAGAAAAAAATGATTTCATAGTTAATCTTGTTTCATCTGGCGACAACAAGATTGGAGTAATTAAAGAAGTAAGAGCGTTCACTGGTTTAGGTTTAAAAGAAGCTAAAGATTTAGTTGAAGGTGCACCAAAACAACTTAAAGCTGGCGTTAGCAAAAAAGATGCTGACGATGTTAAAAAGAAACTTGAAGCAGTTGGCGCAAAAGTAGAACTTAAGTAAATTTAAATTTTTTTTAGAGCCGGATAATAAAATATTCGGTTAATAAACTATGTTGTTATCTTTTACAGATAAGAAAAAAGTTAGAAAAAGTTTTGGTAAATTAGAAAATATACTTAATATTCCCGATTTAATAGAAGTCCAAGTTAACTCTTATAAAAATTTTTTAGAAGCAAACACAGAACATAAAGTTGATTCTGGAATTACAAAAGTATTTAAGGATATTTTTCCAATAGAAGAATTTTCAGGTCTCGCAACTATAGAATATATTTCTTATCGATTTGAAAAACCAAAATACACAGTTGAAGAATGTAATCAAAGAGGATTAACATATTCAGCGGCATTAAAAGCAACACTTAGATTAGTTGCGTATGACATCAACGAAGAAAAGCAAACTAAGCAAGTTTTGTCTGCCAAAGAACAAGAAGTTTACATGAGTGATATTCCTCTTATGACTCCAAGAGGAACATTTGTTGTAAATGGAATTGAAAGAGTTTGTGTAAACCAGATGCATAGAAGTCCAGGAGTTTTTTTTGATCATGACAAAGGTAAGACCCATGCAAGTGGAAAATTATTATTTAGTTGCAGAGTTATTCCTTACAGAGGATCTTGGTTAGATTTCGAATATGACACAAAAGATATTTTAAATTTTAGAATTGATAGAAAAAGAAAGTTGCCAGTAACGACATTATTAATGGCTCTTGGTTATAATAGAGATGATATTTTAAGTCTTTTTTATGAAAATATTAGATACGATCTAACTTCAGAAGATGAGTGGAAAACAAAATTTACCCCAGAGAATTTTAGAAATTATAAGTTAAAAAATGATTTAATTAACGCCGAAACTAAGAAAGTTATCATCAAAAAAGATACAAAAATTTTGTATCCAATGGCATTAAAATTAAAGAAAGAAGGACTAAATAGTTACTTAGTTAAAACTCCTGATTTATTTGGAAAATATTTAGCAAACGATATTATTAATGAAAAAACTGGTGAAGTAATTGCTGAATCCGGAGATGAAATTTCTAATGATTTAATTACTAAGCTTACAGATCTTAAAACAAAAACAATTTATCTACTTGATATTGATGGCGTAAATAGAGGGCCATTCTTAAGAAATACCTTAACTATTGATAAAAATCTTAATCAAGATGAAGCTAGCATGGATATTTATCGTGTTCTAAGACCAGGTGAGCCACCAACAATAGAAACAGCTAAAAATTTATTTGGTAACCTATTCTTTAATCATACAAGATATGACCTTTCAGAAACAGGTCGTGTAAAAATGAACGCGAGAATGGACCTTGATT
The DNA here is from genome assembly GCA_018882565.1 of Candidatus Fonsibacter sp. Taxonomy (GTDB): domain Bacteria; phylum Pseudomonadota; class Alphaproteobacteria; order Pelagibacterales; family Pelagibacteraceae; genus Fontibacterium; species Fontibacterium medardense. Next base: position 27,020 of record VERQ01000003.1, on the reverse strand, counting down.
GCGATCCAAAATTAACCGTTCTAAGAAAAGAAGACATCGTTACAATCGTTAAACATATGCTGGACCTCAAAGACGGCAAAGGAGAAGTGGATGACATTGATCATCTTGGAAATCGTAGACTTAGATCGGTTGGAGAGCTTGTAGAAAATCAATTTAGAATTGGACTAATAAGAATGGAAAGAGCCATCAAAGAAAAAATGGCTTCTGTTGAAATCGATTCAGTAATGCCGCAAGATTTAATTAACGCAAAACCAATAGCTGCCTGTCTTAAAGAATTTTTTGGAACTTCTCCATTATCTCAATTTATGGATCAAACAAATCCACTTGCTGAAATTACTCATAAAAGAAGAGTATCAGCTCTTGGACCCGGAGGATTAAATAGAGAAAGAGCAGGATTTGAAGTTCGAGATGTTCACCCAACTCATTATGGAAGAATATGTCCGATCGAAACACCGGAAGGACCAAATATTGGATTAATAAATAGTCTAGCAACTTATTCAAGAATTAATAAATATGGGTTCATTGAGAGTCCGTATAGAAAAGTTGTTAATGGAAAAGTTACAAAAGAGATTCATTATTTATCTGCAATGGAAGAAGGCAAATATACAATTGCTCAAGCTAACTCTCCGTTAAGCAAAGAAAATACTTTTGTTGATGATTTAGTTTCTTGCAGAAAATCATTAGGATTTGAATTAGCGAAACCTGAAAACGTTGACTTTATGGACGTTTCACCAAAACAAGTTGTGTCAGTTGCTGCAGCTTTAATTCCATTCTTAGAAAATGACGATGCTAACAGAGCGTTAATGGGATCGAACATGATGAGACAAGCAGTTCCTTTAATTAAAAACGAATCTCCATTAGTTGGAACAGGCATAGAAAAAGATGTTGCTGTAGATTCAGGAGCAACATTAGTTGCAAAACGAGACGGCGTTGTAGATAAAATTGATGGAAAAAGAATTGTTGTCAGAGTAACTAGTGAAAAGGATCTTACAAAATCTGGTGTTGATATTTACAACTTAAGCAAATTTCAAAGATCAAACCAGAATACATGCATCAATCAAAGACCATTAGTTAAGGTTGGAGATAAAATTAGAAAAGGTGATGTTATTGCGGATGGTCCATCAACTCAATTTGGTGAATTAGCCCTAGGTAAAAACGTAATGGTAGCATTTATGCCATGGCGTGGTTACAACTTTGAGGACTCAATATTAATTTCCGAAAGATGTGTAACAGATGATGTTTTTACATCAATTCACATTGAAGAATATAGTGTCATGGCTAGAGATACAAAACTTGGGCCTGAAGAAATTACAAGAGACATTCCAAACACTGCCGAGGAAAATTTAATTAATTTAGATGAATCCGGAGTTGTTTATGTTGGAGCAGAAGTTAAACCTGGAGATATATTAGTTGGAAAAGTTACGCCAAAAGGAGATTCACCAGTTAACGCTGAAGAAAAATTATTAAGAGCAATTTTTGGTGAAAAAGCAATTGATGTAAGAGACACATCTCTAAAAATGCCTTCAGGAACGAATGGTGTAGTGGTTGAAGTAAGAGTATTTAATAGACATGGTATTGAAAAAGACGAAAGAGCAATATCTATTGAAAGAGCTGAAATTGAGTCAGTTCAAAATGATAAAAATGCCGAAGAAGAAATTTTAGAATCAAATATTAAAGCCAGAGTAAAAAGCACTTTAGTTTCTGCAAAACTTGAAGAAGATTTTAAATCTTTTAAAAAAAGTACAGTTTTATCAGAAGATAATTTGTCTGAATTAACTGCTAATGAATTATTCAAATTAGTCATTGAAGATAAAAAAGTTCAATCAAATTTAGCAATTTTAAAAGAACAATTTGTTAAAGCTAAAAAAGATATTCAAACGAGATTTGAAGACCAAGTAGATAAAATTCAAAAAGGCGACGACTTATTGCCAGGTGTTATGAAAATGGTGAAAGTTTTCGTTGCCATGAAGAGAAAACTTCAGGCCGGAGATAAAATGGCAGGAAGACATGGAAACAAAGGAGTTATTAGTAGAATTGTACCAGCTGAAGATATGCCTTACATGAAGGATGGAAGACCAGTTGATATTGTTCTAAATCCATTAGGTGTTCCAAGTCGTATGAACGTAGGTCAAATTTTAGAGACACATTTAGGATGGGCTTGTTCTGAAATGGGTGAGAAAATAAAAAAATTAATTGAAGATGTTCAAAAAAATTCATCTAAAAAAGAAGAATTAAAAAATTATTTAGGAAAAATTTACAAAGGAGATGTAGGTGATGAAATTAAAAATTTATCTGATACAGAACTTAATGAATTAAGTTACAATCTATCAAGTGGCGTTCCTATAGCTACACCAGTTTTCGATGGGGCTAGTGTAAATGACGTTACTGAAATGTTAAAATTTTGTGGATTACCAGAATCTGGACAGACTGATTTATATGATGGCAGAACTGGTGAAAAAATTGATCGTCAAGTTACAGTTGGAATTATTTACATGTTAAAATTAGCCCACATGGTTGATGATAAAATTCATGCTCGTTCTACTGGTCCTTACAGTCTAGTTACACAACAACCTTTAGGCGGAAAAGCTCAATTTGGTGGTCAAAGATTTGGAGAAATGGAAGTTTGGGCATTAGAAGCTTACGGAGCAGCATATACTTTGCAAGAAATTTTGACAATTAAATCGGATGATGTGGCGGGAAGAACAAAAGTTTACGAAACTATTGTTAAAGGAGATGATGATTTTGAATCAGGAGTTCCAGAATCATTCAACGTTTTAATTAAAGAGATCAGATCTTTAGGTTTAAATATTGAATTAACAAATTAAATTATGAGCAAAGAATTAACAAATTTATTTAAAAAAAATATTAATAAAGAAAATTTTAATAATATTAAAATTTCCTTAGCTAGTCCTGAAAAGATTAAATCTTGGTCATTTGGTGAAATTAAAAAACCTGAAACCATTAACTACAGAACATTTAAACCTGAAAAAGATGGATTATTTTGTTCTAGGATATTTGGACCAGTAAAAGATTACGAATGTTTATGCGGTAAGTATAAACGTATGAAATTCAGAGGAATTATTTGCGAAAAGTGCGGAGTAGAAGTTACTAAAGCAAATGTAAGACGTGAACGAATGGGTCACGTAGAACTATCAACGCCAGTTTCTCATATTTGGTTTTTAAAATCATTGCCAAGTAGAATTGCTCTTGCGATGGACATGAAGCTTAAAGACCTTGAAAAAGTTTTATATTTTGAAAATTTTATCGTTATTGAACCAGGATTAACAGAATTTAAGAAAAATCAATTAATTACAGAAGAAGAATTATTAAAAGCTCAAGAAAAATACGGTGAAGATCAGTTCTCAGCAGGAATTGGCGCTGAAGCTATTAGAGAAGTGTTAGCTGCTATCGATTTACCAGCTGAAAGAGAAAGATTAAGAGAAGTTTTAAAAACAACAACTTCTAAGGTTGCTGAAGAGAGAACTATTAAAAGATTAAAACTAGTTGAGAATTTTATTAACTCTGGAAACAAACCTGAATGGATGATTTTAACTGTTATACCAGTTATTCCACCAGAGCTTAGACCTTTAGTTCCACTTGATGGTGGAAGATTTGCAACATCTGATCTTAACGATCTATATCGAAGAGTTATTAATAGAAATAATCGATTAAAGAGATTAATGGAATTAAGAGCCCCAGATATTATTGTTAGAAATGAAAAACGTATGCTGCAAGAAGCAGTTGACGCTTTATTTGATAACGGAAGAAGAGGAAGAGTAATCACAGGAACTGGAAAGAGACCTCTTAAATCTTTGGCAGACATGCTTAAAGGTAAGCAGGGACGTTTCAGACAAAACTTATTGGGAAAACGAGTAGATTACTCAGGAAGATCTGTAATTGTTGTAGGTCCTGAATTAAAACTTCATCAGTGCGGTCTTCCAAAAAAAATGGCACTAGAATTATTTAAGCCATTTATTTATGCAAAATTAGATAAACTTGGTCTTGCGACAACAATTAAGCAGGCTAAAAAAATAGTAGAAAAAGAAAAATCAGAAGTTTGGGATATTTTAGAGGAAGTTGTTAGAGAACATCCAATTCTTTTAAACAGAGCTCCGACACTTCATAGATTAGGAATTCAAGCTTTTGAACCTTTATTAATTGAAGGAAAAGCAATTCAATTACATCCTTTAGTTACAGCCGCTTTTAACGCTGACTTTGACGGTGATCAAATGGCTGTTCACGTTCCCTTAAGTATAGAAGCTCAGTTAGAAGCAAGAGTTTTAATGATGTCGACAAATAACATTTTAAGCCCGTCAAACGGAAAACCTATTATTGTTCCATCACAAGATATGGTGTTAGGAATTTATTACATGTCACAGTTTTTTGGAGATCAAGATACCAAACCTGTTGGCTACTTCTTAAACTTAGATGAAATTGCACAAGGACTTGAAAATAAATCTATAAATATTCATTCTAAAATTGTATCTCGATTTGAAACAGTAGATGAAAAAGGCAAGCCAGTTTTTAAAACATATCAAAGTAGTGTTGGCAGATTTTTATTAGCTGACGTTCTTCCAAAGCATCATAAAATTTCATTTGATTTAGTAAATAAATTATTAACTAAAAAACAAATTTCTGAACTTATTGATATTATTTTTAGATACTGCGGTCAGAAAGAAACAGTAATTTTTTGCGATAGATTAATGACTATTGGTTTTCTTAATGCATTTAAAGCAGGAATATCTTTTGGAAAAGATGATTTAGTTATTCCTGAGTCAAAAGAAAAAATTATAACCGAAGCTAAAAAAATGGTTGAGGAGTATGAAACTCAATATTCCGAAGGTTTAATTACTAAAGGCGAGAAATATAACAAAGTTGTAGACCAATGGTCTAAATGTACAGACAAAATTGCAAGTGAGATGATGAAAAATATCTCTGCTTCGAAAATCAACAAAGAAGATGGCTCAATAACAACTAACTCTATATTCATGATGGCAGATTCTGGTGCCAGAGGTTCGGCAGCTCAAATGAAACAGTTAGCTGGTATGAGAGGTCTAATGGCAAAACCATCTGGTGAGATTATTGAAACACCTATTATTTCAAACTTTAAAGAAGGTTTGACAGTTTTGGAATACTTTACATCTACTCACGGAGCAAGAAAAGGACTTGCAGATACGGCTTTAAAAACAGCAAACTCTGGATATTTAACAAGAAGATTATGTGATGTTTCTCAAGATGTTATTGTAAGACTTAAATTTTGCGGAACTAAAAAACATATTAATATTAGCGAGATCATAGAAGGCGGTAATATCATCGTGTCTTTAACAGAAAGATCTCTAGGAAGAATTGCTGCTAAAGATATTAAAGCTCCAAATACAGGAGATGTTATCGTAAAAGCAAAACAATTAATTGAAGAAAAACAATGTGAATTAATGGATGCCGCTGGTGTTAAATCTATAGATGTTTACTCACCAATTACTTGCGAAGCAAAAGATGGAATTTGTTCAACTTGTTATGGAAGAGATTTAGCAAGAGGAAGATTAGTATCAATCGGCGAATGTGTTGGAATGATAGCGGCTCAATCAATTGGAGAGCCAGGAACGCAGCTTACAATGAGAACGTTCCACGTTGGAGGTACAGCACAAATTAAACAAGAGTCTTCAATAACTGCTCCTTCAGAAGGAGTATTAAAAGTTTCTAATCAAAACTTAATTGAGGATTCTAAAAAAGAATTAATAGTAATGGGAAGAAATACAGAAATTATCATTGAAAAAAACGGAACAAACGTTGCAATGTATAAAATTCCATACGGATCTAGACTTTTTGCAAAACCAGATCAGCCTGTTAAAAAAGGTCAAAAAATTTGCGAGTGGGATCCATACACTCTACCAGTTATTTCAGAAACGGATGGTATTGTTAATTTTGTAGATTTGATTGATGGAGCATCAATTACAGATGCTACAGATGAAGCTACAGGAATTTCTTCTAAAGTTGTTCTAGATTGGAGAGGTCAATCTAAGAATCTTGATCTTAAACCAAGAATTACTCTAAGAGATAGCAAAGGAAAAGTTGTTAAAAAAGCTGACGACAACGAAGCAAGATATTATTTAGTTCCAGAAACAATTTTGTCAGTTGAAGATGGTGACAAAGTTAATGCAGGAGATGTATTGGCTAGATTACCAAAAGCAACTTCCAAAACAAAAGATATTACTGGCGGATTACCAAGAGTTGCTGAATTATTTGAAGCGAGAAAACCTAAAGAAGGAGCTATCATTGCTGAGAATGATGGTAAAATTGAATTTGGAAAAGAAGTTAGAGGAAAACTTAAAATTACAATTAAATCAAAAACTGGAATTGAATCTTCATATTTAATTCCAAAAGGAAAACAAGTTAACTTCAACCCAGGCGAAGAAATTAAAAAAGGAGAATATTTATTAGACGGCAGTCCAGCTCCCCACGATATTTTAAGAATTTTAGGAGTAGAAGCTCTTGCAAATTATTTTATAGACGAAGTTCAGGAAGTTTATAGATTACAAGGTGTTATAATAAACGATAAACATATAGAAGTTATCGTTAGACAGATGCTAAGAAAAGTTGAAATCAAAGCTTCTGGTGATACTCCATTCTTAGTAGGAGAATTAGTAGATAAAATCGATCTGGATGAATTAAATAAAAAATTAGTTTCAGAAGGTAAAGCTCCTGCAAAAGTTGATCCAGTATTACTGGGTATTACAAAGGCTTCATTACAGACGAAATCATTTATTTCTGCAGCTTCATTCCAAGAAACAACAAGAGTTCTTACTGAGGCAGCAATCAAAGGTAAAGTTGATGTGCTTCATGGATTGAAAGAAAACGTTATCGTTGGAAGATTAATTCCAGCGGGAACAGGTGATAGCACATTTAAATACTCTAAAATCGCTCGTGAAAGAGACATGGAGCTTCAAAGCAGCAAAGCAAAAGCCCCAGAGCAATTAGAGGTTACTAAGTAGCAATTAGCTAAGTTTTTCAATATTAATTAAGTAGCTATTTATACAACTACAATTTGACCTTTTGCTTAATTTAAGTATTATGCCCACACTTTTTTAAGGTAGTAAGTAAGGCTCTCGAGCACTTAAACTCCTACCAGATTTTAGGTTTCGACCTTATTTTCTATCCTTAAATTATTAAAATTTTTTATAAATTTATGCCAACGATTAATCAACTCGTTAAACGAGGAAGAGTTAAACCAAAAGTAAGGAACAAAGTTCCTGCGTTAGAAGCATCACCTCAAAAAAGAGGAGTGTGCACTAGAGTTTATACAACAACTCCAAAAAAACCAAACTCAGCATTACGTAAAGTTGCTAGAGTTCGTCTGTCAAACGGTTTTGAAGTTACTAGTTATATTCCAGGTGAAGGACATAATTTACAAGAACACTCAGTGGTTATGATTAGAGGCGGAAGGGTAAAAGATTTACCAGGAGTTCGTTATCATACTATTCGAGGAGTTCTTGATACTCAGGGTGTTACAAAAATGAAACAACAAAGATCTAAATACGGAGCAAAGAGACCTAAATAATTATGTCACGAAGAAGAAAACAAACAAAGAGAGATGTAAGTCCAGATCCAGTTTACAAATCTAAAGTTGTTACTAAATTTATGAATTCTTTAATGTACCAAGGAAAAAAAACAGTAGCTGAAAAAATTTTATACAAAACCCTTGAATTAATTAAAGCCAAAACTAATGACGATCCAATTAAAGTTTTTAATGATGCTCTTAAAAACGTAAAACCAAATTTAGAAGTTAAATCAAGAAGAGTTGGTGGTGCAACATACCAAGTACCAGTAGATGTAAGAGCTGATAGAGCTCAGGCTTTAGCAATTCGTTGGTTGATAGACGCTTCAAGAAAAAGAACAGACAAAAGCATGCAAGAAAAATTACTTAAAGAATTATTAGACGCAGCATCTAACAAAGGTTCAGCAATTAAAAAAAGAGAAGACACTCACAAAATGGCAGAAGCAAATAAAGCTTTTGCGCATTTTAGATGGTAAATTTATGAGCGAAAAATATCCAATCGATAAATATAGAAACATAGGTATCGCTGCCCACATTGACGCTGGCAAAACTACCACTACAGAAAGAATTTTATATTACACAGGAAAAGCTCATAAAATTGGTGAAGTGCACGACGGTGCCGCTACTATGGATTGGATGGAGCAAGAACAAGAAAGAGGAATTACAATTACATCTGCAGCAACAACTTGTTTTTGGAAAGGACATAGAATTAACATTATTGATACACCAGGACACGTAGATTTTACTATTGAAGTTGAAAGATCATTAAAAGTTTTAGACGGAGCTGTTGCTTGTTTTGATGGAGTTGCAGGTGTTGAACCTCAGTCTGAAACAGTATGGAGACAGGCAGACAAATATAAAGTTCCAAGAATTTGTTTTGTTAATAAATTAGATAGAACTGGAGCTAATTTTTTCATGTGCGTTGATATGATTAAAGAGCGTTTAGGAGCAACTCCTATGGTCCTTCAGCTTCCAATTGGTATTGAAAGTACGTTTAAAGGGGTTGTTGATCTTGTGACAATGAAAGGTGTTGTTTGGCAGGATGAAAGTTTAGGTGCAAAATTTGATTATGTTGAAATTCCAGCGGATCTTAAGGAACAAGCAGTTAAATATAGAAAAGAATTAGTAGAGCTTGCTGTTGAGCAAGATGAAAAAGTAATGGAAAATTATCTTAATGGTAAAGATCCATCGGAGGCAGAACTAAAAGCTTGTATTAGAAAAGGAGCAATTTCTTTTGCTTTTGTTCCTATAATTTGTGGAGCCGCTTTTAAGAATAAAGGAGTTCAATTAATTTTAGATGCAGTAGTTGATTACTTGCCAAGTCCTAAGGACGTTGGTCAAGTAAAAGGAACTAAACCAGATTCAGACGAAGAACTAGTTAGAAAATGTAATGATGCTGAACCATTTTCTGCTTTAGCATTTAAAATAGCAAACGATCCATTTGTTGGATCATTGACTTTTATAAGAATTTATTCAGGCACTTTATCCACAGGCACAGGAGTACTTAACGCTTCAACTGGTAAAGAAGAAAGAATTGGTCGTATGTTGTTGATGCATGCGAATAACAGAGAAGACATTAAAAGTGCAAGCGCTGGAGATATTGTCGCTTTAGCAGGTCTTAAAAATACAATTACAGGACATACTCTTTGTGACAAAAATAATCCAATCGTATTAGAGTCTATGGATTTTCCTGAACCAGTTATTGAAATTGCCGTTGAGCCTAAAACAAAAAATGACCAAGAAAAAATGGGAGAAGCTCTTAATCGTTTAGCAAAAGAAGATCCTTCATTTAGAGTTTCTTCAGACAATGAATCTGGTCAAACTATTATTAAAGGAATGGGAGAGTTACACCTTGAAATTATTGTAGATAGAATGAAAAGAGAATTTAAAGTTGAAGCTAATATTGGAGCACCACAAGTTGCTTATAGAGAAACGATTACTTCGCCTGCAAAACTTGAGTATACGCATAAAAAACAAAGTGGTGGAGCTGGTCAATTTGCCAAAGTTAAATTAGCAGTTGAGCCTCTTGCTCAAGGAGAAGGAAGAATTGTTGAAAATTTAATTAAAGGTGGATCTATTCCAAGAGAATTTATTCCTGGAGTTGAAAAAGGAATTTTAAGTGTTGCGGATTCAGGAGTATTAGCTGGATTTCCATTGTTAGATTACAAAGTTCAAATAATAGATGGATTACATCATGAAGTAGACTCAAGTCCATTAGCATTCGAATTAGCAGCGAGATATTGTTTCAGAGAAATGTGCCTTCAAGCTCATCCAAAACTTTTAGAACCAATTATGAAAGTTGAAGTAGTGACACCAGAAGACTATATGGGCGATGTTATCGGAGATTTAAATAGCAGAAGAGGTCAAGTTGGATCAACTGACAAAAGAGGTAATGCTGCCGTTATTAATGCAATGGTCCCACTTGCAAATATGTTTGGTTACGTAAACACTTTAAGATCAATGTCACAAGGTAGAGCACAGTACACAATGCAATTTGATCATTATGATCGCGTTCCTCAAAACGTTCAGGACGAAGTTACAAAGAAAATGGCTTAAATTATGGACAAACAGAATATTAGAATTAAATTAAGAGCGTATGATCATAAAGTTTTAGATCAGTCTACAATCGAGATTGTAAATACAGCAAAAAGAACTGGAGCTCAGGTTAGAGGACCAATACCACTTCCTACACGTAAAGAAATTTTTACAGTATTAAGATCGCCTCACATTGATAAAAAAAGTAGAGAACAGTTTGAAACTAGAACACATAAACGAATGATAGATATTCTAGATCCAACACCTCAAACAGTTGAGGCGTTAATGAAATTAGATCTAGCTTCAGGCGTAGATGTAGAAATTAAGATTTAAATTATGACTTTAGGTTTAATAGGTAAAAAAATTGGTATGACAAGAAGGTTCTACGAAAATGGTCAATCTGTTCCTGTTACAGTTCTTCATGTTGAGCCAGGCAAAGTAGTTGATGTTATCACTAAAGAGAAACGTGGTTACAGCGCCGTATTAGTTGGTTTTGGACATATTAAAAATTCAAAAGTAACAAAACAGATGAAAGGCGTTTTTGCAAAAAAATCTCTAGAACCTAAAAAAATTTTAAAAGAGTTTAGAGTAGAAAAAGACAGTGATTTGAAATTAGGGTCGGACATAGATTTAAATATTTTCAAAGATATAAATTTTGTAGACGTTAGATCAAAAACAATTGGAAGAGGTTTTGCAGGAGTTATGAAAAGACATAATTTTGCAGGATTAAGAGCAACTCACGGTGTTTCAGTTTCTCACAGATCTCATGGTTCTACAGGACAAAGACAAGATCCAGGTAGAGTGTTTAAAGGTAAAAAAATGGCCGGACACATGGGTGACAAATTTAGAACAGTTGAAAGATTAGAGATTATCGAAACAGATTTAGAAAATAACTTGTTATTTGTTAAAGGATCAGTGCCAGGAGCAAAAAATTCCGTAGTTGAGATTAATAAGGCTGTTAAAGAACGAAACAAAAGAACTATGAAAGATACTATTCAAGCTTTCAAAGAAGATCTTGCTGAAGGATTAAAAGAAAAATCAAATAAAAAAGAAAAAAGCGCAGAAACTAATAAAAAAGATGCAAAGCCAGCAGCAGCGCCTGCAGCAGAGAAGAAGTAATTATATGAAAATAAAAGAATTAGGAATTGATGGAAAAGATGTTGGAAATATTGAGGTTTCTGACAGTGTATTTTCATTAAAACCTAGAAAAGACATTATAAAAATGGTTGTAGATTGGCAAATAAGTCGTCACTCAAAAAAAACTGGTTATACAAAAACTAGAGGAGAAGTTGCTGGATCTAGAAAAAAGATTGGACCACAAAAAGGATCTGGAGGAGCGAGACATGGTAATATCACAGCTCCAATATTTGTTGGTGGTGGTATTGCGCATGGACCAAAGGCAAAAGGAAAGCACAGAGTGAAAAGATTAAATAAAAAAGTTAGAAAACTAGGATTAAAACACGCTTTATCAAGCAAAGTATTGGATAATAAAATTAATATTTTATCAGATAAGGATTTTAAAAATTTCAAAACTAAAGATTTCAGTAAATTTTTATCAAAAATAAATTCAAAAAGCGCATTGTTAATTTATGATAACGAAAATGAAGTTTTATTAAATAATGTAAAAAATATTAAGAATATTAAAAATATTCCGGAGATTGGAACAAATGTTTATGACATTTTAAAATATCACAATGTTTTATTCACTCATTCTTCAATTAAAAAACTACAAGAAAGATTATTAAAATGAAAAAAAGAGCTGACAATTTCTCATATGATATTATTCTTGAGCCTGTAGTGACTGAAAAATCTACAAATCTAAGCTCACTAAATAAAGTAGTGTTTAAAGTTGCACCATTTGCAACAAAAGCAAATATTAAAAAAAGTATTGAGAAACTTTTTAAAGTAAATGTTGTTAAAGTTAACACAATTAATCTTCACCCAAGATTTAAAATGGTCAGAGGAAGAATTGCAAGAACTTCAGGCTACAAAAAAGCTATTGTTACTTTAAAAAAAGGACAATCAATTGATATTACAACTGGAATATAAAAATGACTTTAAAAACATATAAACCTTATACAAAATCTACTAGAGGAACAATTATACTGGATAGAACGGGTCTTTGGAAAGGTAAGCCTGTTAAATCTTTGACTTCAGGAATTAATGGCTCATATGGAAGAAATAATTTAGGAAGAATTACATCAAGACATCGTTCAGCTGGACATAAGAAAAAATATAGATTTGTAGATTTTAAAAGAAATAAGTTTGACATGCCTGCTACAGTAATTCGTTTTGAGTACGATCCTTATAGAACAGCTAATATTATGCTTATTGAATATGAAGATAAAACTCAAAGCTATTTAATTGCTCCACAAGACATTAAAGTTGGAACTAAAATCCATACTGGGCGAAAAAAAGATATAGAAATTGGAAATTGTATGCCTTTAATAGATATCCCACCTGCAACTGTCGTTCATAATGTTGAAATGAGACCAGGTAATGGAGCAGTATTAGCAAGATCAGCTGGAACTTCTGTTCAAATTATGAGTCATGACCAAGATTACACAACATTAAAATTAGCCTCAGGCGAGGTAAGAAGAGTACAAAGTTTATGCAAAGCTACTATCGGCGCTGTATCAAATCCTGATCAAAAAAATATTAAAATTGGTAAAGCTGGAAGAAGCAGATGGTTAGGAGTTAGACCGCAAACAAGAGGTATAGCAATGAACCCGGTTGACCACCCACACGGAGGAAGAACTAATGGAGGAAGACATCCTGTTACTCCTTGGGGAATCAAGACTAAAGGAAAGAAAACTAGAAAAAATAAAAATACCGATAAGTATATTATCTCAAGAAAGAAGAAGAGAGGTATTAATTAATTATGAGTAGATCAGTCTGGAAAGGTCCTTTTGTTGAATTAAGTTTAATGAAGAAAGTGCAAAAGCATAAAGATCAAAATATTAAAAAACCAATCAAAACTTGGTCAAGAAAATCTACAATTATTCCAGAATTTATTGGAATGACTTTTGAAGTTCATAATGGAAAAAAATTCTTCCCAGTGACTATCACAGACGAAATGATTGGACATAAATTAGGAGAGTTTTCAGCAACAAGACAATTCTTTGGACATACACCAGCAGATAAAAAAGCTGCTCCGGCAACTGAAAAAAAAGATGACAAAAAATAAAGATTTAAATCAAGTTAAGGCTATTTACAGGAACTTAAGATCAAGTCCTCGTAAAATTAATAATATATTAAAAAGTATTAGAGGAAAAAATGCTAATGTTGCTATGAGAGATTTAGAATTTACAGATAAAAGAGTAGCGGGTGAGATTAAAAAAACTTTAAAGTCAGCAATTGCTAATGCTGAAAATAACAATCAATTAGATATCGATAATTTAATTGTAAAAGAAGCGTACGTTGGAAAAGGAATTACACTAAAACGTTTTATGCCAAGAGCAAGAGGAAGGTCAGCTGGAATTAAAAAACATTTTTCTAATTTAACTATTATTGTTTCGGAAAATAAAAAAACTCCGGTGGAGGCCGCTAAGTAATGGGTCAGAAGGTTAATCCAATTAGCTTTAGATTAAGTATTAATAAAAACTGGGATTCAATGTGGTTTGCCAAGAAAAAAGAATATGGCCAATATTTAATCGAAGATTTTAAAATTAGAGAATATATTCATAAAAATCTTAAAAATTCTGGAATTTCAAAAATCTTTATCGAAAGACCAACTAAAAAATGCATAGTAACAATCTTTACATCAAGACCTGGTTTTGTAATTGGAAAAAAAGGTTCTGATATTGATAAAATCAAAAGCAATCTAAATAAGATTTCAAGTTCGGAAGTTTCAGTGAATATAAAAGAAATAAGAAAACCGGAATTAGATGCATATTTAGTTGCAGAAAATGTAGCTCAGCAACTTGAAAAGCGAATTGCATATAGAAAAGCAATGAAAAGGGCTATGCAATCTACTCTTAGATTGGGCGCTAAAGGAATTAAAATAACTGTTGCAGGACGATTAGCAGGAACAGAGATTGCAAGAACAGAATGGTTAAGAGAAGGAAGTATTCCGCTTCATACATTAAGAGCCGATGTTGATTACGGAGAAGCAGAAGCAGAAACTACTTATGGAATTATTGGGGTAAAAGTTTGGATTTACAAAGGTATTGTTTTTGAAAAAGATAAGAAAAAAAATGATGATACTGAAATTAAAAATATAAACGAGAAAGAAAATGTTACAGCCAGCTAGAACAAAATATAGAAAAGCCTTTAAAGGAAAAATTCACGGAGTTGCTACACGTGGAGCTGAATTGAATTTTGGATCGTTTGGATTAAAAGCTACCGAACCTAATAGAGTAACTTCTAAAGAAATTGAAGCTGCTAGAGTTGCTTTAACTAGACATATGAAAAGAGCAGGTAGAGTTTGGCTTAGAATTTTCCCAAATATTCCTGTCACAAAAAAACCAATAGAAGTTAGGATGGGTAAAGGTAAGGGTGGATTAGAGTATTACGTATTTAGAGTTAAACCAGGAAGAATTATTTTTGAAATTGATGGTGTTGACGAGATAGTAGCCAAAGAAGCTTTTGAGAGAGCTCAGGCAAAACTATCAATTAAAACTAAAATGGTTAAAAGATTAGGAACGCAATAATGAAAACAAAAGAAATAAAAAAATTAACACAGGATCAATTATTTTCTGAATTGGAAAAATTAAAAAAAGAACAATTTAATATCCGATTTAAGAAAAAAAATGGTCAAGTAACAAATACAGCTTCTATTAAAACTAATAGACGTTCTATTGCTACAGTTAAAACTTTTATTAATTTAAACAGAGCTAAATAATGGTTAAAAGAATTTTAAAAGGAAAAGTAGTTAGCGACAAAAGTAACAAAACTATTGTTGTTGAAGTTAGCAGAAGATTTGTTCATCCAATATATAAAAAAGTGATGACTACTTATAAAAAGTATCATGCGCATGATGAAAAAAATAAGTCAAAAGTTGGAGACATGGTTTCTATTATAGAAAGCAAACCAATTTCTAAACTTAAACGTTGGATAGTTGTTGGAGGTGAAAAATAAATGATCCAAGTACAAACAGAATTATTTGTCGCTGATAATACAGGAGCTCGAAAAGTGGAGTGCATTAAAGTTTTGGGTGGATCTAAAAGAAGATATGCAACAATAGGAGATATTATTGTTGTTTCAATTAAAGATGCTATTCCCAAAGGTAAAGTAAAAAAAGGTGATGTTCATAAAGCAGTAATCGTAAGAACAAGAAAAGAGATTAAAAGATTAGATGGAACTTCAATAAAATTTGATGCTAATGCTGCAGTTTTAGTGCAGCCAAATGGTGAACCTATTGGAACTAGGATTTTTGGACCAGTCACAAGAGAATTAAGAAATAAAAATTTTATGAAGATAATTTCTTTAGCTCCGGAGGTGCTATGATTAAACTAAAAATTAAAAAAGGAGATAATGTAAAAGTTATTACAGGTGACGATAAAGGGAAAACTGGCAATGTAATTAAAGTATTTCCTGATATTAGAAAAGTTTTGGTTAAAGGCATTAACGAAAAGAAAAAACATCAAAAACCAACTAGAGAAAAAAAAGGTGGAATTATTACTATTGAAAGACCAATTGACATATCAAATGTTGTTAAATTGTCTGATGCAAAAGTAGAGAAAAAAGTTGAAAAAAAAGAAGAAACAAAAAAAATTATAAAAGAAGAGAAACCAAAAACGAAGAGTAAAAAATGAAACTAGTACCTAGATTAAAAGAGAAGTACATAAAAGAAATAGTACCTACACTATGTAAGAATTTATCTTTTAGTAATAAAATGCAAGCTCCTAGATTAGTGAAAATAGTTTTAAATATGGGTCTAGGATTAGATGGAACTGATAATAAAATTTTAAAAAGCGCAGAAGATGATCTTTCAGCTATTGCTGGTCAAAAAGCTCAAGTTACAAAATCTAGAAAGTCTATTTCTAATTTTAAAACAAGAGTTGGTATTCCTTTGGGTTTAAAAGTTACTTTAAGAAAAGATCAAATGTATTTCTTTTTAGATCGTTTAGTAAACATAGCCTTACCAAGAATTAAAGACTTTAGAGGATTAAATCCTAATAGTTTTGATAGCGAAGCAAATTACAGCTTTGGAGTTAAAGAGCATATTATATTTCCAGAAGTTAACTTTGATAAAGTAGATAAAATTAGAGGGCTAGATATTACCGTTGTGACGACCGCAAAGACTAAAGAACAAGCTAGAATGTTGCTTGATAGTTTTAATTTTCCATTTGCTAAAGTTGGAATTTTTTCAGCAGATAAGAAAAAAGTTAAAAAAGTTGAGGATAATGAAAAAGGAAAAGATAAAGAAAAAAATAAGGAGCTAAATTAAATGGCAAAAAGAAGTTCAATCGAGAGAAATTTAAAAAGAGTAAAAATGGCTAAGAGATATGAAAACAAAAGATCTAAGCTTAAAAAAATTATCATGAATAAAACCTTAACATTAAATGAAAGATTTTTAGCCAGTTTAAAACTATCAAAAGTTCCAAGAAACTCAGCAAAAAATAGAGTTAAAAATAGATGTGAAATAACTGGAAGATCGCGTGGTTATTATAGAAAACTAAGAATGTCTAGAATTGCACTTAGAAAATTTGCTTCTAGTGGAAAAATTCCAGGCATGACGAAAGCTAGCTGGTAAGGAGGAAATATGAAAATTACAGATCCAATAGGTGATATGATTACAAGAATTAGAAACGGGCAAATGCGTGGTTTAAAAAAAGTTTCAGTTCCTGGTTCTAAATTAAGAAAAGCAGTTTTAGATGTTCTTCAAAAAGAAGGATTTATTCAAGAGTATACCGTTTCAAAAGACAAAAGTTTTGAAACAATAGAAATTAATTTAAAATATATGTATGGAGATCCTGTTATTAAAGAGATTGAAAGAGTTTCAAGACCAGGAAGAAGAATTTACTCTAGATCAGACAGTATTCAAAAAATTCAAAACGGATTAGGAATATCTATTATTTCTACTTCAAAAGGAATTTTCTCTGACAATGAAGCTAGAGAAAAAAAACTAGGGGGGGAGGTCCTTTGTAAGGTTTCTTAAGATATGTCAAAAATTGGAAAAACACCTATTGCATTACCATCTGGAGTTACTGTTAAAGTTGAGAATAATAAAGTTATTATTCAAGGCGCTAAAAGTAAAAAAGAAGTGGTTATAGACCAAAGTATTTTAAAAGTAATAGTTGCTGATAATAAAGTTTCTCTTGAGCCCGTTGATAAAAAAAATGCAAACAAACTTACTTGGGGATTACATAGAAGCTTAATTAATAATGGTATTATTGGTGTATCAAAAGGATTCGAAAAGGATTTAAAACTAACAGGCGTTGGTTTTAGAGCTACATTACAAGGGAAAAAGATTATTTTTCAATTAGGATTTAGCCACGATGTTCATTATGATATTCCCGAAGGTATTGAAGTTGCGATAGATAAACAAACAGCAATAAAAGTTAAGGGAATAGACAAAGAATTAGTAGGAAAAGTATGTGCTGATATTAAGTTTTTAAAACCAGTTGAACCCTATAAAGGAAAAGGAATAACTTCTTCTGATCAATTTGTTTTAAGAAAAGAAGGTAAAAAGAAATAATTATGGCTAGTGATATTAAAAGGCAGAGCAGAATTAGAGGAAAAATGAAAAAGTACAATCCTACAGGATTGCGCCTTACCGTTTTTAGATCTTTAAAAAATATTTATGCTCAAGTTATCGATGACGCTAAAAATCAAACTCTAGTTTCAGCATCTTCAGTTGAAAAAGCTATGGATAAGAAAAAAAAAATGGAATTATCAGTAGAAGTTGGCAAATTAGTTGCAAAAAGAGCTTTGGAAAAAGGAATTAAAGAGGTTTATTTTGACAGAGGTAGATATAAGTATCACGGTCGTATTAAAGCAGTAGCAGACTCTGCTAGAAAAGAAGGATTAAAATTTTAATTTATGAATACTCAATCAGAACTTAAAGAAAAATTAGTCGCGATTAACCGAATTACTAAAGTGGTAAAAGGTGGAAGAAGATTTGGATTTGCAGCTCTTGTTGTAGTTGGAAATCAAAAAGGTTTAGTTGGTTATGGGCATGGTAAAGCAAAACAGGTTCCTGATGCCATTAAGAAAGCATCAGAAGAAGCAAAAAGTTCATTAGTTAAAGTTCCTTTAAGAGAAGGAAGAACTATACACCATGATACTTATGGAAAAAGTGGATCTGGAAAAGTTCTTCTTAGAAGCGCACCGGCTGGAACAGGAATTATTGCAGGTGGAGCTATCCGAGCAATATGTGAAATGTTAGGTATGCAAGATATTGTTGCAAAATCAATTGGCTCATCAAATCCTTACAACGTTGTTAGAGCATGTATGTTAGCGTTATCAAAGCAAAGATCACCTAAAGACATTTCTATACTTCGTGGTAAAAAAATTAGTGAAGTTGTAGCAAGAAGATAAAATTATGAAATTAAATACATTAAACGTTTCTCTTTATAAAAAAGCAAAAAGGTATGGTAGAGGAATAGGTTCTGGAAAAGGTAAGACTGCTGGACGAGGAGTTAAAGGTCAGAAAGCAAGATCGGGTGTATCTATTAAGAGTTTCGAAGGAGGTCAAATGCCTCTTTATAGAAGACTTCCTAAAAGAGGTTTTAATGCAATTATTAAAAAACATTCATACGATCAAATGATTATTAACTTAAATGATATTCAACATTTAATAGAGAAGAAGAAATTAGACACAACTTCTAAAGTTACATTAGATAGTCTTAGAAAAGTTAAAAATATTAAGAATAATTTTAAGAGATTAAAAATTTTAGGTAATGGTGAAATTAAATCAAAAATACAAATAGAGGTACATCAAATCAGCGCATCTGCTAAAACAAAAATTGAAAAAGCAGGCGGTAGCGTTAATTTATTGAAACAAGCAGAGGCTAAATAGTTTCTATGTCTAGTTCTTTTGGATCAGTAGAATCTGTAAAGCCAAATTCGTCTTTAGATGATCTTAAAAGAAGAATTTTTTATACTTTATTTATTTTAATTATTTATAGGTTTTGCACCTATGTTCCTTTGCCAGGGATTGATGCGCAGGCATTAAAAGGATTGATCTCTGACAATCAAAGATCATTACTTGGAATGTTCAATCTATTCGCAGGCGGAGCTGTATCGAGAATGGCAATTTTTGCATTAGGTATTATGCCTTACATTTCTTCATCTATTATTATTCAATTATTAACTGGTGTTACAGACTATTTTAAAAATTTAAAAAATTCTGGAGAAATTGGAAGAAGAAAAATCACTCAATACACTAGATATGGAACAGTTCTTTTGGCGTTGGTTCAAGGTTATGGAGTGGCTGTTAGTTTAGAAAATTCACAAGGAATCGTTTTAGAGCCAGGTTTTTACTTTAGATTAGTAACTACAATCACATTGCTAACAGGAACAATGTTCTTAATGTGGCTTGGCGAACAAATTACAGCGAGAGGCATTGGTAATGGTATATCATTGATTATTTTTGCAGGAATTGTCGCTGAAATTCCAGGAGCGTTGGCATCTACTTTTGAATTAGGAAGAACAGGGGCTATTTCTGCTGGAGTAATATTAGTCATTATAACCATTCTTATAGCTGCCATTTACTTTATTGTTTTTGTAGAACGCGCTCAAAGAAAAATTTTAATTCATTATCCTAAAAGACAGATAGGAAATAAATTGTACGGGGGAGACGCTTCTCATCTTCCATTAAAAGTTAATACTGCTGGTGTTATTCCTGCAATTTTTGCATCAGCTCTTTTAATTTTACCAATTACAATTTCTAATTTTACATCTTCTTCAAATGAAATTGTTGTGGGAATTACCTCTATGCTAGGTCAAGGAAAACCCCTTTACATGATTATTTACGCAGCCGGCATAATATTCTTCTCATTTTTTTACACTTCAATAATTTTTAATCCAAAAGAAACAGCAGAAAATTTAAGAAAGTATGGTGGATTTGTTCCTGGTATAAGACCAGGAGAGCAAACAGAACAATTTATAGATCAATTGTTATTGAAGCTAACAGCAATTGGATCTTTATATTTGGTTTTAATTTGTTTATTGCCAGAATTAATTATCGCAAATTATCCAATTCCATTTTATTTAGGTGGAACTTCACTTCTTATCGTTGCTGTAGTTGCAATGGACACAGTTGCACAAGTACAAACTAGACTAATGAGCCAGCAATACGAAAGTCTAATTAAAAAAACAAAGTTTAATCGTTAATGAATCTCGTAATTTTTGGCCCTCCAGGCGCAGGAAAAGGAACTCAGTCAGCAAAATTAGTTAAAGAATTCAATTTATTTCAATTATCAACAGGCGATTTACTTAGAGACGAAGTAAGCAAGAAAACTGAATTTGGAAATAAGATTGAAGAAATTATGAAATCAGGCGGTTTAGTTTCTGATGAAATTATAAATAATTTAATTGAGAATAAAATTTCTAATCCAGAATATAAAAATCGAATTATTTTTGATGGTTTTCCAAGAAATATTGAGCAAGCAAAAAGTTTAGACAATTTATTAAAAAAATATAATCAACAAATGAGTTTGGCACTCAATTTAAAAGTCGATAATCAAATTTTAGTTAAGAGAATTACTGGCAGAGTTACTTGTTCAGCATGCAATAAAACATTTAACACTTTTTTTGATCCACCAAAAAATTGCGACTTGAAAGAGTGCGGTCAAAGAAAACTGATTACAAGATCTGATGACAATGAAGAGACAATTGTAAAAAGATTAAAAACTTATGATGAAAAAACTTTTCCAGTCTTAGATTACTACTTAAAAAAAGGAATAATGAAAAATATAGACGGAATGCAGGAAATTAATGCGATAACTGATCAATTATTTACAATAATCCGTGCCGTACGCAGTTGACTTTGATAGTTTGATTCATATAATCGCATTTTTTCAAAAAATAGACTTTTAATTTATGGCTCGTATAGCTGGAGTAAATATTCCTCAAAATAAAGTTGTTAAAACAGCTCTTACTTATATTCATGGTATTGGAGACAAAACAGCAAATGACATTTGTAACGAATTAAAAATTGACAAACATAAAAGAACAAATTCTCTTACTGATGATGAAGTTTTAAAGATAAGAGAGTTTATTGATAGTAAATATTCAGTTGAAGGAGATCTTAGAAGAAACGTATCTTTAGATATTAAAAGATTAAAAGATTTAGGAACTTACAGAGGATCAAGACACAGAAAAAGACTTCCAGTTAGAGGACAGAGAACACATTCCAATGCAAGAACAAGAAAAGGCAAGGCTATTGCAATTGCAGGTAAAAAATTAACTAGCATGAAATAATTAAATGGCTGAAGATAAAAATATTAAAGATAAAAAACCAAAAGCCGAAGGAGCTGCAGCACCAGCAAAAGACGCTAAGCAAGAAGGTGGAATAAAGAAAAAAATAAAAGTTAAGAAGAAAGAGAAAAAAAACGTCGTTAATGGGAATGTTTACGTAAATGCCACTTTTAATAACACTATTGTTACTATTACAGATAAACAAGGTAACGTGATTTCTTGGTCATCTGCAGGATCAAAAGGATTTAAAGGTTCTAGAAAATCAACTCCATATGCAGCGCAAGTTGCAGCAGACGATGCAGCAGGAAAAGCATTAGAGCATGGATTAAAAAATATTACAGTTGAAGTTAAAGGGCCTGGTTCAGGTCGAGAAACTGCTCTTAGAGCATTACAGGCTAGAGGTTTTAAGATTACCTCTATTAAAGATATGAGTCCTATGCCGCATAATGGCTGCAGGCCTCCAAAGAAAAGACGTGTTTAATAATAACTAAATAGGAGAAGTAACTTGATAGATAAAAATTGGAAAGAACTTATAAAACCATCAAAATTAAATATTACGCAAAGTGATGACAAAAAACATGCAAAAATTATCGCTGAACCTTTAGAAAAAGGTTATGCTTTAACTTTAGGAAATGCTTTAAGAAGAGTCTTATTATCTTCAGTTCAAGGCACAGCTGTAACAGCTATACAAATTGATGGAGTTCTTCATGAATTTTCATCAATCGATGGTGTTAGAGAAGATGTTACTGATATCGTTCTTAACGTTAAAGCTTTGGCTTTAAACTTAAAAACTTCTGGACCAAAAAAATTAATTTTAGATGCTAAAGGCCCTGGCGAAATTAAAGCAAAAATGATCGCTCCAAATTCAGACATTGAAATTTTAAATCCCGATTTAGTAATTTGTAACTTAGATGAAAAAACTAAATTTCATATGGAGTTAACGGTAAACACTGGAAAAGGCTATGTTCCTGCAGATAGAAACAAAGCTAGCAATTCTCCATTAGGATTAATAGCTATTGATGCTGTTTTTAGTCCAGTTAAGAGAGTTTCTTATAATGTGTCTAATGCAAGAGAAGGATTAACATTAGATTATGATAAATTAACAATGGAAGTTGAAACAAATGGTTCTGTAACAGCAGAAGATTCTGTTGCTTTTGCAGCTAGAATTTTACAAGATCAATTAGCAATGTTTGTAAATTTCGACGAACCTGTTGCTACAATTCAAGAGAAAAAACCTTCTGAGCCAGAATTTAATAGAAACTTACTTAGAAGAGTTGATGAACTAGAACTTTCTGTAAGATCAATGAATTGTCTGAAGAATGACAATATTATTTATATTGGTGATTTAGTTCAAAAGAGTGAAAGCGAAATGCTAAGAACTCCTAATTTTGGAAGAAAATCTTTGAATGAAATTAAAGAAGTTCTTACGACAATGTCATTATATCTTGGAATGGAAGTTCCAAATTGGCCACCAGAAAATATTGCTGAACTTTCTAAAAAATTAGAGGATAACTATTAATAATAATGAGACACAAAATTGCTCATAGAAAATTAAACAGAACTTCAGAGCACCGTAAAGCTTTGTTTAAAAATATGCTTAATTCTTTAATTAAGCATGAGCAAATTAAAACAACTCTGCCCAAAGCAAAAGAATTAAAGCCATTAATTGATAAAGTTATTACTATTGGAAAAAAGAAAGATTTATCAGCTAGAAGATCTTTAATTTCAAAATTGCAAGATGAAACTTCAGCAGAGAAATTAATTACTGTTTTGTCTAAGAGATATGAAAATAGAAAAGGCGGTTATTCTAGAATTATTAGAACAAGAAATCGTTTTGGAGATAATTCAACGATGGCGTACATTGAATTAGTAGATAAAGATTTTAATGCAAAAGGCCAAGATTCAGGTCCAGTTCAGAAAAAACCTGAGCAACCAAAGGAAGAAGCTCAGCAGCTAAGCAAGTAAACAATTAATGAAGTCGTATTTATTAATTGCTTTATTTGGTGCTTTTGGAACAGTAGCAAGATTTTCAGTTGTACAAATTACCCCAAAAATATTTCAATCTACTTTTCCTATTGGAACTCTCGTAGTTAATTTATTAGGTTGTTTTTTAATTGGTTTATTTTCAGGAATATTAGATACAAAATTCATATCGATAGATGAAAATTTTAAAAATTATATTACTATTGGATTTTTAGGAGGTTTCACAACGTTTTCTTCTTTCTCTCAAGATTTTTTTAATCTTGTTAATAATTCAAATTATCTATTAGCTTTTATTTATATTTTTATTTCAGTGTTTTTTGGATTACTGATGTTTTATTTAGGAGACAAGTTTATTCATATTATTTCATAATGGAACCTAAGCATATTTTTAAAATTGAAGAAGATTTTGAAAATATCCGTCTCGATAAATGGTTTAAAAAAAAAGTAAAACCTTTACCCCAATCACTTATTGAAAGAACCCTAAGAAAAGGCAAAATCCTTGTTAACGGCAAAAAGGTAAAAAGTTCTTATAAAATACAGGTAAATGATGAAATTAAGATATATACCGATATTGATAACGACGATAAAATAATCAAAAAGAAATTTTCATATCTACCTTCAAAAAAGGATTACGATTTAATTAAAAACAATATTCTATTTGAGAATGAGCACTATTTAGTCTTGAACAAGCCTTATAATTTAGCTGTACAATCGGGGACTAAAACAGGAAAAAATATTTTCGATATATTAAAAAATCATTCGGATACAGAATATCCATCGCCTCATTTGGTTCATAGATTAGATGCCGAAACAACTGGAATTTTAATTATTAGTAAAACACATAAAAGCGCAAAATTTTTTTCAGAATTATTTAAAAATCAAACTATAAAAAAAAGTTATTTGGCTATAGTGGATGGGGTACTAAATGATAAAAATGGTACTTTAAAAAATGAACTTAAATATATTGAAAATGATAAAGAAAAAATACATTTATCAATTACTAATTATGAAGTTATTTCGGAGACAAAAGATTATTCGTTGCTATTGCTAAATCCTGAGACAGGAAGAAAACATCAATTGAGAAGACAGTTAAGTTTTATCAAACATCCTATTTTAGGAGAAAAAAAGTACACAAATAAAGGTCTAAATAAATCTAAAGAACTTCATTTAATGCTTCATGCTTATAAAGTTGAGTTTTTAATAAATGGCAAAAAAATAGTGCACTATGCAGAGCCATCATTATATTTTCAGAATTTTTGCAAGGAACAAGAGTTAACTTATGAATTAAATAACTTATAAAAGTTTTCTTTTATTGAGTTATTAATTTTTTCATCATTTGGAACATTGCATAAATCAGAAATGTTAATAATTCCTTTATTAGATATTCCACAGGGTACTATTCCTCGATAGTCAGATTTGTTCACATTTATATTTAAGGAGAAGCCATGATAAGCAATCCATTTTTTAACTTTGATGCCAATTGCTGCAATTTTATTTTCTTCATTATTATTTCTTATCCAGATGCCTATATTTTTAGGATCAGCAAATGATGAAATATTAAAATCATTAAGAACGGCAATGATCCATTTTTCAACATTACGCACAAATTTTTTAATTTCTTTTTCACGCTTATTTAAATTAATGACAAAATAAACAATTTTTTGTCCAGGACCATGATAGGTGAATTTTCCACCTCGATTTGTTTCTATTATAGGAAATAAATTAGGCATCAATAAATCATCATCTGATGCACTTATGCCTTTTGTATAAACTGAATTGTGTTCTAATATCCAGATAATCTCATCTTCTATGTTTGCATGAACTTTTTCTACTTTTTTTTCTAAAAAATCCATTGCCTCTTTGTAAGGAACAGGTTTGTGAGAAATTTTAATTTCCATTAAAAATTATCTATTAATCTTACACCATTTATATAATAGGCGAGAAATACTCTCGTATTTACTGAAGGTTTATTAGTTTTTTTTAATTGTTTTAAATTAAAAGCAGATAAATAATCTACTTTATTAGCACCAAATTCTTTTATTTTATTTATAAAGAATATGTTTCTATTAGATTTAATAATTTGATTTTTATTTTTTTTTAAAAAATTAATTATTTTTCCAGCAGTATTTAATGATTTTTGATCTAACAATTTATTTCTAGAAGATAAAGCGATACCATTTTTAGCTCTAATAGTGTCACAAGGCACAACTTTTATTTTTGATTTAATGCTTTCTAAATATTTTTTAATAATAATTAATTGTTGATAATCTTTTTTTCCAAGAAAAAGATAAGTAGTTTTTATATGACTTAATAATCTTTTTACCACTTCTATAACACCCTCAAAATGCCCCGGTCTAAATTTACCTTCCATATAATTCTTAAAAAAATGAATCTTATTTTTTGTAACAATTTTTTTTTCAGGATAAATGTCATTTTCTTGAGGCAGATAAACATAGTCTACTTTATTTTTTTTACAAATTCTTAAGTCTGTTGAAATAGTTTTAGGATATTTTTTAAAATCTTTTTTATTATTAAATTGGAGTGGGTTTACAAATATACTCACTATCGTTAATAATTTTTTCTTTTTGGATTTTCTGATTAAAGATACATGACCATCATGCAAGCATCCCATAGTCGGGATAAAGCCAATATTTTTTTTATTTGTTAACTCAGTTGTTATTTTATTTGCTGTTTTAATTATTTTCATTTAAGAAATTAACTATAATATTTAATGATAAAAGAAGCGATAATACCATTAGCTGGTTTAGGTACAAGACTTCTACCATTTAGCAAAATACTCCCAAAAGAACTATTACCACTAGGAAATAAAACTATTTTGGAACATATTTTAGATGAATGTTTAGAAGCGGGTATAAAAAAAATTATTTTAGTTACTTCTAAAAGAAAAAGAATTATTAAGGATTACCTTTATCCTGATCCTTATTTATTAAATTATTTAAAAAAAAAGAACGATATTAAATCTATTCAAAAACTTAAAATTTTAGATCGTTACAGAAAAAAAATTAAATTTGTTTATCAAAATTCTCCAAAAGGCCTTGGAGATGCAGTATTGACAGCAAAATCAATAGTTAAGGAAAAGTTTTTCCTTTTGGTTTTGCCAGACGATATAATTATTAAAGAAAACTGTTCAAAAAAAATGATAAATATTCACAACAAATATCAATCCTCAGTAATAGCTTCTAAAAAAGTAAATAACTCTGAGGTATCAAGATATGGAATTATAAAATATTCAAAAAAAATTAATAATAATTTATTTATTAGTGATTTAGTTGAAAAACCTAGTGTAAAAAATTCTCCATCAAACTATGCAATAATAGGAAGATATATTCTGCCATCTAAAATATTTTCTTCATTAAAAAAAACAAAAAAAGGTTCTTCTGGAGAAGTTCAGATTACAGATGCCATGAAACATTTAATTTATAATGATAATAAATTTGTGGGACATTTATTTTCTGGAGCATATTTGGACTGCGGAACTGTTAATGGATATAATAACTCACTAAAAAAAATGTAATATGAAAATTTGTTTTATTGGAACAGGTTATGTTGGCTTAGTATCAGG
>VERQ01000081.1 GCA_018882565.1 Candidatus Fonsibacter sp. | reverse complement strand
ATATAATAGGGATTGATCAATTGCTCCTAAACGAATTGTACCAGTGGATACACATGTTCCATAACCACCCGAGTTCGTTTGAGCCGTTCCCATTTGTGTACCATTCAAGTAAAAGGAACATGCTCCATTTATTTTACACCTTTGCACATTTAAAACGCCGACTTTTAAATATGCAAATTATAAATAATTTTTTAATGTTTTTATTCTGTTAGAAGGTTTCTTACTATATTTCTTTGTTCTATTATAAGTTCCTTTAATTATATTCTCATATTTTTCTTTTGGTATATCTTTAATGACTTTTTCTATATTAGTTTTTAATTCTTTGTAAGTTAAACCATCTAATTTATTTAATCTTGATTTCATCATGCTAAAATAATTTTCTATACTATTTGTAAAATGTTGATATGGAACACTATACAATAATGTATTATGTTTATTTACTAATTCTTTTATTTTAGCGTTTCTATGACTACTTGCATTATCTAAAATTATTAATTTATTTTTGTATTTTTTTGTTATATATTTTTCTAAAAATTCATACAATCTATCACTATCAATTCCACCTTTATCATATAATTCCCAACCTAAAACACCATTATAAGAAATTGCAAATATACCAGTATATTTTTTGAATACTTCTTGTGATTGTGTCTTTATTACACATCTCTTTCCTAATTCACTATAACATTGATGTCTTTTTTGAAGACCACTTATTGATGTTTCATCAATACATATAATATTTTCTAATTTATGCTTTTTAATTTCATCATAAAATTCTTTTAATTTTTGATTTATATTTATTTCTTTTCCAAATCTTTTTTCTGGTTCGTGTCGTATTCTTGTTATTTTTAAGGTTATGTTATTATCATTTACAATTCTGTTGATATGAAACCTACTTAATTCAATCTTGAATTTATCTTTCAATTTATGCTTTAATTCAGTCATAGTTATGGTTTTATTTTTATTGATTTCATCTAATAAAAATTTAACATGTTCTTTATGAACTTTGTATGCAACTGGTTTTCTATTTTCTCTTTTTATTTCACCTTCTTTTTCATATTTTTCAACCCATCTCATCAAACTTCTTGGGCTACATTTGAATATTTTACATACTTCTAATTGTGATTTATCACCAACTAAATAATATTCAACAGCAGATAATTTATAATCCTCACTTTTATGTTTTGATGTCATTTATACTTAATATTATGAGATAAAATATTTAAAATTATGTTATAATATTATTATAGTTAATATATAATGAATGAAGAAATAAATAAATTAAAACTTGAAATAGAAGAACTTAAAAATAAAAATAATGAATTAGAAGAAAAATTAAAATCATATACAAATCCAGAAAGAAATAAAAAATACTACGAAAAAAATAGTAATATTGTTAAAGAAAAAGCAAAAAATTATATGGAGAAAATAAAAGAAACTAATCCAGAAAAATTAAAAGAATGGAGACATAATGCATATTTAAACCGTAAAGCAAAATTAAAAGCACAACAAGATAATAAATAAAAAAATTGATTTAAAATTATTTAACCTATTTAAATCAATATTATAATGTCAATTAACAAAATGGAGGAAACTTTTACACATATTCGTAATTATTGGAAAGAAGAAGAATACAAAAAGTGTGAATTAGAATGGAAACAAATTCAACCTTTTATATCAAAAGAACAAACACCATATCATTGTAATGGTTGTAATACATTTTGGATATCAGTTCAATTTATTAATGATCACGAGAATATTTGTCCGAAATGCGATACCCATTGTCAGCCTATACTTTGTAATTCTGTAAATTGGCTTTCTGTATTGAAATATATTGACCCAAAATATCATCATTATTTGATACCTAAACATCATATAATTGATATTGCTTACTTTTTAGATTACATAAAAGATGATTTAACAGATAATATTATATTAATTGATGATAATTTTACTGATTTCTTAAATGGACTCACATTAAAAACACTTAATATTGAATATATAGGATTTTATGAACAGAAAACAAATAATGTTTATTTCTATGTTAAAAATCCAGATAAGTATAAATGTAACATATTATACAATTCTTGGTTAATGTTTATGGATATTTATGATGATTGTAAAATAAAAATAAATATATATGCAGTTTCTGGTGGTCTCTTTTACAAAGAAGATGAATATGAACCGGACAGAAAATATTTATACAAATATTTAATGAATAAAATTGTTGATAAATGGATTAATAATGATGAATAAAAATAATATATCATAACAGATAAAATTTATGAAAATGTAAAATTTGGTGTCGGCATTCCCAAAGAATTATAATTGATATTTGTATCTACTTGGAAACTTGGAGTGCATACATTTTGTATTGTATTTTCGTGTGTTTTCATTGTTGAACTTTGAATAATATTAGATGCTGGATGCGACCTAACAATTGAATTAGGACTATACATTTCAG
>VERQ01000029.1 GCA_018882565.1 Candidatus Fonsibacter sp. | reverse complement strand
TTAACTGATATCAATGAAAAAGTTTTGTTTGGGCGTGAGAAAAAGGTACGTTTTGAAACACTTATAGATAACCATAAAGTAAAAATTACAGAGCTAGAGAATAAAGTTAAAGAGGATTTTAAATGTTCAATAGACGATCTTCTAAATGAAGAAGACAAGTTATCTATTGAGAAAACAAGTATTGAAAAAACAGAAGCTTCATTAAAAACTCTTAAAGATGAAAGAGATAACATGGGCGCTGTAAATTTAAGAGCGGATGATGAAACTAAAAATCTTGAAAACCAAATAAATAAAATGATGGAAGATAGAAAAGATCTTCTGGCTGGAATATTAAAATTAAAATCTAGCATTAACGAATTAAATCAAAAAGGAAGAGAGAAGTTAATTGATGCTTACGACAAAGTTGGAAGAAAATTTAATGACGTATACACAAAATTATTCGGAGGAGGAAATGCTAGACTTGAGCTAATAGAATCTGACGATCCTTTAGAAGCTGGCTTAGAACTTTTAGTAAGTCCCCCTGGAAAAAAACTGCAATCAATTACTTTACTATCCGGTGGTGAACAGGCTTTAACTGCTATGGCTTTAATATTTGCTGTATTCTTAATTAACCCAGCTCCTATCTGTATTTTGGATGAGGTGGATGCCCCGCTAGACGATGCAAACGTTACAAGATTTTGCTCGTTAATAGAAGAACTAACAAAAATTACTGAAACAAAATTTATAGTTATCACTCACCATGCTTTAACAATGTCTAGAATGAATAGATTATATGGAGTAACAATGGCCGAGAGAGGCGTAAGTCAACTAGTCGCTGTTGATCTTGAAAAAGCCGAGGAAATGGTAGCTTAAATATCAATGTCAGAATTTGACGATCTTAAAAAAAAGATCGAATTAATTAAAAGTAAAAATAAGATTAGTTTATCGAAAAATAATAACAATATAATAGGACTGGCACTTAGAATTAGCACGGAACTCGTCGCTGCAGTTTTTGTCGCAACTTTTATTGGTTACTACCTAGATAAATGGTTAGGAACTAAGCCAGTTTTTATAATAATTCTATTTATAGTTGGTGTTGCCGCTGGAATATTTAATGTTGTGCGATCTGCAAAAATGATTAATAAAGGCTAAGTTTATGGCAACTAATCCAATGCAACAGTTTGAGGTTCACAGAATAGGACCCTCCCTATCTTTCAACGGAATAGATCTATCTTTTACAAACTCAAGTCTTTTTATGCTGATTAGTTCAATACTAATTATATTTTTTTTTATAGCCGGGACAAGAAAAGTTAATATTATTCCTGGCAAGATTCAGTTACTTAACGAATTGGTCTTCAATTTTATTTCTAAAATGATTAATGAAACTGTTGGTCCAAATGCCAGACCTTATTTTCCTTTTATCTTGACTATATTTTTATTTATTTTAACCCTAAATATGGTTGGTTTATTGCCATACGCCTTCACAGTTACAAGTCAGATAATCATTACATTCTTTCTTGCTATTGTAATATTTATTGGAGTAACAATAGTTGGGTTTGCAAAAAATGGCATTGGATTTTTAAAAATATTCGCTCCTTCAGGAGTTCCTGTTTTTTTATTTCCAATTATAGTTGCAATTGAAATCATCTCTTTTTTAAGTAGACCTATAAGTTTGTCAGTTCGTTTATTCGCAAATATGTTAGCCGGACATACAATGCTTAAAGTTTTTGGTGGTTTTGTTGTAAGTCTAGGTATTATTGGTGGATGGCTGCCTTTAAGCTTTTCCGTTGCTTTAACAGCACTTGAAATATTAGTAGCCTTCTTACAAGCTTATGTTTTTGCAGTTTTATCGTGTATTTATTTGAATGATGCTTTAAATATGCATCACTAAAAAAATTAACAACTAACAAAAAAAGGAGAAAAAAAATGGAACTAGCAGCAGCAAAAATGATAGGAGCTGGATTAGCAGCAATAGCTTTAGCTGGAGTTGGTGTCGGTATGGGAACAATATTCGGTAACTATTTATCGGCAGCTATAAGAAATCCCTCAGCGGCTCAAAAACAATTTCCTACTTTATTATTAGGATTTGCTCTTACAGAAGCTATAGGTTTATTTGCTTTAGTTATTGCTCTTTTAATACTTTTTGCATTTTAATTATTAAAATTAATTAATTTAATAATTTTTAAGTAATGAAGAAAAAAAGTATAGCTATTATAATTTATTTTCTATTTTTAAATAAAATAGCATTTGCCAAAGAAGGAATGCCTCAACTTAATCCTGAGTTTTGGTTATCTCAAATCTTATGGTTAACTATAATTTTTGTAATACTATATTTTTTAATTCAAAAGTTTTTTAGTCCGAAATTATTTGCGTTAATAGACTCTAGAACTAATTTTATTAAATCACTATTAGAAGAAGCTGAACTTTGTAAAAATCAAATTCAAAAATTAGAAAGTGAATACAATCTAATTATTACTGAAGCAAAAAATGAAGCAAAGAAAATATCTATAAAGTTAAAAAATGATTTTAGCGATAAAATTTCATTAAAAAGAAAAGAATTTGAAAATATATTAAATTCGGAAACTCTAAAAGCTGAGCAAGAGATAAATAATTTTAAAAAACAAACATTAGAAAATATTCAGAATATAGCTGGAGATTTTTCTAAAGAGTTAATAGAGAAAATAACTGGGGTAGCACCAAACAGTAGCAATCTTAATGCTGTAATTTTAGAAATATCTAACAAAGAAAAAAAATCTCAATATGTTTGATGCAACTTTCTGGGTAGCAATATCCTTTGCAATTTTTTGCTTAATAATTATCTATAAAAAAATTCCTCAGGTAATTAATAATTTGTTAGATAGCAAAATTAATGAAATTAAATCTGAAATTGATAATGCAAAAAATTTAAAAAACGAAAGCCAACAATTGCTTCAAAAATACAAAACAAAGATAGAAGAGGCTAACATAGAGGCCGGTAAAATTATCAATAATGAAAAAAAAGAAACTGAGATCTTTATAAAAGAATCAGAAAATAAATTTGAACAATTAATTATTAACAAAAAAAAATCATTAGAGCAAAAATTAGACCAAATGAGAATTAAGGCAGTCAAAGATATACAAAATATATCTAACAAAATTGCACTTGAGGCAGTAAAAAAAATTATATCAAATTCTGCTAATGATGAAAAAATGAAAGCGGTTAATCAAAAAAACCTGGATAAAATTTTTGTTAATTTAAAAGATTCTAAAAGCTCTTAACTTTTTGAGTGAGATCCATCGCAAAAAGGTTTTTTATTAGTTTTTTTACACCCACATAAAAAATAAGATTTAGCTTCCGATACTGAAAATTTTATAGGAACTATATTTGTAGTCTTATGGGAACCGTCACAAAAAGTGCCATCTTTAGATAGTCCGCAGGCACACCAATAATAATCTTTGTCTTTTTCTAAATGAATTTTTATTGGGTTTTTATTTTTAATAATTTTTTCTTGCATGTTTTTATAGCATAAATTGTATCTTTAGTTATTTCAATGAACAAAAGGTTAGCTTTAATTAGATCTGTATTTATAGATATTATTTATATTTATTGGTTTGGTCTCTACAAAACTTCCTCATATAATACTAAATTCAATATTTAAAAATTTTAATGGAACAAAAAATTGTAAATATATTTCTGGCAAGTCCAAGAGGATTCTGTGCCGGGGTAGATAGAGCTGTTGAAATAGTAAAAAAAACTATCAATAAATTTGGCGCGCCTGTTTATGTGAGGCATGAAATAGTGCATAACCAATTTGTGGTCGAAAATCTGAAATCGCAAGGGGCAATATTTATTGAAGAGCTCTCCGAAATTAAAGATAAATCTAGACCTGTTATATTTTCAGCTCACGGCGTTCCTAAAGAAGTAATTAATGAAGCAAAATTAAATAATATTATTTACATAGACGCAACGTGCCCTTTGGTAACAAAAGTTCATAGAGAGGCCGAAAGTCTAGCAAAAGAAGAATATAACATTATTTTTATTGGGCATAAAAATCATCCAGAAGTAATTGGAACTATGGGGCAAATAGATAATAATTATATTACATTAATTGAAAATAAAGATGATATAGAAAATTATTTTCCAAAACTTCAAAATAATAAATTTGCTTACATCACACAAACTACTCTTTCGGTCGACGATACATTAGAAATCATATCCTTGTTAAAAAAAAAATACCCTTCAATAAAACAACCAATTAAAAGTGATATTTGCTATGCAACAACAAATCGCCAAGAAGCCGTTAAGAAAATTGCAAAAAAATGTGATTTATTTTTAGTTGTTGGAAGCAAAAGCTCTTCTAATTCGCAAAGATTAGTAGAAGTTGCAAAAAGATTTGGTTGTAAAGAAAGTATTCTAATGCATTCTGATCAAGAATTACCGGTTGATAAGATTAAGAATTCAAAAAATATAGGCATTACTTCCGGCGCTTCAGCTCCTGAAATATTGGTTGAGAATTTAATTAAAGAAATTAAAAGTGTTACTAATGTTAAACTTGAAGAAGTAATTACATCGGTTGAAAATGTTTCTTTTAAACTTCCTACAATACTTATTAAATAATGGCTGTTTATACCAAGTTAGAACATCAAGAGGTCAGACAGTTTTTAGAGCAATACAATATAAATAACTTTAAAGATTACAAAGGAATTACTGAGGGCGTAGAAAATACTAACTATCTTATTAAAACATCAGAACAAGATTATATCCTTACTATTTATGAAAAAAGAGTTGATGAAAATGATTTGCCATTCTTTATAAAATTATTGTCATATTTATCAGAAAATAAATTTCCTTGCCCAAAACCTATTGCAAACAAGAATAATGAAAAAATTAACAGAATTAAGAATAAAAATGCTGCTTTAGTAACTTTTTTAAATGGACAATCTAAGAATAAAATAACTAGTGAAGAGTGTTTTGAAATAGGGAAAATAACAGCTCAATTACATGAGATAACAAAAAAATTTGATATTAATAGAAAAAATAATTTATCTATTGAAAATTGGGAGAGTATTTTTGAAAAAACAATCAAACAAAAAATAGATTTAGACGAATCTATTATTAAAAAAACTAAGAATTACTTAAATTTTTTAAAGGACAAATGGCCAAAAAATCTTCCTCAAGGTATTATTCATGCAGATTTATTTCCTGACAATATATTTTTTACAAATAATAAAGTTTCTGGAATTATAGATTTTTATTTCGCGTGCAATGATTTCTTTGCTTATGAGATAGCAATTTGCATAAACTCTCTATGTTTTGACAACAATTCTACATTCAATATGACAAAGGCTAAAAATCTTATAGATGGATACACATCCATAAGGACTTTGAGCGAAGATGAAAAAAAATATTTACCTATTCTATCTATGGGAGCGGCCATGAGATTTTTTTTAACTAGGTTATATGATTTTTATCACACAGATAATAAAGCAGATGTTAAAATTAAAGATCCTTTTGAATACCTTAAAAAGATTGAATTTCATTCAACTATTAAAAATTTTAACGAATATTTTATTTAATGAATGAGATTATAATTTATACAGATGGTTCCTGCCTAGGCAATCCAGGTAAAGGGGGTTGGGCTGCTGTAATTATTAATGACAGTATAGAAGAAGTAATATTTGGATCTGAAAAAGAATCTACAAATAATAGAATGGAATTAACAGCTGCTATAAATGCTTTATTGAAAATCAAACAAGATAAAAAAATAAAGATCTACACTGACTCTAAGTATGTCAAAGATGGTATTGAAAAATGGATTAGTAATTGGAAGTTAAATAATTGGAAAAATGCCAATAAAAAAGACGTAAAAAATAAAGATCTTTGGACGAAATTAGACAGCATAATTAGTAAAAAAGAAATTACTTGGAATTGGGTAAAAGCTCACTCGATCAACGAATACAATAACAAAGTAGACATTATTGCAAGGAATGCTGCTAATGCAAACGATTAGCTTTTATATAATTTTTAATTTTATTTAAATTGTTAGGCAGCACCTTATAAAATTCTTTTTTTTTGAGATTTTTACTAATCCCGCTAGGAATCTTGGGATTCCTTTTTAATATTTTATAAATAGTTTCTCTAAATTTTGCAGGATGCGCTGTTTCTAAACAAAATAAATTCTCTAATTTTTTACTATTATCAAGATAATAGTTTTCTAAAGCCTTCAATCCAACAGAAGAATGTGGGTCTAATATTTTACTATTATATTTATAAACTAACTTAATAGTTTTTTTAGTATCTTTTGCATTCACTGACTTTGAATAAAAAATATTTTTAATATTTTTTAGAATATTTCTATCTATCTTATAAAAACCCTTGTTGTTAAGCTGCTTCATTAATTCAGATATTTTTTTAGAATTATTATTATAGTAAGAAGAAATTAATCTTTCAAAATTACTAGCCACTTGAATATCCATGCTTGGTGAAATACTAAATTTTACTTTGGATGGTTTGTAAATTCCATTTTTCAAAAATTTATATAAAAGATCATTTTCATTTGTTGCGATAATTAATTTAGATATAGGCAAGCCCATTTTGTAAGCAATGTATCCAGCATAAATATCTCCAAAATTCCCTGTTGGAACTGAGAAGACGCTTTTTTTATTTTTGTCAGATAATCGAAAATGAGAATAAAAATAATAAACTATCTGAACAACTATTCTTGCCCAATTGATTGAGTTAACTCCTGACATGTTAATAGATCTTCTAAAGTGAAGATCATTGAACATTGATTTTACTAATGTTTGACAATCATCAAATGACCCTTTAACCGCAACATTAAACACATTTTTTGAATTTACTGTGGTCATTAGCTTTCTCTGCGTAATAGAAACTTTTCCTCTTGGATGTAAAACGAAAATTCTTAAATTTTTTTTATTTTTTACAGCATCAATAGCTGCGGCCCCAGTATCCCCTGATGTTGCTGTAACTAGATTAATTTTATTTTTACTTTTTGAAAGAACAGTTTCGTACATATTGCCTATCACTTGCATTGCAATATCTTTAAAAGCTAGAGTTGGGCCGTGATATAATTCTACTAAATTAAATTTTTTTACTCTTGAAAATTTTATTACATTATTACTATCAAATTTATTGTAAGAATTTTTTATAATTTTTTTTAACTCATTTTTTGAAAAGGTATTACCTGTATAAATCTTTATAATTTCGTAGGCTAAATCATTGTAATTTAATTTTGATAATCTTTTCAAAGTAATCTTAGATAAACGAGGAATCTTTTTTGGAATGTACAGACCGCCATCATGCGCAAGACCATTTAAAAAAGTATCAATAAAATTATAAGTTTTTTTATTATTTCTAGTACTGATATATTTCATTAAGCTTTCTTCCTATAATATAAAAAAAAAATTATAGTAAACAATGCTAACCCATACCATGTTATAGCATATTGCAAATGATTATTTGATAAACGAACTTCATAACCATTAGGAATAATATCTTTGTTTGCCGTTGAAGTTTGAATAATTAATAATGGATAAATATTCTTATTTAGAGATTTTTTCAAATTATCAATCTCAATTGAATATAAAAAATCTTCTTTAATATTATTATTGGGAGTAAATAAACTTTTTTCCCTTATTTTTTTTGTATAGCCCTCGATAATGTCATCGTCAAACGATGTGTTTTTTATTAAATTAATCTTATCTTTTCTAATCCAACCTTTGTCTACTAAGATAACTAATGAACTATTGACTTCATAAGGAACTATAACTTTGAAACCTATCTCTCCTTTGTTTAAGTGATATAAAAATATTTTTGATTTTAAATATTTTTTCTTAAATAAAACTTTTCTATATTCTTTATCTATATCTGCATTAAAATTAATTGAATTTTTTTTTAGATTACTTTCTAAATCAGAAATTAAATTATTTTTTGAATGTAATCTAAAAACTTGCCATGTTCCTAAGGAGAGAACAATAAATATAAAAAATATAAAAAATATATCTAAAGATTTAATTTTAAACAAAATACTCTATTAACTTCCCCAAATATATATTGAAGCAAATAAGAACAGCCAAACTACATCAACAAAATGCCAATACCACGCCGCAGCCTCAAATCCGAAATGATGATCAGGCTTATAATGCCCAGCTTTTGCTCTAAAGTAGCAAACTGCTAAAAAGATTGTTCCAACTAGTACGTGAAAGCCATGAAAACCTGTGGCCATATAAAAAGTTGCTCCATAAATGCCTGTGCTAATTTTAAAATCAGCAACAGCATATTCGTAAGCTTGAAAACAGGTAAAAATAACTCCAAGAATTACTGTTAATAACAATCCATTTAATAATCCTTTTCGATCGTTCTCTAACAGGGAGTGGTGCGCCCAAGTCACGGTTGTTCCTGATAAAAGTAGAATTAAAGTATTTATTAAAGGTATATGCCAAGGATCTAAAGTCTGTATGCCTTTTGGCGGCCAAACACCTCCTATAACAGCATCTGGGAAAAGGCTTGAGTCAAAGTAAGCCCAAAACCAAGCAACAAAAAACATTACTTCCGATATTATAAATAGTGTCATTCCATATCTAAGACCGATTTGAACGACTGGTGTGTGATCGCCTTTATGCTCTCCTTCAATAACAACGTCTCTAAACCACATAAACATAGAATAAAGAGTTAAAACCGATCCAATTAATAAAAGCCAAAAAGATTTGGCATGCATATAATACACCGCACCAAATGCTAAAATCATTGCAGAAAAAGAAATGGTGATCGGCCAAATACTTGGATCTACCAGGTGATAATCATGTCCTTTTTTATGACTCTCTGACATTAATTTTTTTCCTTCTTAAAATTAGCTACATCAAAAAAAGTATAAGATAAAGTAATATCCTTAATTTCCTTTGTAGATAACTCATCTACTATTTTTGGATCAATAAAATATGCCATTTCAAACACCATTGTTTCCTTAGCTTTTAAAGTTTGCTGCTCAAAACAAAAGCAGCTAATTTTGTTAAAATATTTCCCAGCAGAATCAGGTGTAACATTAAATGTTGAAACAGCTGTGGATGTTTCGTTTCCTAAATTTTTTACTGTAAATTTATTAGTTGAGACTTGACCTGGGTTAATATCTATTTTTATTTTTTCCACTTTAAAATCCCAAAACAAACCTTTTGCAACGTTAGTATCAAATCTAGTTGTAACATTATGATTTATAACAACATTTGGAACTTGTTTGGCAACTTTCGTTGTTCCACCAAATCCGGTTACTTTACAAAACAATTCATAAAGTGGAACAGAAGCATAAGACAATCCGAGCATCACAAAAAATATAACAACTAAATAGATAGGATTAATTTTATTTTTAGTTTGCAAGCTCATAAAGGTCTAACAAATATTCCGTTCCCTATATTTAAAATTGTAAATACGAAAAAGAATATTACTAATAATATTAATAAAATTGCTGTGATATAATTTTTTTTCATTAAAAAAATTTAATAAAACTTTCAATTAATAATAACGTAAAAATCAAAAATAAATATAAAATAGAAAAAGCAAATATTTTTTTTGAAAATTTTCCAGTATCTTTTTTGTTGTTAGCCTTTAATAATTTAAATGTTAAAAAAATATAAAATATACCCAAAATAATAGTTGGTATTAAATAAACTAAACCAGCAAAATTAAAATAAAAAGGAAGTATGGTTATAGGAAACAATATAAGCGCATAAGCAAAAATATTTTTCTTAGTAAAATCTACTCCTGACACAACTGGAAGCATTGGGATTTTAGCTTTTTTATAATCCTCTGATTTATATAAAGATAATGACCAAAAATGAGATGGAGTCCAAAAAAATATAATTAAAAATAAAATTATTGGCTCAATCGATAAACTATTATTGGCAATAGCCCAACCTATAACTGGTGGAAATGCTCCTGCCGCTCCTCCTATTACTATATTCTGTACGCTTCTTCTCTTTAGCCAAATTGTATAAATAAAAATATAAAAACCGATAGTAATAGCCAGTATTGAAGCTGACAAGATATTTGAAACTAAATACAATCCCACAATAGAGATTACGCTTAAAAAAACTCCAAAATATAATGCCTGCGTGTTTGAAATTTTACCAAGTGGAATTGGTCTTAAACATGTGCGAGACATCACGGCATCAATTTCTGAGTCGTACCACATATTAAGTGCACCGGCCGCGCCAGCACCTAACGCTACAAAAAATAATGCTGAAGCTGATGTTAAAAAATCTACCTCCTTATTTGAAATAATTAAGCCTACAAGAGCAGTAAAAACTACAAGAGACATAACTCTTGGTTTCATTAAATTGTAAAAATTTTTAAGAACTAAAAAATTTTTACTTTTTTGATAATTAGCAAATGTGGTTTTGTACACTTTATTTAATTATTTAATTTTAGGCAGTTCATTAAACTGATGGAATGGAGGTGGTGAGCTTAAAGTCCATTCTAACGTAGTCGCACCTTCTCCCCATTGATTATCAGGAACTCTTTTTCCTCTGATAAATGCATGCGCAACTAATGCTAAAAAGATTAAAACTCCAAATGCAGAAATATAAGAACCAACAGAGGAGACATAGTTCCATCCCGCGTAAGCATCTGGATAATCAGCATATCTTCGTGGCATTCCTGCTAATCCTAAAAAATGTTGAGGGAAGAAAATTAGATTTACTCCTACAAATGTTAGCCAAAAATGTATTTTTCCTAAAATTTCTGAATATTCATATCCAGACATTTTACCAAACCAATAATAAAATCCTGCGAATATCGAAAATACCGCTCCCAGTGAAAGCACGTAATGGAAATGAGCTACTACATAATAAGTGTCGTGAAATGATGTATCAACTCCAGCATTTGCAAGAACAACTCCCGTAACGCCTCCAACTGTAAACAAAAATATAAAACCAATAGCCCAAAGCATTGGTGTTTTAAGAGTTATAGAACCTCCCCACATTGTGGCAATCCATGAAAATACTTTAATTCCTGTAGGCACTGCGATAATCATAGTTGCAAAAACAAAGTATGCTTTTGTATCTACGCTTAGGCCAACTGTGTACATGTGGTGAGCCCAAACAACAAAACCTACAACTCCGATAGATACCATTGCATAAGCCATACCAAGATATCCAAAAATAGGTTTTTTTGAAAAAGTTGAAATAATATGACTAATCATTCCAAAGCCTGGAAGTATCATAATATAAACCTCTGGATGTCCAAAGAACCAAAATAAATGTTGAAATAGAACAGGATCTCCTCCTCCTTTGGGTTCAAAAAAAGCTGTTCCAAAGTTTCTATCTGTTAATAACATT
>VERQ01000028.1 GCA_018882565.1 Candidatus Fonsibacter sp. | reverse complement strand
GTTCTATGTTGTAATTCAGGCTCCCGATGGTTCAGGATTTGACTACACTAAAGAAAAAACTGAAAATATAGAAAAAATATTTTTAAAAGACTTAGGAAAAGGTCTTTATAGAGAGATTTTAGTAAGAGTGCCTGGATTTCAAAGTGGTATTGATCAAGTAAACACTGGTTTTTTAGTAATTCTGCTAGAAGATTGGGGTAAAAGAAAAAAATTCTCTAACGAAAATTTAGGTGGAATATTCCAACAACTAAATTCTTTCCCTGGCGTTAAAGCATTTCCAATTATGCCTCAAGGTCTAAGAGGTGGTGCTGGTGAAAAACCAATTCAATTTGTATTAAAAGGAAATACTTACGAAGAACTGATTAAATGGAAAGAAATATTAAAATCAGAAATCGTAAAAAATAAAAATTTAGTTAACGTAGACGATGATTTGGATCTAACAAAACCTCAGTTAAAAATTAAAATTAACACAGACAAAGCTGCAGACCTTGGTGTTTCAGTTGATTCCATAGCAAAAACTATTGAAACAATGTTTGGCTCTAAGGAAGTTACAAAATATACAAAAGACGGAAGAGAATATTCTGTAATGCTACAAGCAGATGTTAAGAATAGAAGAGAACCTTCTAATTTAAATAAAGTAGCTGTTAGATCTAATTCTGGAAAATTAGTTCCTCTTACAAGCGTTGCAACTTTTTATGAGGAATCT
Source organism: Candidatus Fonsibacter sp. (assembly GCA_018882565.1). Taxonomy (GTDB): domain Bacteria; phylum Pseudomonadota; class Alphaproteobacteria; order Pelagibacterales; family Pelagibacteraceae; genus Fontibacterium; species Fontibacterium medardense. The sequence goes on along the minus strand of VERQ01000028.1, from coordinate 10,766 downwards.
ACTTACACATCTTTAAATAGATATAACAGACAAAGAGCGGTTACTATTTCTGCAAGATTAGTTGGCAGTTATACTATTAGCGAAGCACTTACTTATTTAGAAGGTATCACAAAAGAAAAATTACCAGCAACTGCTAGAATTGATTATAAAGGTGAATCTTTGGAATTTAAAAACACAAGCTCTGATATTTATTTTATTTTCATACTTGCATTATTCACTGCTTATTTATCTTTAGCTGCACAATTTGAAAGCTGGAGACATCCATTAACTATCATGTTGACCGTTCCCCTTGCTATCCTCGGTGGAATTATTGGGCTTTGGATAATCGGTAGTTCATTAAATATTTATAGTCAAATTGCATTAATTGTATTGATAGGTCTCGCCGCCAAGAATGGTATTTTAATTGTAGAATTTGCAAATCAATTAAGAACTCAGGGTTTACAATTAAAAGAGGCAATTATTGAATCATGCAGAGTTAGATTAAGACCTATTTTAATGACTTCGGTTGCAACTATTATAGGTGTCGTTCCATTAATTATAGCAACTGGCCCAGGTGCTGCGAGCAGAGCAACGGTTGGTATTGTTATTTTTATGGGAATGATTTTTGCAACTCTTTTTACTCTTTATGTAATCCCTGTGATGTATTTAATTATTGGAAAAAATACTGGAAGAATGGATGCGGTTGAGATTGAACTAGAAAAACAATTAAAAGAATCTTCTAGTAAATAAAATACTTATTCGTCGTTAATTGATTTTTGCACTGGTTAAGTTGTGCTCTATATTTTTTGGCAACCCTATCAACCTCTCTTGCATAAGGAATGACTTTTGGTGATTTTTTATAATCTTTAAAATTTCCCCAACCCTCATGATAGGCAATATATTGTTTAAAATAATCATCTTTTGAAATTTTTAATAGCTGACTACTCTTGTTAATATACCAACCAATAAAATCTACTGAATCATTAAAGCTTATTCTAAGAGCAAGCGGTTGATTTGTTTCTCGCACAAACTGGTCCCAAGTTTTATTGATTGCTTGAGAATATCCAAATGCGCTCGATTTTCTTTTATAGGGGATAACTTTAAATAACTTGTCCCATTCAGGTGCTGCTAACCAATCAAAATCAGATTCTCTTTGAATGATTGCCATCTGCAACTCTACGGGCGCTCCCCATTTTTTCTCTGAATTTTTTACAAATTTGTACCAAAAATAATTATCAGTAAACATTAAACATGTATTTGAGGTGTCTCTTGGTGCCGAAATACAAGAAGTGATAAACAAAAGAGATAAATATAATAAAAATTTAAATCTATTTCGAATCATTAAACTAAACTTAGTTTAAATAATTTTATTTGGTAGAGCTTTTAATCCAACTTAGAAAATCTTTATTACCGTTCTTTATATCTACAAAAACAATGCAAGGACATTCGTACGAGCTAATTTTTTTTACATGAGTAATAATTTTGTTCATGTTTTTCTTTACGGTTTTCCCAATAAGAATGCTTTCTTTTATAATGTTAATTTTTTTCTTATCCCATTTAAAATAAGATTTAACACTTGGAATAATATTTGTGCAGGCAACTAGATCTTTTTTAACAAGATCATAAGCGATTTTATTTGCTTCAATTTTATTCTTACAAGTCATGTAAAATAATTTATAATTACTCATAATTTTTTAGTATCACAATTTAAATAATAAAAAATGTATAATTTAATTTTAGTAAGGCACGGTCAAAGTCAGTGGAATTTAGAAAATAGATTTACAGGATGGTATGATGCTGAGCTTACTAAACAAGGAATAGAAGAGGCGCAGCAAGCAGGTTCTTTAATTAAAAATCTTAAAATCAATTTTAATTTTGCATTCACTTCTTTTCAAAAAAGAGCAATTTTAACTTTAGAAGAAATAAATAAAAAATTAGATCTAAGTATCAAAAATATATTTAAAGCTTGGGAGTTAAATGAAAGACACTATGGAGCTCTACAAGGTCTTAATAAAGAAGAAACTGCGAAGAAACATGGTGAACAACAGGTAAAAATTTGGAGAAGAAGTTACGATATTCCTCCCCCACCGATGGACAAAAGCAACCCTGACCATCCCGTCCATTATCCAATTTATAAAAATATTGATAAGAATTTAATTCCTGATGCTGAATCTTTAAAAGATACTTTTAAAAGAGTTATTCCTTATTATGAAAAAAATATTTTACCTATTTTAAAAAAAGAAAAACATGTAATCATCTCAGCACACGGTAATAGCTTAAGATCACTTTGTAAAAAAATATTCAATATTACTGATGGATCGATTGTTGAATTAGAAATTCCAACTGGGAATCCAATTCATATTACATTTAATGAAGATATGAGTTTATCAAATTATTTATATCTTGATAAAAAAAGAGCTAAAAAAATCTTAATTAACGAATAAGATCCAATTGTTTTAGTTTCTCGTAAATTTGCAAATCCGTTACGTGATAAAATATATTTTGCGCGACCTCTCCAACCATTTTTTTATTAGCAATTGCTTCATCCCAAACTGGCTGAATTGAAAAATTTTCATTTTTTTTATTTTTTAATAAAATAGGATTAATAATCTGACAGCCTGTAAAAATTAAATTATTAGTATCTCCAGGTTCTCTAAATAAAAAAGGTTCTGATTTTATAGTAAAATCGCCTTTTAAAGTTTTATCAAAACTATTCTCTCTCTTAATCATTAAAAGTCCGGAGTTAGCATTATGCTGGCTAAAATTTTTATATAAATTTTTTAAAGGTGATAAATATTCATCAGACCAAATTGTATCACTGTTAATAGAGATAAAAGGCTTGTCTTGAAAAAAATCTAATGCATTTCGAATTCCGCCACCTGTACCAAGGATTTCTTGCTCTTTAAAAATTTTAATATCATAAATATTTTTATTCTTTTCAACAAAAGCTACTATTTGATCTCCTAAATGATGAGTATTAATTGCAAAACTTTTTACTCCAGATTTTTTTAAAAAATTTAAAGTATTCTCTAGTAGACTAATGTTGTTAATTTTTAGTAATGGTTTTGGCGTAGTATTTGTAAGCGGAAGAACTCTTTTTCCAAAGCCTGCAGCTAAAACAATTGCTCTTTCAATCATTTACTTTTTAAACACCACTCAATAATTCCCTTTTGACAATGCAGTCTATTTTCAGCTTGTTGCCACACCACTGATTGCTTACCATCAATGACACCTGCACTTACTTCTTCTCCTCTTTGTGCAGGTAAATCATGCATAAAAATTGCATCTTTTTTTGCAATTTTCATTAATTTTTCATTAACTTGAAAATTCTTAAATGCTTTTCTTTTTTTACTTAAATTTCCTTTATCACCCATAGAAATCCATTTATCAGTCATAATACAGTCTGCATTATCAGCTGCTTCTTTTGCATCATGCACTATCTCAATATCTGCTTTTTTCTTTTTGGCCCAATCAATAACTTTTTTTGATGGCATATAATCTTTTGGACATGCAATTTTTAATTCAAAATCAAATTGTGTGGCTGCTTCCATTAAAGAATTAGTAACGTTATTACCATCTCCGACCCAAGCGATTTTTTTACCTTGGATAGACCCTTTGATTTCTTCAAATGTCATAACATCGCTCAAAATCTGACAAGGATGACTATCGTTAGTTAGTCCATTGATAATAGGTACTGTAAGAAGCTTTGAGAATTTCAATAAAGTACTATGTTCAAAAGTTCTAAGCATAATAATATCTGAGAAAACAGAAAAGATTCTTGCTGTATCTTCAATTGTCTCTCCTCCGATACCCACATGCAAATTTTCAGAATTAATGACAATCGTCTGTCCACCTAGCTGTCTCATTGCTAAATCAAAGGATAATCTTGTTCTCGTAGATGGTTTTTCAAAAACCATAAGCAGCATCTTTCCTTCTAAAGGATTGTCTTTATCAACAAGAACTTTGCCTTTATTATTTCTATTCTTTTTTCTAGTCTTAGAATTTTCGACAATCTGTCTTAAGTCTTTTTTATCAATCAGACTTAAATCTAAAAAATGTTTCATAATTAAAATTCAGAGCAAGTTTTTTCGATTATTTTTATTGCTTCATCAATATCTTTTTTTTCAACAATAAGTGGTGGTAATAATCTTACGACGTTATCGCCAGCTTTTACTGCTAGCATCTTATTTTGAAATAAATGATCTAAAAACTTATTATTATCTACTTTTAACTTAATTCCTCTTAAAAGACCAATGCCTCTTACTTGTTCAATAACATTACTATATTTTTTTTGTACTTCTTTTAATTTTGTCTCAAAATAATTGCCAACCTCTTGAACGTTTTCTAAAAATCCTTTTTGTAAAATAATGTCTAATACTGCATTACCAACGCTCATCGCTAAAGGATTTCCTCCAAATGTACTTCCGTGTGATCCGGGCTTCATTCCAACTGCAACTTTTTTACTAACTAAGCATGCGCCTATTGGAAAGCCTCCACCAATTCCTTTTGCAATAGGAACAATGTCAGGAACAATATTAGCCCACTCAAATGCAAAAAATTTTCCAGATCTTCCAATCCCACACTGAACCTCATCTAAAATGAGTAAAATTCCATTGTCATCACAAAGCTTTCTTAAAGGCTTCAAGCAATAATCTGGAACAACTCTAACTCCGCCCTCTCCTTGAACCGTTTCAAGCATAATTGCAGCGGTATTTTTTGTGATCGCTTTTTTTAAAGCCTCATGATCTCCAAATGGAACTTGATCAAAACCATCAACTTTAGGACCAAATCCTAAAGTGTGTTCTTTATTATTCGCTGCAAATAAAGAAGCTAAAGTTCTTCCATGAAAAGCACCTTCAAAAGTAATAATTCTATTTCTTTCAGGCTGGCCAGTTTCAAAAAAATATTTTCTTGCAACTTTAATACTTGTTTCAGTTGCCTCTGCTCCTGAATTTACAAATATAACAAAGTCAGCAAAAGTATTATCAGTTAATCTTTTAGCTAATCTTTCCTGTTCAGGAATTGTAAATGCATTAGATACATGCCACAATTTTTCTGATTGTTTTTTTATAGTCTCAACTAAATGAGGATGACAATGGCCTAATGAGTTTACAGCAATACCAGAGACGAAATCTAAATATTTTTCTCCTGTAGTTGATGTAAGGTAAGTTCCTTTTCCTTCTGAAAAAGAAACTTCTCTTCTTTTATATGTGCCTAATATTGAACTCATGGAAATTAGCTTTTAATTCTATATCCTTTTTTAAAAAGGATATAACATATTACCCATAAAGCTAAATTGATAAATGTTAAATAAAAGAATCCTATAACAATAGATCCATCAGCTTGTCCTAAAAATCCATATCTAAATCCATCAATTGCATAAAAGAAGGGATTTGCGTGACTAATATAATAAAATACTGAATGTAGATTTTGTATAGAATAAAAAGTTCCTGATAAAAACGATAAAGGAATAATGATGAAGTTTGTAACGGTCGCCATATTATCAAACTTTTGAGCCCATAATCCTGTAATAAATCCTAAACAAGCGAGCATTGATGACCCAAGTAATGCAAAGAAAAGAATTATAAAAACATTATGAACAGGAACATGCGCAAACGGAATAATAATTAAAACTGAAAAGAATCCAATAATCAAACCTCTTGTAATTGCTCCTAAAAGCATTGCAGCTGTTACTTCCATAGGGCTAAGTGGTGGATATAATATATCGACAATATTCCCCTGAACTTTTGCAATCATCAATGATGAAGAAGTATTTGCAAATGCATTTTGTAAAATCTGCATGCAAATTAAACCTGGCAATATAAATACTCCATAATCATGCCCTAAAATATTATTTCTATTAAGTCCTAAAGCTATTGTGAAAACAGCTAAAAAAAGTATTAACGTCACTACAGGTGAAAAAATTGTTTGGATCCAAACGTTCAAAAATCTTAAAATTTCTTTTTTATAAAGCGTATAAAATCCAATCCAATTAATGGATATGACTTGTGGAATTCTAATTTTATAATCTTTAATTGCGTTCATATTTTTAACTATTATTAAAATATATAGATAAATGTGGATAAATTTATGTAAATTAAATAAATCACTGATTTATCTACACTTTTTTAACCTATATATAGTATAATTTACTTTAGCTTAGACTACATATAGTATTTAACCAGCTTTTATGGGATGGACACCAGAAAAAACTGAGCAGTTAAAAAAACTTTGGAACGAAGGTCATACTGCGAGCCAAATTGCTGCAATGCTAGGAGATGGTATTTCTAGAAATGCTGTCATTGGTAAATCACACCGTCTTGGACTTGCTGGCAGATCTCATTCTAGAAATATTTATATTCAAAAGAGTGAAAACAAATTTCATCATAAAAATAGCGTTCCTTTAAAGAGATTAAGAAAACCTCGTGGCCTTAGAGCTATTGTTATTGAAAAAGATTTTGAGCCTGAAAATCCGACTAGTTTAGAAAATTTAAACGAAAAGACTTGTAGATGGCCTATTGGACATCCAGATGAAGCTAACTTTTACTTCTGTGGAAGAAATCCTATGGAAGAAAGAGTTTACTGTAAATTGCACGTTCTTCACGCTTACCAGCCTAAGGGATGGAAAAACGAAGAAGAAGATAAAAATACAAAAGGAACAGAAGAGCTTCCAGAATTTTTTGAAAAGAAAATTAAATCTGCTTAATTAGTGTAAATAATCTTAGATTTAAATATCTAAAGAATAACCAGAAGATCTCACGGTTCTAATAAGTTCTGGCAAACCTTCAATGTTGATAGCTTTCCTAAGTCTTCGAATGTGCACGTCCACTGTTCTAGCTTCAACATTAATTTCATTTCCCCAAATATTATTTAGTAATTGTTCTCTAGAATAAACTCTTTGTGGGCTTTTAATTAAAAAATCTAATAATCTAAATTCAGTTGGTCCAACTTTAATTTCTTTGTCAGCTCTATAAATTCTTCTTGTAATACGATCAACTTTTAAATCTTGAAATGTAGAAACATCTTCAATAAGAGAAGGTTTAATTCTTTTTAATAATGATTTAACTCTTAATAAAATTTCTTTATAACTAAATGGCTTGGTGACATAATCGTCTACTCCAGACTCAAAGCCTCTAACTTTATCTTCCTCTTCGCTTTTTGCTGTGAGCATTAACACCGGTATACTTTTTAATTTATTAATTTTTTTAATTTGCTTGCAAACTTCAATTCCAGAAAAATCAGGAAGCATCCAGTCTAATATTATAAGATCTGGAATATTTTTTTTTATATTTTGAATTGCCTCTTCGCCTGTTTCTGCAAAATTAACTTTATAGCCTTCTTTTTCAAGATTATACTGCAATAAAGTGATAATCGGCTTTTCATCCTCAACAAGAAAAATATTGGCTGACATATTTAATTTCTTGTCGATGAGGATTTTTCTCCTTTTGATCTTGTTCCTTTAATCTGATCTCCTGTAACTAAAAAGTAAACATTCTCAGAAATATTTGAAACATGATCACCCACTCTTTCCATATGCTTTGCAGCAAATAATAAATGGGTCGACAGTTCTAAATTTTTTTTATTGCTTTTCATAAATTTTAACAATTCATCCATTGCAAAATTTACAAGCTTGTCTATTTCAAGATCACTATTCCAAACTCTGTAAGCAATATCTTTGTCTCTTTTAGAATAAGCATCTAATACGTCTTTTAAATTTTTCTCTACTACATTGGCTGCTCGTCTTAATGAATCCGCTATATTTGCTGGGATATCAAATTCTAAGTATCTTGCTCTTTTTGCAATATTTTTTGCAAGATCTCCTATTCTTTCCAGCTCAGATGAAATTCTCATTGAAGAAACAGTTTCTCTCAAATCAATTCCCATAGGTTGTCTTAGTGCAATAAGATCTATAACTTGGTTTTCAATTTTAATATCAAACTCATTCATCTTAAGATCTTTTCCTGCAATCTTATCTGCTAAATCTTCGTCTCTTTTTAAGAGAGCATTAACTGAATTTGCAAATTGACTTTCTGCAAGACCTCCCATCTTAACAATAGTATTCGTTAAGTTTTGCAACTGCTCTTCGTACGACTTAACTATATGTTCGCTCATAGTTATTTACATCTATAGGTTGAATTAAATATTGTCAAAGATAATTTTTTATTTTTCATAACAAAATCTCCATTAGCCAAAACGTCCCGTAATATAATCTTCAGTTTCTTTTCGATCTGGTTTTAAAAAAATCTTTTTTGTTTCATTAAACTCTACTAGATCGCCTAAATACATAAATGCTGTTGAATCTGAAACTCTGGCTGCTTGCTGCATATTATGTGTCACAATAATTACTGTATAATCATTTTTTAATTCATAAATTAATTCTTCAATTTTACTTGTAGATACTGGATCTAATGCTGATGTAGGCTCGTCTAATAAAAGAACCGCAGGTTTTACTGCGATACCTCTTGCGATACATAATCTTTGCTGTTGTCCACCTGATAAGGACAATCCACTTTGTTTCATCTTATCTTTAACTTCATTCCATAATGCTGCTTTTTTTAAAGCCCACTCAACTCGAGCATCCATATCTTGTTTTTTTAAATTTTCATAAAGCCTAACTCCAAACGCAATATTATCATAAATCGACATTGGAAATGGAGTTGGTTTTTGGAAAATCATTCCAACTTTTGCCCTTAACAAATTTAAATCTCTTTTAGGATGTAAAATATTATCACCATAAAGTTTTACTTCGCCTTCTGCCTTTTGTTCTGGATATAAATCATACATTCGATTAAAAACTCTAAGGAGAGTTGATTTTCCGCAACCAGAAGGCCCTATAAAAGCTGTAATTTTTTTTTCAACAATATTCAGGTTAATATTTTTTAAAGCCTGAAACTTTCCATAAAAAAAATTTAAATTACGAACCTCAATTGCGTTTTTTACAACTATATTTTTTTGAATCATCTTTTTTCCCTAAAAAAAACTCTTGCAAAAATATTTAATCCAAGCACAGTTAATGTAATTAATAACGCTCCGCCCCAAGCTAAATTTATCCAATTTACATAAGGACTCATAGCAAATTGATAAATCACAACTGGCAAAGTTGAGATAGGTTTGTTCATATCTGTTGAAAAAAATTGATTATTTAGAGCAGTAAATAGCAATGGGGCTGTTTCTCCACTAACTCGCGCAACAGCAAGCAGGACACCTGTAATAACGCCACTTTTAGCTGCCTTTAAGATCACTGTAATAGATACTTTCCATTTTGGAGCTCCCAAAGCATACGCGGCTTCTCTCAAAGTATTGGGAACTAATCGTAAAATATTTTCTGTTGTTTTCACAATCACAGGCACTGCTAATAAAGACAATGCAATAGTTCCTGCAAATCCTGAAAAGTGCTTAACTTTAGATACGTAAATTGCATAAACAAATAATCCAATTACTATTGAAGGAGCAGACAACATTACATCTGTAACCAATCTAGTAATATTTGCAATTTTACTTCTATCTCCATACTCTGACAGATAAACTCCAGCTAAAATTCCAATTGGAGTACTAATTAATGTACAAGAAGCAACTATCATTAAACTTCCAACAATTGCATTTGCTAATCCTCCTCCGGCCGAACCAGCTGCTGGTGTACTATTAAAGAAAAAATTAGAATTAAATGCTGAAAATCCTTTAGAAATTAGTACAAATAAGATCCAAGTTAATGCTATCATTCCTAATGTCATCGCTATCATGGAAAGAGATAGACCAATAAAGTTTGATCTTTTTCTGCTATTATAAATTTTGATATTCTTCATTAACTCTTAACTCCTTTTTTCTTATCAATGTTAGCTAACATTAGTTTTGCAGCAAAAAGCACTGCGAATGTTATTATAAAAAGAGTAAGTCCAAGAGCAAATAACGAAGCATAATGTAATCCTGGCTCTGCTTCACCAAATTCATTTGCAAGAGTTGATGCTATAGATGATCCTGGAGAAAATAATGAAGCATTAATTCTATGCGCATTACCAATTACAAATGTAACTGCCATTGTTTCACCTAATGCTCTTCCTAAACCAAGCATTACCCCACCAACAACACCTACTCTTGTATAAGGAAGAACAATTCTTGTTACAACCTCCCAAGTAGTACATCCTATTCCATAAGCTGACTCTTTTAATATAGGTGGGACGATTGAAAAAACATCTCTTATTACAGAAGCTATAAATGGAATAATCATAAATGATAAAATTATGCCTGCGCAAAGGACTCCTATTCCATTTTGAGGTCCTGAAAATAAAATACCAATAAAAGGAATTTGTCCTAAACTAGAGTTAAGGGCAGGCTGAATATAATCTCCAAATATTGGAGCAAAAACAAACAGTCCAAACATTCCATAAATAATAGAGGGAATGGCAGCTAACATCTCAATAGCTATTCCTAAAGGTCTTCTCAACCAAATAGGACATGTTTCTGTTAAAAAAACTGCAATTCCAAAACTTATGGGTACGGCAATTAATAATGCTATTATTGAGGTAACTAAGGTTCCATAAATTGATGATAAACCCCCAAATTTAGAGTTAACTACATTCCACTCATTTTTAAAAAAAAAGCCTATGCCAGACTCCTTTAAAGTTGGCCATGCACTAATAACTAATGAAATAATAATTCCAAGTAAAACTATCAAAACTAAAGAAGCAAAAAATAAAGTTAACTTATGAAAGAAAAAATCTTGTAAATATTGAATGCGTGCAACTTTATTAACTCTAAGATTTAATTTAATTTTATTAGACGGTGTATTT
>VERQ01000027.1 GCA_018882565.1 Candidatus Fonsibacter sp. | reverse complement strand
CTCCTAGTGGATGAGTAAAGTCAGCGCCTGCGAATGGTGATGGTTGAGCTTTATTTTGTTCAATTCCTCTGAATACATATCCGCTAGCTACTCCAGCATTGAATGTTAAAGAACCTTTTCCAATTTTAATTTCTGCATTTGCTGCTTGCGATAAAAAAAGCAAAGAAGCAAAAAAAGAAAGAATTATTTTTTTATTCATTTTTTTTCCTTAATAATTAAATTAGTTAATGATAGAACTTCTATATAAATTTCATACTTAATGAAGATCTAAATACAAATAACAGCAGTGTGTTGCTTGCATGACACGCTATGCATTTGAAACATATGCATTGGATGCATAATTATTTAGACGTAATTTAACGGAAGGCTTGATGTTTGTTTTATCTCTTCCATTGAAAAAGAAGTTGCTACTGAAAAGATGTCTATTTGATCTGTGAGCTTAGTATAAAACTTATTGTATTCTTCCATGGTTGGAACGAGCACTTTTAATAAGTAATCAATACTCCCGCTTAATCTATAAAATTCAACAACTTCAGGCATAGAGCTTATAATGCCTATAAACTTTTTGGCCCACTCCATATTATGTTGATTGGTTCTGATAGAGACAAAAGCTACAGTTTTAAGATTAAGCTTATTACGATCTGCGACAGCAACTTTCTTCTTTATATAACCCTCTTTATATAGCTTATTAATTCGAGCCCAGCATGGAGTGGCTGAAAGGTTCACTTTCTTGGACAATTCGGCAATTGGAATATCTGCATCCTCTTGAAGTTGGGATAATATTTTTTTATCTATCTCATTCATATGATTTTATTCTGATATAAATATCATATTTAAAATAAAATACTACTTTTAGTCTCTTAAAAGCTAATTTTTAACTTATTTTTCTGCAAATATTGAATAAAACAGAAATAAATACTAAATCATCACCACATTAAAAAATTAATGCAAAAGGAAATACAAAATGAAACTAATTAAAAAAGTTGTTCTACTTTGGGCTTTGTTATTTACGGCTCCAGTAGTTGCGGCTCCAAGTGATTTTTTAGTAACTACTGATTGGTTAGAAAAAAATCTTAACAACCCTAAACTTCGATTGATTGAAGTAAGTGTCGATACTGGAGTATACGAAAGAGGTCATATTCAAGGTGCAGTAAATTTTAAATGGCACACTGATTTAGTGGATCCTGTAAAAAGAGATATCGCTAGCAAAGAAAATTTTGAAAAATTACTTCGTCAAGCAGGCGTTAATAATGACAGCACAATTGTAATCTACGGAGATAGCAATAACTGGTTTGCTGCGTGGGGTGCTTGGGTGTTTGATATTTACGGAGTAAAAAATGTTAAGTTACTTGATGGTGGAAGAAAAAAATGGGAAGCAGAAAAAAGACCTTTAACTCCACTAGCAACTCAAGTTTCTGCTGGAAATATAAAAGTATCTGATGCTAATAATGCTTTACGAGCAAGATTAATTGATGTTGTTGCTGTAGCTAATAAAAAATCTGACATATCGTTAGTTGATATTAGATCGCCAGATGAATTTAGCGGAAAAGTAATTGCCCCAGCAGGCATACAAGAATTAGCAATTAGAGCTGGTCATATTCCAGGTGCAGTAAATGTTCCTTGGGGACAAGCTGTTGCTGAAGATGGAACATTTAAATCTGCAGAAGAACTTAAAAAAGTTTATGGAGCGGTTGGTATAGATGGGAAAAAACCAATTATTACATATTGCAGAATTGGAGAACGTTCTAGTCATACTTGGTTCGCACTAAGTAAAATTCTAGGTTACAATGTAAAAAATTATGACGGTTCATGGACAGAATATGGAAATTCTGTTGGTAACCCAATAATTAATACAGCTGGAACTGTTTGGGCTGGAAAATAATAAATAATTAGCGAATTAAATCGCTACTTGTTATCTTTCTAGAATTTAGTAAATTTTTACTATTGTGAAATAGCGGTACTATTTGTACCGCTATTTTTTTTATTTTAGGAGTTAAAATGAAAAAAATAAATTATCAGCTAAATAATAATATTCCTGCTTTTAAAAATTTTTTAGGAATAGTTGTAATACTTATTATTGCTTTCATATTAAATTCTCGAATTGAAAATTTACAAGGCGGCACTGCCCTTTCTTTATCTTTATGGCTTGGAATTGCCTTTGGTGCGGTTTTGCAAAGAAGTAGATTTTGTTTTTATTGTATAGGCAAAGATTTTATTGAATTAAAAAATGCAAAAGGATTGCTTGGAATTGTTGTTGCTCTTGTTGTTGGAACATTAGGTTATCATTTAATATTTGGTGCTTTCCTTATTGATCCAGCGGCACCTCGTCTTCCTCCAAATGCTCATATAGCCCCTGTTAGTTGGGTTTTAGTATTAGGTTCTTTTAGCTTTGGTCTTGGAATGGCCATTGCTGGTTCATGCATTAGTGCTCAACTTTATAGATTTGGTGAGGGTCTATTATCTGCATTAATTACATTCATTGGAATTATAATTGGGTTTGTTTTAGCCTTTTTAAGTTGGAACTTTCTTTATCTTAAAGCAATTCAACAGGCTCCTCTAGTTTGGTTCCCTCATTATCTTGGGTATAAAGGATCAATTATTTTGCAAATTACATTGTTAATTTTCATAGCATTATTACTTTTAAAATTTCATAAAAAACAAAAAGAAGTAAGTAAAATTAAAAAATGGTGGCAAATAAAATGGCCAACTTATGTTGGTGGAATTTTAGTTGCGCTAATTGCAACTGTTGCATTCTTAAGAATATCTCCTCTAGGTGTAACAGCTGAGATTGGAAGTATAGCAAGAACAAGCGCTAACTATTTTAATATTTTGCCAGCGCGTCTTGAGGGCTTAGATACTTTGAGAGGGTGTTTAACAATTGTTAAAGAAACATTCTGGTCTAATAATGGTTTATTTATTTTTGGTTTAGTGCTTGGTTCTTTCGCTCTTGCAACATTCTCGGGTGATTTTAAAATTCAAATTCCTAAAATTAAAGAAAGTGTACGATCATTTGTTGGTGGAATATTAATGGGATTTGGGTCTATGATTGCACTTGGTTGCACAGTTGGAACTTTATTATCAGGTATTATGGCAGCATCATTATCTGGTTGGATATTTTTAATATTTTGTGGAGCTGGTTTGTATTTAGGCTGGCTACTTAGAAAAAAATATAAATTTAATTAAAAATTTAAATGACTACAACAAACTTAATAAGTAAAATTGGAAATACTCCTTTAATTTATTTAAAGAAGGCGTCAGAAATTTCTGGATGCAAGATTTATGGTAAAGCAGAATTCTTAAATCCTGGAGAATCTGTAAAGGATAGAGCTGCGCTTTATATTTTAAATGATGCAATTAAAAATAGTAAATTAAAAAAGGGTGGAACGATTGTTGAAGGAACTGCCGGCAACACTGGAATTGGAATTGCATTAATTGCAAAAGAACTTGGTATTAAAACAATTATTGTAATTCCAGACACTCAATCAAAAGAAAAGAAGGATACCTTAAGACAACTGGGTGCTGAGCTAATTGAAGTTCCGGCTGTTCCATATGATAATCCAAATAATTATGTGAAACATGCAAAGAAAGTTGCCGATGACATTGGTGGTTATTGGGGAAATCAATTTGATAATACAATCAATCAATTGGCTCATATTGAAACAACTGCTGAAGAAATTTGGACTCAGACCAATGGTGAAATAGATGGTTTTGTTTGCGCCTCAGGAACAGGTGGTACAATTTCTGGTGTTTCGATTGGTCTAAAGAAGCATAACAAAAATATTAAAATTGCAGTAAGTGATCCCCATGGTTCTGCTCTTTATAGCCATTTTAAAACTGGAAAATTAGTGATGAACGGAAGTTCAATTACTGAAGGTATTGGAACATCAAGAATAACAAAGAATTATGAGGGTGCTTTACTAGATGATGCCTTTCAAATTAATGATACTGATGCTTTAAATATTGTGTTTGATTTGCTGCGTGATGATGGATTGTGTCTTGGTAGTTCATCTGGAATAAATGTTGCAGGAGCAATTGAACTTGGAAAGAAAATGGGACCAAACAAAATTATAGTTACAATTTTATGTGATGTCGGAACTAGATATGCAAGCCGATTATTTAATCGTGAGTTTTTAAAATCAAAAGGACTGCCATGTCCAGATTGGATTAAATGATTATAGATAAAAGTAAAATTAAAACTTTAGATATAAAAAAACCTCTACAATTAGAGTCGGGTCAGGTTCTAGATGGCTTTACAATTGCCTATGAAACTTTTGGAACTTTAAACCCAGATAAGGATAATGCTATTTTAGTATTTCATGCACTAAGTGGAGATCAATTTGCAACGGGAACTAATCCTATTACAGGAAAAGATGGTTGGTGGGTCACAGCAATCGGCCCTAACAAAGCAGTTGATACAAATAAATATTTTATAATTTGCGCAAATGTTTTAGGTGGTTGCATGGGAACATCGGGCCCAACATCTATTAATCCTAAAACTAAAGAATTTTATTGTAACACTTTTCCATTAGTTACCATCAAAGATATGGTTAATGCGCAAGTTCTACTACTTGATCATTTTCAAATTGAAAAAACTTTAGCAGTCTTAGGTGGTTCAATGGGCGGAATGCAGGTTCTTCAGTTTTGCTCATCTTATCCTGATAGAACTTATTCAGCGATTCCAATTGCGTGCACAGCAAGTCACTCTGCACAAAATATTGCATTCAATGAATTATCGCGTCAGGCAATTATGGCTGATCCTGAGTGGAGCAATGGAGATTATTTAAAATTAAATAAAAATCCTAGAAAAGGATTATCCGTTGCCCGTATGGCAGGTCACATTAGTTATTTGTCTGAAAAAGGATTGCAGGAAAAATTTGGAAGAAAACTTCAGCAGACAGGTGATTTTAAATTTACTTTTGATGCTGACTTTCAAGTTGAAAGTTATTTAAAGTATCAAGGTAATGCTTTTGTCGATCGCTTTGATGCAAATAGCTATTTATATTTAACGCGCGCTATGGACTATTTTGATTTATATCGTGAGAATAATGGCGTGCTTGCAAATGCATTTAAAGATGCAAAAATTAAACATTGCTTAATTTCTTTCTCAACAGATTGGCTTTACCCAACTAGTGAGTCAAAAAAAATTCTGATTGCATTAAATTCAATTGGGGCTGATGTGAGTTTTGTTGAAATTATTACTAATAATGGTCATGATGCTTTTCTTCTTAATGAGCCTGAATTTTTAAGAAGTCTTAAAGGATTTCTAGATTCAGCTTATGAATCTTTTAAATCATCTCATTAATTATATGTCAGAAATTAATGAAGATAATACCGTTACAGTTTCTGAAGTAGGGCCAGGCCCTTTTGTACAAAGCGTAACTGTTAGAGGACACAAACTTTTTGCTGATGAACCATTATCTTTTCCTGAAGGGACAGATAAAGGCCTAAGTCCAAACGATTTTTTACTATCCTCGCTTGGTTCTTGCACTTCTATAACTCTTAGAATGTATGCTCGTTTAAAAAAATTACCTCTCGATAAAATTATCATCACGCTAAACAAAAATGATAATGGTGATATTGATAGAAAAATTGAGCTTATTGGTAATTTAACTGATGAACAAAGAAACCGATTGTTTGAAATTTCAAACAAATGCCCTATTCACAAAGCTCTAACGAATACCGTAAAGATTAATTCTAAATTAATCTAAATAGTTTTAAGGGCCTGATCAATATCAGCTAAAATATCATCTGGATGTTCAATTCCAATTGATAGTCTTACATACCCTGGCGTAACTCCTGCTTTTAATTGCTCTTCAGGAGAAAGCTGAGAATGCGTTGTAGAAGCTGGATGAATTGCAAGACTTCTTGCATCACCAATATTTGCAACGTGATATAAAAGTTTTAAAGCGTTAATAAATTTTTTACCCGCATCAACACCTCCTTTTAACTCAATGCCACACAAAGCTCCAAAGCCACCATTTAAATATTTCTTAGCACGACTTCCCACTTCGCCGTCATATAAACTTGGATAAATAACTTTTTGAACTTTGCTGTGTTTAGTTAAATATGAAACAACTTTTTCAGCATTAGAACAATGTTGCTTCATACGCAGAGCTAAAGTTTCTAATCCTTGAATTATTTGCCACGCATTAAATGGTGATAATGGCGCTCCTAAATCCCTAAGCAAAACAACTCTTGCTCTTATAATAAATGGAATATTAGCGCCTGTTAATTGTGGAACAACTTCACCCCAAACAGCTCCGCCGTATGAAGGATCAGGTTCGTTATAGAATGGCTGTCTTTTTTTATTTGCAGTCCAATTAAAATTTCCACCATCAATAATTACTCCGCCAATAGAATTTCCATGGCCACCAATAAATTTAGTTAAGGAATGCATAACAATTGCAGCACCATGTTCTAAAGGTTTGCAAATGATAGGTGATGCAGTGTTATCCATAATTAATGGTATTCCAAATTTTTTACCAATTTCAGCAACTTCTTTAATTGGAAAAATTCTCAGATAAGGATTTGGACACGTCTCTCCATAATATCCTCTTGTCTTATCGTCTGTTAATTTTTCAAAATTTTTAGGATCAATTGGGTCTGCAAAACGAACTTCGATGCCTTGATCTTTTAAAGTATTTTTAAATAAGTTTACTGTTCCACCGTACAAATCTGTGGATGCAACTATATTGTCTCCAGCTTTACATAAGTTTTGTACACAAAATGCAGATGCTGCCTGACCTGAGCCCACAGCTAGAGCTGCAACTCCACCTTCTAAAGCAGCCATTCTTTTTTCAAGAACATCCACTGTTGGATTCATAATCCTTGTGTAGATGTTTCCAAATTCTTTTAAGGCAAATAAATTTGCCGCATGATCTGTATTGTTAAATTGATAACTAGTTGTTTGATAAATCGGTACTGCGACTGATGTTGTTGCTGGATCGCTTCTATAATCTCCGCCGTGTAAACCTATTGTTTCTGGATGTTTGCTTGAAGTTGTCATGTCTCCTAACTAGTAATGATTAATGAATATATAATAAGTCATCCACAGACCTTAAATCAACGATTATTCCTTATAAAAATAGCAGGTTTTACAAGGTTATAATTTTACAATCTTTAGAACACAAAGAAGTCTGAAACTTAACTAAACTTACATTAAACAACAAAGGGGTAACTTATGAAAACAATAACTAAAACAATCCTAGCAGTTATGTTGCTTGGTGCTTTCTCTCTTGCTCATGCGGATGAAAAAAATTACAGAAAAGATCATCCAAAATGGGGAATGAAAGATCCAATTACTAAAGCCGAATATCTAAAATGGCATGAAGAAATGTTCAATAAAATGGACACAAATAAAGACGGCATTCTTTCTGTAGAAGAAAGAAAGGCTTTCCGTGAAACTATAAAAGAAAGAAAAGAAGAAAAATCTAAAAGATAATTAAAGTTATTTTAAGATTACTTTTTTCTATAAAGCAAAATTAAAAGTACGATAATAATGACTAATAAGGCTATAATAATTAAAGGCATATAGTTATTATATCGTACTTTTAATAAATTTTACAAATCAATATACGCCCTCTTTATTCAATCCAAATTTAAGTTTATATTAACTTCATGAACAATTTTAATGACAGAGAAAAAGGATTTGAGAGAAAGTTCGCCAACGATCAAGAAGTTGAATTTAAAATTAGCGCAAAAAGAAATAAGCTTTTAGGAACTTGGGTGGCGAGTATTTTAAACTTAAATGAAGAACAAAAGAAAAATTATATTACCGAAGTTATAAAATCAGATTTTCAAGAAGCAGGTGATGAAGATGTTTTTAAAAAAATAAAAAAAGATTTAGAAGGTAAAAATATTCAAGATACTGAGATTAGACAGAAAATGTCTGAATTTTTAGAGGCGGCAAAAAAAGAAATATAAATACAAATGTATTTATATTCGAAACTTCAAAGTCTAAATAAAGATATTTCTATTTGTTTTATTGGATGTGGAAAATTTATTTCCATGTTTTTGTCGCAATACAATCAATTACAAAAAATTAAAATAGTAGCTATTGTTGATGTTAACATTGAGAAAGCAAAATCAAACTGCAAGAATAGTGGCCTTAGTCAACAAACAATCGATTCTATAAATTTTACTAATTCTTTAGATGAAGCATTAAAAAAAGACATCGATATTTTTATTGAGGCAACGGGTGATCCTATTGTTGGAACTGAACACGCAGTCAAAGTTATAAATAATAAAAAAAATATTATTATGGTGAACGTTGAAGCGGACGTTCTGTGTGGAAAATATTTATCAGATCTTGCAAAAAAAAATAATGTGATTTACAGCATGGCTTTTGGTGATCAGCCTGCGCTTATCATGGAGCAAATTGAATGGGCAAAATTAAATGGTTTTTTAGTAGTAGGAGCTGGTAAAGGAACAAAATATCATCCAAGTTTTGAATACTCGACACCAGATACCGTTTGGAAAAATTATGGAATGACGGATGAGCAGGCAAAGAAAGCTGGGATGAATCCTAAAATGTTTAATTCCTTTACGACAGGAGATAAATCTTCAATTGAAATGGCAGCCGTTGCAAATGCATCGGGTCTTAAATGTCCAAAGAATGGTTTAACTTATCCCCCGGTTGGCGTTTATGATATTGCAAATAAACTTATTCCAAAATCTTCTGGTGGAGTTTTAGATTTTGAAGGACAAGTTGAAGTTATTTCTTCAATTGATGAAAATAAAAATAATATTCCTAATGATTTAAGATGGGGAGTTTACATTGTGATTAAAGCTCAAAATGAATATTCAAAAAATTGTTTTAAAGAATATGGAATGATTACAGATAAATCTGGAAACTATTCTGCAATCTGGAGACCATACCATTATATTGGTCTTGAACTTGCTCAATCTATGTACGTGATTGCAATAGATAAACGTGCAACAGGACAAACAAATTATTTTAATGCAGATGTTATTTGTGTTGCAAAAAAAGATATCAAAATTGGCGAGGTATTAGATGGTGAAGGAGGATTTGCTGCAAGAGGTCGATTATTTACTGCTGAAAGAAGTATTAAAGAAAACCTTCTGCCGTTGGGGCTTTCAGGTGGTGCAGTTGCTAAAAAGAATATAAAAAAGGATGATCTTATTTTTATGGATGATGTTGAAATCAAATGGAATAAGGAAGTATTAAAAGCAAGGGAATATCAAAAAAATTTAATCACAAATGGATAAACCACCAAAAGCATTTGAAGATAGCGAATTTTTACAAAGTCCTGAAGGACGATCTGTAAGAATTTTATCAGAATACGAAAAAGTTAAATCGATGTTTGAATTTCATAAAATTATGGACACCATAACTTTCTTTGGTAGCACAAGATTTAAATCTAGGGACGACAATCACAGTAGTAATGAGATTGATATTGAAAACTCAGAATATTACGAACAAGCAAGATCATTAGCATTTAAGTTTACAACTTGGGCTAAAGAATTTTCAAAAAACCAACATAGATTTGTCATAGCAACAGGAGGTGGTCCTGGAATTATGGAAGCTGCAAACCGAGGCGCAATCGAGGCTAAAGGCAAAAGTATTGGACTTGGAATAAGACTTCCGCAAGAGCAAAGAAATAATAAATACATTACACCTGAGTTAAGTTTTCAGTTTCATTATTTTTTTATGAGAAAATTTTTTCTAACTCAACCTGCAAAAGCAACCATCATGTTTCCTGGTGGATATGGAACATTGGATGAGTTGAGCGAAATATTAACTCTTAAACAAACGGGTAGAATTCAACAACCAATGCCCATTGTTTTGGTTGGAAAAAAATATTGGAACAAAGCTATTAACTTTGATTATTTTGTAGAGCGAAAAGTAATTGATAAAGAAGATCTAAATTTGTTTTTAATGACGGATTATATTGATCAAGCTTTTGAATTTATTTCCTGCATTTTAAAAGAAAAATGCTTAGACAATCCAGCGCTCCATCTTTAATTAATAACCTCTTACCATATCCACTGATTTTGGAATTCTATTTTTTAATCGGTACATTTTAATATTTTTACAAACAATACTAGATGCTGTGTCCATATCAGTGTGTGCTGAAATATGAGGAAGCACTGTTACATTTTTATGTTTCCATAAAATACTTGTCTTAGGCAATGGTTCTTGTTCAAACACATCAAGCACTGCATGTTTAATTCTTCCAGAATTTAAATGTTTGACTAAATCTTTTGCATTAATGATTGCCCCTCTTGCAAAGTTGATAATACTTGCTCCCTTTTTTAAATAGGAAAGCGTTTTGTAATTGAGTAAATATTTAGTCTTTTTAGTTAAGGGTATTAAGCAAACTAAAATGTCCGTTTGCTTTAACATATTTTTTAAACCTAATTCACCTGTAAATGATTTAACTTTTCTAATATTTTTCTTACCCCTGCTCCAGCCACAAACATTAAAACCATTCTCTATTAATTTTGCAGCGGATGCTGAGCCAAGCTCTCCAAGACCAATAATGCTGACAATTTTTTTAGATGGCTTTATATAATCAGCCTCTTTCCATACTCTTTTATTCTGCTGAACTTGATAAAAATGCATATCGCGGTGAAGATATAAAACCCAAGATAATACAGCCTCGGACATAGTTCTGTTCATCTCAGGATCAACAAGACGAACAATTTTAACTCTCTCACTCTTAAAGCTTTCAACTAATTTTTCAACACCAACCCAAACACTCTGGATCCACTTCAAATTTACTAATTTTTTAACTTCAGTTGGATTTGGGTTTGCAACAATAGCGACATCTATTTTTTTGTAATCTGATTTTTTTAAATTTGAGAATTTAACAATTCTTTCCTTTGGAAGCTTTTTCTTTAAAATTTTTAACCACTGATCGATATCAGCTTTTGGAAGCATAGATATGAATGGAACAATTGATTTCATTGGTAATATTTATTTAATATAATTGACAACAAAATAACATAAAATTAGTTTATCAACTAAATTCATGAACGCTTTTAACAACAAACGAAATTTCTTTAGAGTAGCAAAAGACAAATCTTTATCATTTTTATTATTGTTACTTGCAAGTTGCACTTCAGTTCCTGTCACTAATAGAAGTGGCAAACAAGATCCGGAAACAGTCTTCAAAACAGAAGAATCTTACATTAGACCCTACCATCATTTACCCGATGGAACTTTTAGAAATCCTGAAGGAAGCATTGAAAGAGAAGATTATGAATTTCCTTGGTTTAAATTCACTAAAGAAAGAATGGCAGTTAAAGTTAAGATTCCTGAAGATCATGTTATTCCAAAAGATAAAGTTCTTCCAAGTTTGGCAGCTTTAGAAAATGAAGACACTATCACTTGGATTGGTCATGTAACTTTTCTAATTCGAATAGGTGGAAAAACTATAATTACAGATCCTTTCTTTTCACCCAATGCAGGTCCATTAGCATTAGGTCCAAGACGATATATTAGTCCTGCAATTAAATTGTCAGAACTTCCAAAGACAGATTTATTATTACTAACTCACAATC